>NZ_JBJIAJ010000005.1:0-330198 GCF_045310925.1 Mycobacterium sp. SMC-15 | reverse complement strand
GAGACCTTCACCCATCAACGACTCTTACAGCGTGTCGTCACACTTTCTCAACCAACCTGCCTGGGCAGTACACCTAGCGCGCGATTTGCGCAGTGAGCAGCATGTCGACGCAGAAGTCGATGAATTGCTCGCGGCCGGCCTTGAGCTGCCCGTTGAGGTAGGCGGCGAAAAGGGTGGTCAGGGCGCCGATCAACCCGGTCGCCACCATCTGCCGAAGCGCCGAGTCGCCGATCTTGGTAAGAGTGCGCTGCAGCATCACGATGAAGTCCGGCATCCATTTGGCGCCGGCGCGATACAGGATCGGTTCGCTCTCCGGGGCCAGCAGCAGCACCCGGCCGCGCGCCGGGTCGTCGACCATCATGGTGACGAAACGTTCCACGCCCTCCCGGGGATTGTGGGTCGACAGCAGTGCCGCCAAGGCCCGGGTGCACACGTCGTCGTACACCTCGCGCACAAACTCGTCGCGGTCGGCGAAGCTCTCATAGAAGTAGCGTTCGGTCAGCCCGGCTGCGCGACAGGCTGACCGGATGGTCAGCGTGGGCCCGCCCGCATCGCCGAGTAGTTGCACGCCGACCGCGAGGAATTCGTCTCGGCGCAGGGCTTGACGCTCTGCCAGTGGGACTCCGGACCAGCGGCCCCGACGTTGGCTGGAAGACACTCCGCATCTCCTCAAGCTCGTTCTGACAACGCATGTAGTCAAATTCGGCGACGTTCGACGTGGGCTCCATCATGACGCAAGGCGCTTCGGCTTAAGTGAACGCCCCGCCGGTGTGTGTCGACCGGCGGCGCCGAGCGGGGATGGCTGGGCTACGTCGCATTGGTCCAGACAATAAGGCCGGCAGGCCGCCGGGTTCTGCCCTTGACTCTGCGCTTGCCGCTGCGGAATAGTGTTCTTCAGAACGAAGAATGACATATGTTGTCCGGACAAATTCGCGATCTCGGTGACCGCCGGGCGTGCGAATTACGGTCGGTGCCAGGTGAAAGCGGGTCATGGCGGATCACTGCACTCCTCCCAGCCTGTTGAGCGATTCCAATCCCCTGGACCTGCACGGCCGGATCGTGGTGGTGTCGGGAGCCGGCGGCGGCGGAATCGGCACGACGATCACCGCGATGGCCGCGCGGGCAGGGGCCACCGTGATCGCGGTGAGCCGCTCGCAGGAGAACCTCCGTGAACACATCGCGCCGTTGGCCGACCGAGGCCTGTCGGTGATACCGGTGGCGGCTGACGCGTCCACCGACGAGGGTGTTGCCACGGTGCTCGATGCGGCCCAAGAAGCCGACGGGCGGCTCTACGGACTGGTCAATGTCGCCGGTGGCGCGGATCCGGCGACCTGGATGCCGTCGACCAGGGTGGCGCGCGCCGATTGGCGAAAGATCTTCACGCACAACCTGGAGACCTCCTTCTTCATGAGCCGCGCGGTTGCCGCCGCCCTGGTGGCGCAGCAGCTTCCGGGCTCGATCGTGTCGATCTCCTCCATCAGCGGGATGAACACCGCGCCGTTCCACATCGCCTACGGCACGGCAAAGGCCGCGATCGTTGCGATGACCCGCACTATGGCAGTTGAGTTGGCGGCGGCCGGGATTCGAGTCAACGCGGTGGCTCCGGGAGTCACCAACACCGCTGCCTCGGCCACCTACACCGACGATGATCCCGATCGCGATCTGCAGGCGATCGCCATGGGGCGCCGCGGCCGGCCCGAGGAACAGGCCGGGCCGATCCTGTTTCTGCTGTCGGACCTGGCCAGTTACATCACCGGGCAGACCTTGCTGGTCGACGGCGGGCTCAACCTCAGATGGACACACCTCGACGCCGACAACACCTCACTGTTCCTCAAGGACGACACCTTCCGCGCTGCGATAAGGAGGATGTGATGACCGATCCGGTCCAGGGTTCAAACGACGAACTCGCCAGCCCGGTCACGATCGGTGTCGAGGCCTACACATGTCCGAGCTACGCCCGCGCCGAGCGAGACAAGTTGTGGCGCAAGGTGTGGCAACAGGTCGGGCGGATCGAAGATCTGCCGGAGGTGGGCAGCTACCTCACCTATGACATCCTCGAGGACTCGATCATCGTCGTCCGCAGCGGGCCGGACGAGTTTCGGGCCCACCACAACGTCTGCATGCACCGTGGCCGCCGGCTGATCGACACTCCGGCCGGGGCGAAGAACGCCTGCGCGCGAACCCGCAAGTCGTTCGTCTGTGGATTCCACGGCTGGACCTACGGACTCGATGGAACCTGCACCCACATACGCGAACAGGATGACTGGCAAGGAACGTTGACGCCCGCGAACACCCATCTGGGTTCGGTGCGAGTCGACACCTGGGGCGGCTGGCTCTGGATCAACATGGACCCCGACAGCGAATCGCTGGCCGACTACCTGTTCCCGGCCGCGAAGATTCTTGAACCGTTCGGCCTGGAGAACATGCGCTACAAGTGGCGCAAATGGCTGGAGTTCGACTGCAATTGGAAGGTCGCGATGGAGGCCTTCAACGAGACCTACCACGTCTACACAACCCACCCGGAGTTCAACAGGTTCGGTGAGTTCAAGGGCTGGGCACGGGTGCAGGGCAAGCACAGCAACCTCGGCTACGACGCTCCCGACGATCTGGAGGCGACCAAATCCAAGATCCGGCTGGGGACCGGCGCCGATCCGCGGGTGTCGACCGCGGAGATGCAGGTCTACACCATGGAGGAGACCAACGCCACCACCACCGCCACCCTGGTGAACGCCGCCAAGCGACTGGTCGACGAGCTGCCCGAGGGCACCCCGGCCGACAAGGTCCTGCAGCACTGGCTGGCCTCGGCGCGCCGCGACGACGCGGCCCGCGGGGTCATCTGGCCGACGATTCCCGCCGACGTGCTCGGGCAGGCCGGCACCGCGTGGCAGATCTTCCCGAACTTCCAGATCGGCCAGGGACTCACCAGTGCCCTGTGCTACAGCGCTCGGCCGCATCCCAGTTACAACCCCGACAAGTGCATCTTCGAAGTCTCGGTGTTCGAACTCTTTCCCAAAGGTGAAGAACCGCAGACGCAATGGGAGTACACCCCGGTGGGCGACCCGGGCTGGCGCTCGGTTCTTCCACAGGACTTCTCGAACATGGCAGCGGTGCAGCAGGGAATGAAGTCCCTCGGTTATCCCGGCGCCAAGCCCAACCCCTACCGGGAGCGCGCCATCGTGAACCTGCACCACCAGTTGTCGAAGTACA
Organism: Mycobacterium sp. SMC-15; assembly: GCF_045310925.1. Lineage (NCBI taxonomy): Bacteria > Bacillati > Actinomycetota > Actinomycetes > Mycobacteriales > Mycobacteriaceae > Mycobacterium > Mycobacterium sp. SMC-15. The sequence goes on along the minus strand of NZ_JBJIAJ010000005.1, from coordinate 326,991 downwards.
TGGGCGCCGGTGCGCCTCAAGAAATCCCGACAGGAAACGATCGATGACGGACTGTCCGCCGACCCAGACTCCCGATGACTTCGACATCGAAGCGCTCCGGCACAAGTACGCCGATGAGCGGGCCAAACGCATTCGCGCCGACGGCTCCAGTCAGTACCTTGAAGTCAAGGATGATTTCGTGGAGTTCGCCGAGGTCGATCCGCACACCGCGGTGACTCCGCGGGAACCCATCGACGCCGACATCGAGGTCGTGGTCCTCGGGGGTGGCATCGCCGGACTGCTCGCCGGCGCATACCTGAAGAAGGCCGGCGTGCCGGACGTGCGGGTGATCGAGATGGGGGGCGACTTCGGCGGTGTCTGGTACTGGAACCGCTTCCCCGGAATCCAGTGCGACAACGACGCGTACTGCTACGTCCCGATGCTCGAAGAGCTGGACTTCATCCCCTCCAAGAAGTTCGCCGACGGCGCAGAGATTTTCGCGCATTGCCAGAACCTCGGTAAGCACTTCGGCCTCTATGACGGGGCGATCTTCTCGACCCAGGTGCGCACCGTCCGCTGGGAGGAACAGATCAAGCGCTGGCGGCTGACGACGAACCGGGGCGACGACCTGCGGGCGCGTTTCGTGGTCATGGCGCAGGGCTCTTACAACCGGCCCAAGTTGCCCGGTATCGCGGGCATCAAAGAGTTCATGGACGCGGGCGGCCACGTCTTCCACTCGGCCCGCTGGGACTACGACTACACCGGCGGCGACGCGAACGGTGGCCTGGACAAGCTGGCCGACAAGCGGGTGGCTCTGGTTGGCACCGGCGCGACCGGTGTGCAGTTGGTCCCGCATCTGGGTCGGGATGCCAAGCAGCTCTATGTTTTTCAGCGCACGCCGTCGTCGGTGGACTTCCGGGGCAACGAACCCACCGACCCCCGGTGGGCCGCTTCGCTACAGCCGGGTTGGCAGGCCGAACGCAAGCGCAACTTCCACCGCTGGTCGCCGTTCGAGGGCGTGGTGTTCGACGCCCCCGACATGGTGTGCGACTTCTGGACCGAGTTGGGTCGCAACCTGACCGCTCGCATCGGCGCCAGCCCCGACCCGACGGCTCTCGGCGTCGAGGAGATCATGGCGATGCGGGAGGAAGAGGACTACAAGATCATGGAGCGGCTGCGCCGCCGGATCGACGACATCGTCGAGGATCCGCACACCGCTGAGGCGCTCAAGCCGTACTACCGGTTCATGTGCAAGCGCCCGACCTCCAGTGACACCTACCTGCCCGCGTTCAATCGGCCCAATGTCACCCTGGTCGACGTGGCCGAATCCAAGGGGGTCGAAAAACTCACGGAGAAAGGCATTGTCGCGGGAGGCGTCGAGTACGAGGTCGACTGCGTCATCTTCGCCAGTGGTTTCGAGATCTCTACGGAGATCAGCCGTCGGTACGCGATCGACGTGATCGAGGGACGCGCCGGGGTATCGCTGTTCGACCACTGGCGCGACGGGCACCAGACCCTGCACGGGATGACCAGCCGTGGGTTCCCCAACCAGTTTCACACCGGCTTCATCCAGGGCGGCGTGTCGGCCAACACCACCGCGATGTTCGAGCAGCAGGCCGAGCACATCGCCTACATCATCGCCGAGACTCTCAGGCAGGGGGCGACGGTCGTCGAGCCCAGCCAGGAGGGTCAGGACGCCTGGGTCAACACCATCCGGGAGTTGGCTTTCGACAACTCGGCGTTCGATTTATCATGCACGCCGGGCTATTACAACAACGAGGGCCGTGGATTCGGCGACGCGAGCCGCTCGTTCCTGGGCGAGGTGTACTCGCCGGGCTTCTACGCCTTCGACGATCTGCTGAAGGAGTGGCGCGAGGCGGGCGACCTGAAAGGCCTGGACCTGCAGTGACATCGAAGACGACGACTACAGCACTGCCGACACGGGATCTGACCGAGCGCATCGGAACCGAGGTCCGTGCCGACAAGGACGCGCTGCTGTCCGGTGTTCACGCGGGCGCCATCCGCGAACTGCTGGAGCAGCGCGGCGTACTGGTGTTCCCGACGATCGGGCTGACCGATGCCGAGCAGGTGGCTTTCACCGAAACGCTCGGCGCAGTTGCGCCCGAGCGTGATGGCGAGGCGGTCTACGACGTCACGCTCGACACAACGGTGAACAAGCAGGCCGACTACCTCAAGGGGTCGTTCTACTGGCATCTCGACGGCACCATGAACGAGGTGCCGATCTTGGCCTCGCTGTTGTCCAGCAAGGTATTGCCGGCCGGCGGCGGCGGGGACACCGAATTCTGTAACACCTACGCGGCCTACGACGATCTCTCCGACGACGACAAGGACCAGCTCGCGTCGTTGCGCGCCATGCACTCGGCGTGGAACTCGCTGTTGTACTACGACCCTGAACCCGAATTCGCGACGCTGCGTCAGATGATGGCGATCGGGGAGTGCGAGCTGCCGGTGGTCTGGACGCACCGCTCCGGTCGCAGGTCGTTGATCCTGGGCTGCACTGCCAGCCACATCGTCGGGATGGACCATCGGGACAGCGCCGCAACGCTGGTGCGGCTGCGTGATTGGGCCACTCGTCCGCAGTTCGTCTATCGGCACCAGTGGTCGGTCGGGGATCTGGTCATGTGGGACAACACCGGAACCATGCACCGGGCGTTGCCCTATGACCCTGATTCCGGCCGGATGCTGCGCCGGACCAAGCTCGCCGGTGAGGAACCCTTCGCTTGAGCCGAAACCAGGCTGCGGATCTGAACTTCGACGGCCGCGTCGCCGTCGTGACCGGCGCCGGGCGGGGACTGGGCCGCGCCTACGCACACCTGCTGGCGCAGCGGGGAGCCACCGTCGTCGTCAATGACACCGGCGCCGACCTCACCGGTGACGGGGTGCGCGTGGACCCGGCCGAGCGGGTCGCCGCCGAGATCCGCGACGCGGGCGGCGCCGCGGTGGCCTGCACCGCGTCGGTCGCCACACCCGAGGGCGGCGAGGCGATTGTCGGCGCCGCACTGGAGCGCTACGGACGGGTCGACATCCTGATCCACAATGCCGGAAACGTCCGCCGGGCCCCGTTGCGTGAGATGAGTTCGGACGACTTCGATGCGGTCCTGGACGTTCATCTGCGTGGCGCTTTCCATGTGGTGCGGGCGGCCTTCGGCGCGATGTGTGACGCAGGCTACGGTCGCATGGTGTTGACCTCGTCGATCGGCGGCATCTACGGCAACGCCGACGTGGCCAACTATGCGGCCGCGAAGGCGGGCGTGATCGGGCTGAGCAACGTCGCGGCGCTGGAGGGCGCAGCGCACGGCGTCCGGTGCAACGTGGTGGTCCCGGCGGCGGTGACCAGGATGGCCGAGGGGATCGACACCTCGGCGTACCCGCCGATGGAACCCGAGCTGGTGGCGCCGGTGGTCGGCTGGCTCGCGCACGAATCCTGTTCGGTCACCGGTGAAGTGCTGATCGCCCTGGCCGGTCGGGTAGCCCGGGCCGCGCTGGTCGAGAGCCCCGGTGTGTATCAACCGTCCTGGACGATCGGGGACGTCGAGTCCCGGATCGAGGCGATCCGGGACGTCACCGAACCCGTGATCTTCCCGGTTGTGCCCGACGGGCACGCCGCACATATCCGATACAGCTTCGGGATGGCCCAGACAGGCCAAGCCGAGAAACCCCAGTAGTCGAAGGAGTGTTGTGATGCGCGAATACACCCAGTTCTACATCGACGGCCGGTGGGTGGACCCGGCCGAATCGAAGACGCTCGACGTCGACAACCCGGCCACCGAAAAGGTCTGTGGGAAGATCGCACTCGGCACGGCGGCAGACGTCGACCTCGCGGTCGCCGCGGCCCGGCGGGCCTTTGACAGCTGGTCGCAGAGCAGCCGCGCGGAGCGGCTGGATCTGCTGCAGGCGATCCTCGCCGAGTACCAACGGCGCAGCGGCGACCTGGCCGACGCGGTGAGCGAAGAGATGGGGGCGCCGCCCAGTTTGGCCGCCGGGGTGCAGATCAATCTCGGGGCCGGTCATCTCGTCACGGCGATCGATGCGCTGAAGAACTTCTCGTTCAGCGAGCAGCGCGGCGACACCCTGGTGGAGCGCGAGCCGATCGGAGTATGTGGTCTCATCACGCCGTGGAACTGGCCGCTGAACCAGATCGCGGTGAAGGTCTACCCGGCGTTGTCCACCGGCTGCACCATGGTGCTGAAGCCCTCTGAGGTCGCGCCGTTCTCGGCGTACATCTTCACCGAGATCATGGACGCCGCGGGTGTTCCGGCCGGCGTGTACAACATGGTCAACGGCGACGGGCCCGGAGTCGGCTCGGCGCTGTCGCGGCACCCGGACGTCGACATGGTGTCGTTCACCGGCTCCACCCGCGCCGGCGTCGCGGTGGCCGAGAACGCCGCCCCGACCGTGAAGCGGGTGACCCAGGAGCTGGGCGGTAAGAGCGCCAACATCGTGCTCGACGACGACGCGTTCGTCGACAGCGTCACCGCCGGGGTGTCGACCATGATGGTCAACTCCGGGCAGAGCTGTAACGCGCCGTCACGAATGCTGGTGCCGAACTCGCGGATGGACGAGGCCATCGCGATCGCCCATGCGGTCGCCGGCCAGGTGAAGGTCGGCGACCCCGCCGATGCGAAGGCGATCGGACCGGTGGCGTCGGCGGCGCAGTTCGCCAAGGTGCAGGGCCTGATCGAGCAGGGCATCGCCGAGGGTGCGACGGTCGCGGCCGGCGGCGCCGGCCGGCCGGACGGGCTCGACACCGGTTACTTCGTCCGACCGACGGTCTTCGCGCGTGTGACGAACCAGATGACGATCGCGCGCGAAGAGATCTTCGGGCCGGTGCTGTGCATCCTCGGCTATGACGATCTCGACGAGGCCGTCGAGATCGCCAACGACACCGAGTACGGTCTGGCCGGCTACGTCTCGGGTGCCGACATCGACGCCGCGCGGGGAATCGCCCGCCGGATCCGGGCCGGGTGGGTGGCGATCAACCACGCCTTCGACCTGAACGCACCGTTCGGCGGCTACAAGCGCAGCGGCAACGGTCGCGAGTGGAGCGACGCGGGATTCCACGAATACCTGGAGACCAAGAGCACTTTGGGCTACGGGGCGGCCGGCTGAGCGCGGCCGCGCCGCCCTACTCGTAGTGCACGGTGATCGAGCCGCCCTCGGGCAGGCCCTGGCAGGTCAGGATGTAGCCGTCGGCGACCTCGTCGTCGTCGAGCACCGTGTTGTTGAGCATGGTCGCGCTGCCCTCGGTGATGTGGGCGATGCAGGTGCCGCAGTTACCCGCCTCGCAGGAGAACGGGGGCGCCAGTCCGGCGCGCCGGGCGCTCTCGAGCAGGGTCTCGCGAGCGACCCGCGGCACCGTTTCCTTCTGGCGCCCGAGGTGGATCGTCACGGTTCCGGTCACGTCGGCGTCGGCGTCGGTGCTGGTCGCTGGGGCCGCGGCCGGAGTCGGGGCGGTCGCCACGTCGAAGTCCTCGATGAGCAGGCGGCCCGGACCCGGCCAGGCCGCGCGCACCACATCCATGAATCCCGCCGGTCCGCATACGTAGCAGTCCGCGCCGGCATCGGCGCCGATGAATGCCGCCACCGCGGCGCCGTCCAGTAGGCCGTCGTCGGCGTCGCAATGCCGCTGCACGGTCAGTCGGCCGGGGTAGCGGGCGGCGAGCTCGTCCAACGCGCTCCCGAAGATCGCCGCGGACGCATCCCGGTCGGCGCAGAGCAGCCGCACGACGCGGTCGGTGGTCGCCAGCGCGCTCTTGGCCAGCGACAGGATCGGCGTGATCCCGCTGCCGCCGGCGAACGCCAGCAGTGGAGCCGTCGACTCCTGCAGGCAGAAGATCCCCGCCGCGCGGGTCATCACCAGCTCATCGCCTTCAGCGACGTTGTCCAGCAACCAGTTCGACACCTTGCCGCCGGGAACACGCTTGACCGTGGTCATCAGCTCGGTGTCGGTCTCCGGAGCGCTCGACATCGAGTAGGACCGGTACAGCTCCTCACCGTCGACCCGCACCTGGAACGTCGAGTACTGACCGGCCCGGTAGGGAAACGGCGGTTCCTGTGGCGCCAGCACGAAGGTGTAGGCGTCGGCCGTCTCCTTGACGATGCGCGTCACGGTCGCTCGCTGGAAAACATGAGTGACCGCCATGCCCACCCCTTCCGGTTTGCGTTCTTCGCTTTAGAGAATACTATTCTCTCAAACCGATAGGATCTTCTCAAATGTCGCCAGGATCGTCCACCGCAGTGCTTGCGTTCGAGGATCGGCAGTGGTGCCTGCCCGAGCTCGACGCGCTGGCCGGTGACCTGGCAGCCGCCCTGGTGGCCGACGGCGTGCGTGCCGGGGACCGGGTGGCGCTGATGTCGTCGAACCGGCCGGAGTTCGTCATCGCGGTGCGTGCCATCTGGCGCGTGGGGGCCGTCGTCGCGCTGATCAGCCCCGCCTGGAAGCGCGACGAGGTGGCGCACGCCCTGGCGCTGGTGCAACCCCGCTGCGCCCTCGGTGACCAGCCGGTGCTGGCCGAGCTGATGCCGATGCGGCACCTGGACGACGAGATTCCCGCCGGCACCTGGGAGGGTGATCCACCACCGGCCGGTTCCGACGCGCTGCTGGTGTTCAGCTCCGGCACCACCGGGCTGCCCAAGGCCGTGCGGCACACCCACGCCTCGCTGGCCGCGGCGGTAGACCACTGGCGGGATGCGTTGGGGCTGAACGCCGCCGACCGGATCCAAGTGGCCACTCCACCGTCGCACATTCTCGGGCTGCTCAACATCCTGACCGCGCTGAGCGTCGGGGCGTGGGTGCGCTTGCACCGGCGCTTCGACATCGACGCGATGCTGCAATCGATCGGCGCGGACCGGATCACCGTGGAGATGGCGGTAGCGCCGATCGCCCTGGCTATCGCCGCGCATCCGGAACTGGAATCGTTCGACCTGTCTTCACTGCGTTTCATCATGTGGGGCGCCACCCCGGTGACCGCGGCCGTCGCCGACACCGTCACCCGGCGCACCGGCGTGCCCTTCGTGCCCGCCTACGGCACCAGCGAACTTCCGGTGATCGCGTGCAGTCCCGCCGGCGCCGGGCGCCTGGACACCGTGGGCCGGCCGGTACCCGGCGTGCAGCTGCGGGTAGTCGATGTCGAAACCGGTGAGCAGCTCTCGGCCGGTGCTCCCGGCGAGATCCTGGTCAGGTCCGCTTCCTTGATGGCCGGCTACCTTCCCGCATCGGCAACCGCAGAAGCCGTGCGTGACGGATGGTTTCACACCGGCGACGTCGGATACCTCGACGCCGGCGGCTGGTTGCGGATCACCGACCGCTGCAAGGAGATGATCAAGGTGCGCGGCTTTCAGGTCGCTCCCGCGGAGATCGAGGCGGTGCTGCACGAGCACCCCGCGGTCGCGGACTGCGGTGTGTTCGGGGTGCCCGACGAGCGTGACGGTGAGGCCGTCGTCGCTGCGGTCGCACTCTGCGCCCCGGTCAGCGACGACGAGCTGTGCGCGCTGGTCAGTGACCGTCTGGCGTCCTACAAGCGTCTGCACCGGGTGGTGTTCGTTCCCGAGATCCCCCGGTTGCCTTCCGGAAAGCTGTTGCGCCGACTACTGAAGGAGCGCCTATGGATGTCCGGCTGAATGCCGAGCAGCGCCAACTGCGAGATGCCGCGGCCAAGCTTGCCGACGACCTCGGACCGGGCTCGGTGGCCGAACTCGACGACGCGGGTCGGATAGCGCGGCTGGAACGCGCCGTCGCCCAGACCGGCTGGCGCGCTTTACGTTCCGACGGCGCATCGGGAGTTGAGGTGGCGATCGTCGCCGAGGAGTTCGGTCGCGGCCTCGTCGACGTGCCTTTCCTCGGCCCGGTGCTTGCCGACGACCTGCACCGCCAGGTGGCACTGGGCGAGGGCCCGGTCACCGTCGCGGTCGGTGACACCGCCATCGACGCGCGCGGCGCCGCCCAAGCGGTGATGGTGCGCGAGCGTGCGGTGCTGACCGCCCCGATCGGAGGCTTGCGAACCGGAGCCGACCTCACCCGGCCCGTCGCCGACCTTGCCGGTGCGGCGCAGCAGGTCGGCGAGCTCGGCGCCGAGGATGCGTTGCGTTGGCAGGCACTGGCATTGGCGGCGACGTGCGCCGATCTGGTCGGCACCGCACGCGGCGCGCACGGCCTGGCATGCGACTACGCCAAGATCCGTGAGCAGTACGGCAAACCCATCGGCTCCTATCAGGCCATCGCCCACCTGCTCGCCGAGGGACTGGCGCTGATCGAGGGCTCGGTGAGCGTGCTGCGACACGCGGCTTGGGCCGTCGACGAGGCACCCGCGGCCGACGCGGTGCGCGCCGCCCGGATCGCCAAGATCTACTCCGCGCGCGCCGCCCGGACTGTCTGCGAAACCGCGATCCAGGTGCACGGCGGGATCGGCAACACCTGGGAATGTGCGGCGCATGCCTACCTGCGGCGAGCGCTGACTTCGACCGGCCTGTGGCCCGTGACGATAAGGGAGATCGCAGATGGACTTTCGTGATTCGCCCGCCGAAGCCGACTTCCGCAGCAAGCTCAGGGCCTGGCTGACCGAGCGGGCCGGCAGCTTTCCCGCCGCCGGGGACGACGAGTACTGGGAACGCCAGGGTGAATGGCACCAGGCACTGTATGCGGGCGGATTCTTCGGGGTGTCCTGGCCGCGCGAGTTCGGCGGCCAGGAGCTGGCGCCGGTCTATGACGTCATCGTCGACGAGGAACTGGCCGCCGCCGGCGCGCCCCCGCGGCCGAGTCTCGGGTATCTGGTCGTCGGGCTGGGCCGCCATGCCAGTTCCGAACTGCAGCAACGGTTCTTGCCCGGCATGATCGACGGCACGCAGCGCTGGTGTCAGGGCTTCTCCGAACCCGGGGCCGGCTCGGACCTGGCCTCGCTGACCACCACCGCGACCCGTGAAGGCGACGACTACGTCATACACGGGCACAAGATCTGGACCAGTTACTCCGACGTCGCCGACTGGTGTCTGCTGTTGGCCCGCACCGACAAGGACGCGCCCCGGCACCGCGGCATCTCGGCGTTCATCATCTCGATGCACCAGCCCGGAATCGAGCAGCGGCCACTGCAGATGATCAACGGTGTCACCACGGAATTCGGTCAGGTGCTCTTCGACGGCGCGAGGGTGCCGGCGAGTCAGATGGTCGGTGCGCCGGGGGAGGGCTGGGCGCTGGCGATGACGGTGGTCGGCCATGAGCGCGAACCGTCGACCCTGGGGTACTCGGCCCGCTACGGCAAGCTGGTGCGCCAGATGGCGAAGCGCGTAGCCGGAGACGTCCCGGAGGAATTGGCTTGGGCGGCAGTGGAAACCGAGATGCTGCGGTTGCATGTGCGCCGGCGGCTCTCCGAACAGCTCGACGGCCTCAGCCACGGCCCGGAAGGCTCGCTGGACAAGCTGCTGATGACCTGGGTGGAGCAGTCCGTCGGCCACGCCGCGCTGGCGGTCGGCGGGGTGGACGACCCGGATCTGCTCAGCGCCTACCTGTACAGCCGCGCCCAGAGCGTGATGGGCGGAACCTCGCAGATTCAGAAGAACATCATTGCCGGCCGAATCCTGGGATTGACGTCGTGATCGCGAACGCGGACGAAGTCCGGGTGAAGCGGGTCACGACTATTGACGCAGTGATCGCGAACGCGGACGAAGTCCGGGTGAAGCGGGTCACGACTATTGACGCAGTGATCGCGAACGCGGGCGAAGTCCGGGTGAAGCGGGTCACGACTATTGAAGGAGTCTGAGACATGTACGACATGCCTGCTGAAATCGACGTGCGTGCCGACGGCCCGCTGCGGATCATCACCCTCAATCGCCCCGACGCGCTCAATGCCGTCAACGACGCACTGCACACCGGCCTGGCCAAACTGTGGCCGCGGCTGGAGGAGGACGACGGGGCGCGCGCGGCGGTGCTGACCGGCAGCGGGCGGGCGTTCTCCGCCGGGGGCGATTTCGCCTACCTCGACGAACTGCGGCGCGATGAGAAATTGCGTGCCAAGACGATTGCGCACGGCCGCGATATCGTGCTGGGCATGGCACGCTGCCGTACCCCGGTGATCGCCGCGGTGAACGGGCCCGCCGTTGGTCTGGGCTGCAGTCTGGTGGCGCTGAGCGACATCGTCTACGTCTCGGAGTCGGCTTACCTGGCCGATCCGCATGTGCAGGTGGGTCTGGTCGCCGCCGACGGCGGACCTCTGACCTGGCCGTTGCAGATGAGCCTGCTGCTGGCCAAGGAGTACGCCCTGACCGGCGCCCGTATTCCGGCGGCTCGGGCAGTGGAGTTGGGGCTGGCCAATCACGTGGCGGAAGACCCGCTCGCGGAGGCGATTTCGTGTGCCAGGAGAATCGCCGAGTTGCCCCGCCAAGCGGTGGAGAGCACTAAGCGGCTGCTCAACATCCACCTGGAGCGTGCGGTACTGGCCACGCTGGATTTCGCCAACATGGCCGAAGACCAGTCCTTCAAGACCGACGACTTCGCGGCCATCATCGATCGGCTCACCACGAACAAGAACTGACGGTGTCGATGACCATTGCCGAGTTGCTTGCCGCGGCGCGCGGGGGCTCCGTCCGTGCCACCGGCCGCTTGCTCAGCATGGTCGAAAGCGGCCGGCGCGCCGAAGTCCTGGCCGCCGTAGGCCCGGCCGCCACGCGAGTCATCGGGGTGACCGGACCGCCGGGGGCGGGCAAGTCCACCACGATCGCTGCTCTGGTGGGGGCCTACCGACAGCGCGGCCTGCGGGTGGCGGTGCTTGCCGTCGACCCGTCCTCGCCGTTCAGCGGCGGCGCCCTGCTGGGCGATCGCATCCGGATGGCGGCCCACATCAACGACCCGGAAGTGCTCATCCGGTCGGTGGCGGCCCGCGGCCACCTGGGCGGACTCGCCGAGGCGGTGCCCGCGGCCCTCCAGCTGCTCGCCGCGCTCGGCTTCGATGTGCTGCTGCTGGAGACGGTCGGGGTGGGCCAATCCGAGATCGAGATCGCCGCGATCGCCGACCCGACAATCGTGGTGCTCAATCCCGGCGCCGGTGACGCGGTCCAGGCCGCCAAAGCCGGATTGCTGGAAGTGGGCGACATCGTGGTGGTCAACAAGGCCGACCGCGAGGGTGCCGAGCAGACCGTGCGTGACCTTCGCATCGAGTTGCACCACACCGGCGCACCGATTCTCACCCTGATCGCCGCGCGCGGCGACGGCCTCGACCACCTGGTGGACACCATCGAAGCCCACCACCGCACCGACAGTCGGGAGCGCCGGCTGGCCCGGGCGCGGGCACAGATCCTGTCACTGGCTCAGACCCGGCTGCGCTCCCATCCCGCACTGGACCGGCTCACCGAACGGGTGGTCGACGGGACCGACGATCCCTACTCCGCGGCGGAGCGCCTGTTGTCTGACTAGCCGATTGGCTACCCTCGTCGCATGGCTTCCACTCCGGCCGCTACCCAGTTCCGTTTCATTCCCCGCAGCGCGGCGCAGACGCGCATCCTTGATGCCGCGCTGCAGTTGATCGGTGAGAACGGCGTCGGCGGAACGTCGCTGCAGATGATCGCCGACCTGATCGGGGTGACCAAGGCCGCGGTCTACCACCAGTTCAAGACCAAGGAAGAGATTGTCGTCGCGCTCACCGAACGGGAGCTGGGGGCATTGGAAGAGGCGCTGGAGGTCGCCGAAGCCGAGCAGAGTCGGCCTCGGGCTCGAGAAGTGTTGCTCGACGGCGTTATCGACATGGCGGTACGCCGACGGGGCGCGGCGAGCACCCTGCAGTTCGATCCGGTGATCGTCCGGCTGTTGGCCGAACATCAGCCCTTTCAACAGTTCATCGCGCGGTTGTACGGCGTGCTGGTCGGCGACGCCGGCGACGACGCGGTGGTGTCGGCGGCGATGTTGTCCGGTGCCATCGCTGTTGGGGTAATGCATCCGCTGGTGGGCCACGTCGACGATGACACCTTGCGTGCCCAATTGCTGCGGCTCACGAAACGATTCATCGAGGCTCCCGCGGGGCATTGACCGTCGGATAGCCGTTCGGCTATCTTCGGGTAGTCGATCGGCTAGGGGGACGTTCCGGTGCACGTGGTCGCCCGACAGGCCGCCGGGGGAGCAGCGAAGGGATCACGGGAATGCAGATGATCGCCGAAGCAGAGGAGACGCCCCAGGCCACCGCATTCCGGGCGCAGTTGGTGCTGCTGTGGTCGGGGCCGGTCGTCGGCGCGGTATTGCTCGCGCTGTTCGCGACCTTCCCGGGGTTCTTCCCGCCGATGTCACCGACCATGTCCGCGGCGCAGGTTGCCGAGTTCTACGACCAGCACCGGTCGTGGATCCGGCTCAGCATGGTCGGGTTCAACCTGTGCGGGATCATGATCGTGCCGTTCCTGGTGTTGATCGTGGGCCAGATGAAACGGATGTCCACCCAGAGTCATGTGTTCGCCTACGGATACTTGGCCGCGGTGGTCAGCGGCGCAACGCTTTTCGCGCTGTCCAATATCTTCTTCGGGGTGGCGGCGTTCCGGTCCGACCGCAGCCCCGAGGTGGTCGAGGCACTCAACGACCTGGCCTGGATGTCGTTCATCGCACCGGTCGGAATGATCGTCGGGCAGTTCGCGATGCTGGCCTGCGCCGTCTACGCCGACCGCGGTCCCGATCCGGTCTTCGGCCGCTGGGTGGCCCATCTGTCCGTGATCACCGCGTTGGCGATGCTGCCCTCGGTCGCGGCGACCGTGTTCAAAACCGGGCCGCTGGCCTGGGACGGTCTCATCTCGTTCTGGGTGCGTAACGGGGCGTTCGCGGTATTCGTGTTCGCGATGTTCTTCGCGCTGCGAGATGCCCTGTACCGGCAGGGCGTTGCCGAGGGCGTGCTGCGGTGAACATCGCCACCCTGCTCTACGGCGACGACGTCGACGCCACCCCACCGCCCGATGCGGGCAAACCCGATGTGCGGGTGGTGTGGTGGATCTTCGTGGGGTTCTACGGACTGATGGGCCTGGGGGTGTGCCTGCTGGGCCGGGTGACACCGCCGCCCCGGCCCGACGTGGGCCCGCAGCAGATGCAGGACTGGTTCGCCCAGCACGCGACGACCATGCACTTCGGCTTCGTGTTGCTGCTGGTGATCACCGGCGGGGCCGCGATCTCCAACGGCCTGGTCGGCTACCACATGATGCGGATGACATCGGGTTCGGTGCTGGCCTACGCCTACATCGGCGGGATGGCGGTCGGCGCCGTCCCAGGCTTCCAGATGGTGATCCTGTGCTATTCGCTCGGGGCGTTCCGGCCGGACCGTGACCCGGAGATGGTGCGATTCTTCTACGACCTGGGGATGCTGTCCTACAACGGCTCCCTGGGCTGCTTCACCGCCGCCTACTTCAGCCTGGCGATCGCGATCTTCTACGACAAGAACAACATCTTTCCCAAATGGTTTGCCTACGTGAGCATCTGGCAGATAGTCACTGAGGTGATCGCGAGTCAGCTGTGGCTGTTCGACTCCGGTGCATTCGCCTGGAACGGGGTCATCACCTTCTACATCGCGGTCGTGGTGTTCTGCGTCTGGCTGGGGGCGTTGATCGCATTCCTGCAGGTGACGGGTGCACGCGAGCCCATCGACTCACCACCGATCGTCTGACCGTCTGACTGGGGGCGCATGTGATGACTGACCAGAAGACACCGACCGTGCGGCGAGCGCAGACCGGCGTGGGACGTGCGGCGCCCCACCTGCCCGGCGACGGACACATGTGGTTCATGGTGCTGGGCGATCTGGTCATCTTCGGCGGCTATTTCGTGGCATACATGGTGTTCCGCGCGAAGGCGCCCGTGGAGTTTCTGGCTGATCAGCAGCAGCTCAACATCACCCTCGGCGTCGTCAACACCATTGTGCTGATCACCAGCTCATGGCTTGTCGTCGAGGGTGTACACGCCGCCCGTGCGGGCAACCGGTCCGGCGCCATCGGCCTGGTCCGTGGAGGAATGGTGTGCGGTGCGCTGTTCGCGGTCATCAAGGTCTATGAATGGACCGCTGAAATCCAAGCCGGATACACCAATTCCAGTACGTTCTTCAGCTTCTACTACGTGCTGACCGGGGTGCATCTGTTCCATGTGGCCCTGGGCCTGATCATTCTCGGCGTGGTGATCCGCGACCTGCGCAATCCGCGTCGGGCCCGGGTCAGCATGGTCGAACAGGGAGCGACCTATTGGCACATGGTCGATCTGCTCTGGGTCGTGATATTCGCACTGCTCTACGTGATGAGGTGAATCGGCGTGACCGCACAGCCACAATCGTTGCTTACCCATCGGCCCGAGCGTCTGACCACCGGAACCTGGCTTGTCCTGGTGGGAATCACCGTGCTGGCCTGGTGGCTGGCTCCGGGGCACAACGCCGGGCCGGTCGAGCCCAGCATCCCCATCACCGTCACCGTGATCGCGCTCTCGGCCATCAAGGCTCGGTTGATCATCCGCAACTTCATGGAGGTGCGCACCGCACCGATCTGGTTGCGCCGCGCCACCGATGGCTGGCTCGCCGTGCTGTGGACGGCGGTGCTGGTGATTTACCTGTTCTGAGCGGGGAATCGGGGCAGGTTCAGCGGCAGATCGTTGTAGGTGGCGATCCCGGGTTCGGCGGCGACGACGGCCGGGATGGCGTTGATCGGCGGGATCGCCGTCATGATGTGGCCGAGCTCGAAGAAATCGTCGAGCGACTTCGCCGTGGCGATCAGGTCCGGCGGTGGAGTGAAACCGACCTGCATGTTGACCGTCGGCCGGCCGTCGATGGTGATCTTCCAGCCATCGCCGTCGAGCTGCCAATCCGGCTCCAGCGTTTGACCCTTGCGCCACCGCACGTTGATGTCGATGACGCATTGGCCATTGACGATCCCCTGCCAGCTGGCGAACACCCCGGCCACATGCCCGGCCGGGATCGTCCAGGATGCCATCGATAGATCCGTGGTGGTCTGGGCGTATTCGCACGAGCAGGTGATCTCATCGAGCTCGACGCCCATCGCGTCGGCGACCAGCCGGACCGCCTCGGCGAAGACAGCCGTGCCGCGGGCGGCCATCGGCTCCAGGTCGGGATCGTCGATCGCAGCGCCGAAACCCACCGGCCGCTCGGTGTCGGGAGAGTCGTAGAGGGTGGTGTCGGCCGTCTCGGTGATGGTGATCTTGTCGACCCGGTCGCATGCCGTCGCCGCCACGATCGCCAACAGTTCGGCGAAGCCCGGGCTGACTCCGGACCCGAACAGGGTGGAGCCACCCTTGCGGCACGCCTCATCGAGCCGGGCTCGGTCGTCGCCGAGGTTATGGCCGGTGATGAAAGATGCTGACGTCACAACGTTCACGCCCGCCGAGAGGATCTGTACCAGCTCGTCGACGTTGATCCACATCGGGTTGTAGACGACGCAGTCTGGCTTGAGTGCCAGCAGCGCCGCGGCGTCGTTGGTCGCGGTGACGCCGAGCGGGTCGATGCCGGCCAGCTCGCCGGCGTCGCGGCCGACCTTGTCGTCCGACCATGCGAAGAGGCCGACGAGGTCGTAGTTCGGGTTGCCTGCGATCGCCCGAACGGAGCTCCTGCCGACGTTGCCGGTCGTCCACTGGACGACCCGGTAAGGGGAGGCGGGGGAGTGAACCATGTCGTTATCGCGTTCCGCTGCTACATCTGCGCCCAGACGATCTTCGTCTGGAGATAGGTTTCGATGCCCGCCTTGCCGGATTCGTATCCCCAGCCGGACTGCTTGTAGCCGCCGAACGGCATCGAGTGGTCGAACTGCATCTGACAGTTCAGCCCGACCGTTCCGGCCTTGAGCCGCTTGGCCAGTCGGTGCGCGCGGCCCAGGTTGGACGTCCAGGCGGTCGCGGCCAGCCCGTAGCTGCTGTTGTTGGCCAGGGCTATCGCCTCGTCTTCGTCGTCGAACGGCAGCACCGTGACCACCGGCCCGAAGATCTCCTCCTGGAACAGCCGGCTGGAATCGGGGTCGACGCCTGTGACCACGGTGGGATGCACGAAGTAGCCCTTGCGGTCCAGCCGGTGGCCGCCGGTGACGAACTCATTGCCGTCGGCCTTGCCCTGTTCCAAGTAGCCGAGCACCCGGGTCAGCTGCTTCTGGCTGATCAGCGGACCTGCCATGGCGCCCTCTTCCTTGGGGCCACCGAGCTTCATCATGTTGGCCATGTTCGCCAGGCCCTCGACCACGCGCTCGTAGACACCGCGCTGGACGAACACGCGCGAGCCGCATACGCAGGCCTGCCCGGAGTGCACGAAGGTTCCGAACGCGGCCATGGTGATGGCCATGTCGAGGTCGGCGTCGTCGAAGATCATCACCGGCGACTTGCCGCCGAGTTCCAGGGTGATCTTGTTGAGATTGCTTGCGGCAGAGGAGCGCACGATCTCACGACCGACTTCGGTGGACCCGGTGAACGCGACCTTGTCCACGTCGGGGTGCGCGGTGATCGCCGCACCGGCGGTGTGGCCGTAGCCCAGCACCATGTTGACCACGCCGTCGGGAACGCCGGCCTCGCTCAGGATCCGGTCGAGGACCAGCGCCGACAGCGGGGTCTCTTCGGCCGGCTTGACGACACTGCTGCAGCCCGCGGCCAGTGACGGCGCCAGCTTGGCGCAGAAGTTGAAGACCGGTCCGTTCCACGGGAAGATCAGGCCCACCACGTCATAGGGCTCGCGCAGCGTGTAGACGTGCTGATGCGACTCGATGCCGGTCAGGCCACCGGTGTTCACATCCCGTGCGATGCCGTCGATCTTGGTACACCAGCCGGCGTAGTAGCGGAACCACTCCGAGCCCACCTTGGTGATGATCGCGGCCTGGGAGGCCGGAATGCCGGCGTTGACCGACTCGAGTTCGGCCAGGATCTCGGCGTTCTCGTCGATGAGGTCGGCGACTTTCCACAGCACCTTGGCCCGGTCGTAGTCGGCCATCTGCGACCACACCCCGGACTCGGCGGTGGCCTTGGCCCGGGCGACGGCGTCGTTGACCGCTTCGGGTCCGCAGTCGGTGAACTCGGTCAGCTGCTCTTCAGTGGCCGGATCGATGATCGGAATCACGTCTCCGGTGCCGGGGACCTTACGAATGTCGTCCAACACCGTCTGCACCGACATGGATAATCCCCTTCTCGCATTCGGATAATTGCGTTTGCACGAGGGTATGTGGTTCCCCAGCCGATGTCTAGGGTTCGCGGTGGTCTGCGGCTCAGGCGATCGCGAGCGCGGCGGAGCCGGGCGAAGCGGGTCGCCGTGTGGCGGCTCAGGCGATCGCGAGCGCGGCGGAGCCGGGTGAAGCGGGTCGCCGTGTGGCGGCTCAGTCGGCGTCGTGCTGTTCGCGCACGCCGGCCCTGATCGCCCGCATCAGCAGATCGATCTGTTCGGCGCTGCGATCGGCATCCTGGCCCTGACGGGTCTCCACCATGGCGTTGACGAAGACCCACGGCGCGGTTCCGGCCAGCACCACCATCGTCGCCAGCCCCAGGGTGCCCGAGACGCGACCGTCGCCGTCATCGGCCAGCTCCGACATGGCACTCAGATCGGTGAGGTCGCTCTTCCTGCGCGCTGCCATGGCCGCAGTCTGATTTTGCTCAGCGGAGTCGTCGACGTGTTTTGCGGGGGTCAGTCGACCGGCTCAGTTGCGTCCGAAGCCGTGCGCGCAGAAGTCCCAGACTTCCTCGGCGGTCAGCGGGTTGACCGCCGGATCGGCTGAGGCCGGGCTGGATTGGGCGTTGAACATGACCGTCTGCATGATCATGGCCGCCACCCGCCGGGGGTTGGCGCCGGTGCGCAGCCGGCCGGCGTCGGCGGCTTGTTCGGTCAGCTCTGCGAGCAACTCCAACAGTGGTGTGTGGGCGACCCGGACCTCGACGGGGTGGGTCAGCAACAGGGTCGGGGCGAAGTCGGTGAAGAGCGGCCGTTTGGCGGCCGGGTCCGGGCGGGACGACTCGAACAACAACTCAACGGCGACCTTGAGCCGCTCCACTGGATCGGACTGATTGGCCGTGGCGGCGCGGATCTGATCGGCGGCGCGGCTCAGGGCGTCTTCGAAGAGCGCCAGCAGCAGCTCGTGCTTGCCGTCGAACTGGAGGTAGAAGCTGCGCAGGGACTGGCGCGAGCGGTCCACGACCTCTTGGACGGTGAAGTCAGTGCTGCCCTTTTCGATGATGATCGACTGCGCGGCATCCAGAAACCGCTGGACGCGTTGCGCCGCGCGGATCTTCGCCGTCTTGATTGAGCGTTCGACCGCGCGCTGCTTCCAGGCGGGTTCTTCGCTCGGATTGGTCACCGGCGTTCCGGACGCTGCGGTGGCCGAGACATGGCGCAACTGTACTGGACGTAAAGGCGCCGGTGGTACGGCACACCGGCGTGGGGGCGACGATTCAGAGATCGTAACTTCTCCATTCGAGAATGATATTCTCATCTCCGCGTCTAGGGAAGCGGACGAGCAAGATCGCCAGCCGCGTTCGAAACGGGTATCCCGGGGGCGCCCGAGCCGAGGAGTTCGCCCATGCAGCTGACCTTTGATCCTGAAGTCGAGAACTTCCGGGCCGAGTTCTCGGCGTTCCTGGACGAGCATCTGCCCACCGACGCCGAGGCGTTGGAACGGTCGCATTCGTGCTCGGACGTGCCGGACTGGGCCCGCCGCTGGCAGCGACTGTTGTTCGACAACGGCTGGCTGCTGCCCGCGAATCCGCCCGAATTCGGCGGCCGCAACGCGACGATTCTGCAGCAGTACGTGCACTCCGAAGAACTGTCCCGCCGGCGCATCTACCCCAGTTTCAACCCGCAAGGGGTCGGCATCATCGCCGCGTCGTTGTTGTCGTTCGGCACCGAGGAGCAGAAACATCGGTGGGCGGTACCGATTCTGCGGGCCGAGATCACCGCGTCGCTGGGGATGAGCGAGCCTGGTGCCGGATCGGACCTGGCCGGCCTGCAGACCCGGGCGGTGCTCGATGGCGACCATTTCGTGGTCAATGGACAGAAGGTCTGGACCTCCGGCGCCCACGATGCCGATGTGCTGCTGACGTTTGTGCGCACCGATCCGGATGCGCCTAAACATAAGGGCATCAGTGTGCTGCTGATCCCCACCGACACCGAAGGCGTTGTGCGACGGCCCTTTGCGTCGGCCTGCGCGCACAACGACATCGACTTCAACGAGGTGTTCTTCACCGACGTCCAGGTGCCCGCCGAGAACTTGGTGGGGCCGCTCAACGGCGGTTGGGGAGTGGCCAACGGCTCACTCGGGCACGAACGCACGCTGCTGTGGATGAGCTTCGCCGACCGGCTGCGCGATCTGATCCATGACTTCCGTCCCGCCGGTGCGCTGGACCGCGACCGCTTCGCCACGCTGCTGATGGACAACGAGGCGCTGCGGTTGCTCGGCTCGGTAGCGCTGGCGCAGGCCGCGCGCGGTGAGCAGGACGTGCCCGCCCTGTCGGTGCTCAAGCTGCTGGGTTCAGAAGCCGTGCAGAACGCCGCGGAACACGCGCTCGACAACGCGGGTGCCGCCGGCCTGACCCACCCCGCCAGCTCCGGTACTTATATGCCGCTCAACGAGGATCACGCCTCCGGCAGCTGGTTCGACCGATACCTGCGCAGCTTCTCGGGAACTATTGCGGGCGGCACCTCGGAGATCCAGCGCAACATCATCGCGCAACGGGTGCTCGGCCTACCGCGGGGATAGCCCAACTGCCTCGCTACCTCGCGAGTGGGAATTCAGCGACGCCGCAACGGCGTGTCACGTCGCATGATTCCCACTCGCCGAATGTCAGAGTTCGACCATGCGGGGCGCCGAGCCGCGGGCCCGCAGGCCGCCGCCGACCTGGCGGGTCAATTCACGGGCATTGCCGAGCAACCCGTCGAGCACCAGTACCCGCTCGATATGGCGGTGCAGATCGTGTTCCTCGGTGAAACCGACGCCGGCGAGCACCTGCTGGCAGTGCTTGGCTGCGGTCAGTGCGGCCTTGCCCGCGGCGGCCTTAGCCAGCATGGCGGTCAGATCCGGGCTGTCGATGACAGGCACGGTCAGGGTGGCCTCGGCGCCCTCGATGGCGACAAGGGTTTCGGCGAGCCGATGCCGAATGGCCTGGAAGGAGGCGATCGGTTTGCCGAACTGCATCCGGTCCAGGGCATGCCGGCGGGCCAGGGCCAGCATTGCCCGCGCCGAACCGACCAGCCACCATCCCAACGCGCGGCGCGCCTCACCCAGGCGCATGAGTTCCCCGCCGGGTACTTCCAGCAGTGGCAGCCCGCCGAGGACGGGATTGCCGTCGCGTTCGCTGCGCTCCCAGATCACCCAGCGGCCACCGGCATAGGGCATCGGGGGAGTACCGCCGGGCAGGCCGCCGATGGTCTCCAGGATCACGTCGTTGATCACCGAGGCGTGCGCCCCGGTCTCTCCGAGCAACCGGAACACCAGTGGGATCGCCAAATCCGGTTCTTCGGAAAGCATTTCCGCCCAACCGAGTTCGGCCAGGGATCGGTCCAGCGCAGCGCCGGACGAAGAGGTCATGGTCTTGCGCAGTGCGTCTTCCAGCAGGACGAGCGAGGCGGCGTCCATTCCGGTGGTCATCGTCACTCCTTCGGCAGATCGAGCAGTCGACGGGCGATGATGTTGCGCTGAACCTCGGCGGTGCCGCCGTAGATGGTGGCCGCTCGGGAGTACAGGTACTCCGCGCGCCACTCGCCCTCGTCCAGTTCGACGACGCCCGCCAGCAGGTCGCGTGCGGTGTCGTAGAGCAATTGTTCGGCGGTGGCCAGCAGCACCTTGTCGATGGAGGTGTCCGGGCCCAGCCGATGGCCGTCGGCCAGCCGGTGCTGGGTGGCACGGGAGCGGCAACGCAGGGTATGCAACGCCAGATACACCGCCCCCAGGTCATTGTCGACCGCGGCGCCCTGCCGCTTCACCTCGGCAATCAGCGCATCGAAGCGCGAGTACAGGTAGGCGATGCGCTGCCAGAAACAGGTGGAGCGCTCATAGGGCAGCAGATCCATGGCCAGCTGCCAGCCGTCGCCGGGCTTGCCGAGCATGCGCGAGCCGTCGACGACGACATCATCGAAGTACACCTCGCAGAACTCGTCGACGCCGTGCATGGTGCGCAGCGGGCGCACCTCGATACCGGGGGTGTCCATGTCGACGAAGAACGCGGTGATCGCCTGGTGATTCGGCGTATCGGCGTTCCCGGTGCGAGTGAGCAGGATGCAGCGCTGCGAATACTGGGCGAAGCTGGTCCAGACCTTCTGGCCATTGATCACCCACTGGTCACCGCGCGAGGTGGCGCGGGTGCTCAGCGATGCCAGATCGCTTCCGGAACCTGGTTCGGAAAAGCCTTGGCACCACTGTTCCTTGCCGCTGAGCAGCTTGGGGACCATCTCAGCGGCCAGCTCGGGGGTGGCGTAGTCGATCATCGTCGGTGCCAGCACCTCGAGCATGGAGTAGGGGCCCGGTTCCACCAGGCGCCGCCCGACCACCTCTTCGCCCACGATGGCACGCAGCATGGCCGGGCCGCCGAGGCCGCCGGCGTGCTCGGGCCAGCCGTAGCGACTCCATCCGGCTTCGTAGAGAGACTGCTGCACCCGGGCGAACTGATGCAGGTGTGCCTTCAGGCAATGTTCGGCAGACGGTGTCAGATCGTTGGATTCGAGCCAGGCGCGTAGTTGGGCGCGGAACTCAGCGGGATCGTGCAGTGCACTCATCCGGCTTCGGGCCTGCCGACGGCGTGCGGGCGCCCGGCGTCGTGCGCACCGCTGCGCCGGATGAATGTCATCTTGCGGGTCCGCAGCCGCCAGCCGTCGACAGTGCGCACGTAGGTGTCGTTGTAGTACCCGATCCGCATGTCATGGCTGGCGTGGTCGATGAAGCACAGCGGCTGGGTACCGGTCGCGGTGTCGCCGTCCAACTCGATCGCCGGGGTGCCGGTCATGAACAGGCCCTTGGGCGCTGCATCGACCAGCACCGGAAACCGGTCCAGCGAATAGGTTTCGCCGAACGCACTGTAGGTACCGTCCGGGGTGAACACGGCCACCAGCCCGTCGATATCGCCCTGGGTGATGGTCACGGCGTAGCGGGCCAGTGTCTGTTGGATCTCGACCAGGTCGTCAGTTCTTGTTGACATAAACCTTGCCGCCTTTCATGACGAAGTTCACGTTCTGGGTGACGGTGATGTCGGCCAGCGGATCACCGGGAACTGCAATGACATCGGCCAGCAAACCCTCGGCCAGGCGGCCCCGGTCGGCTGCGTTGATGAGCTCGGCGGCAGTCACCGTCGCCGCCCGCAGCACGGCGGCCGGGGGCATGCCCCAATCCACCAGGGTGACCAGCTCATCGGCATTGCGGCCGTGCGGGATCGCCGGTGCGTCGGTGCCGACGGCGATCTTCACCCCGGCCTCATACGCCGCCTTGATCGAGGTACGGGCCTTGGGGAACATCTCGGCGGCCTTGGCCTGCAGTTCGGCGGGGGCCTTGGATACGTCCATGGCCTCGGCCAACCGCCGTGTGGTGACCAAGAAGCGGTCGTTCGCCACGAGCATCGCGATGGCCTCGTCGTCCATCAGGAAGCCGTGCTCGATGCAGTCGATCCCGCACGCCACCGCGTGTTTGACGGCCTCTGCGCCGTGGGTATGGGCGGCCACCCGCAGCCCCCGCCGGTGTGCCTCGTCGACGATCACGCGCAGTTCTTCGTCCGAATAGTGTTGTGCTCCTGCCTCTCCGGTCAGTGACATGACACCGCCGGAACAGCACACCTTGATCAGCTGCGCGCCGTGCTTGATCTGGTAGCGAACCGCCTTGCGGATCTCGTCGACACCGTTGGCGATGCCTTCCTCGACGGTCAGCTCCAGCACGCCGGGCATGAACGCCGCGAACATGGTCGGATCCAGGTGTCCGCCGGTGGGGGTGATCGCGTGCCCGGCCGGCACCACGCGCGGCCCCTCGATCCACCCGCCGTCGATCGCCTTGGCCAGCGCCACGTCGAGCAGATATCCGCCGGTCTTGACGAACAAGCCGAGGTTGCGCACCGTGGTGAACCCGGCGCGCAGCGTACGCCGGGCATTGCCTACCGCACGTAGCACCCGGGTCGGCGGATCATCCTGTACCTGCGACAGGCCGGGGTTCTCGCCACGGCCGCCCATCAGCAGGTTGACTTCCATGTCCATCAACCCGGGCAGCAGGATCGAGTCGCCGAGGTCGATGACCTCATCGGCCTCGGCACCGCCCGGCGGGCGATCCCCGACCCCGACGATCCGGTCCCCGTCGATGTGCACCACACCGGGCCGGACGATCTCACCGGAATCGGCCTCGAGAAGCCCTGCCGCCCTGAGCGCCAGCACCCCTAGATCACCGGCTCACTCAGCAGTTCCACCCACGCCGCGCCGCTGTCCGGGACTCGCGGCTGTTTCCATGCCTCGATGGGGAACGAAACCATGACGAGGGATTGCATGATGTGCATGAGAGTCTTTGCGTCATCTGGCAAGTCGTCCAGCGGGAACTTGTCGCAGTAAGTCACGACGTCGTCCAGCATCGGGAACGCGACGTCGTAGAACTCCTGCATCTCGGCCATGGATGATCCCAGCCGCTTGGCATAGCGGTCGGGCTCATGAGCCAGATCCCAGCCCAAATGGGGTTCCAGGGCGGCGAATTCAGACGGTAGCGGCACTTTGGTACTCCTTCACGAAGTCGCGGTTCACCTTGTGCAGGTGGCGGATTAGGATCTCTTGGTCGCACAGCAGGAAGTCCTTGACGGCCTTGGTGCCGATCATGGTCTGGGTGGCTTCCAGGGTGTTGGCGTCCTGTAGCGCGTACTCCTTGAAGGTGACGGCGGCCAGCTCCTGGGCCAGGCGTTCGCGCGCGTTCTTCGGCGGCACGAAGTACAGGTTCGCCTCGAAGGTGTGCTTGTCGACGGCGGTCGGCCAGTACTGGTAGGTCAGATACCAGCCTGGCTCCCAGATCAGCAGCATGAAGTTCGGGTAGAAGAGCCACGAGTCGATGCCCCACTGTGGCACTCGCTTGACGTTCACGCCCGGCGGCAGGTCCTTGAGGTTGGCGATGAGCTCCGGCTTGTCCCACGGGCCGAACAGTCCGCTGCGCAGCACCTGGTCCAACGGCTTGACCATAGACATGTCGGGGGGCGGCGCCTGGCCGCCCCAGGTCGACTGCAGGCTGTGCGGGCCGGCCAGCTCGTAGTGCAGCGCCTCGTAGCCGAACTTCTGGATCTTGGCGGCTTCCTCCTTGGTGTACTGCCCCTGGTGCAGGATCGGCGCGTGGTAGAACTCGATGAACGCGTCGATGAAGAGCTTCCAGTTGCTGCCGACTTCGGCGCGGTAGGAGTAGGTCTCGGTCATCTCGCCGAACGGATAGCCCTCGATCCCCTTGGCCAGCGGCCCGAGGTAGTCGGCGAGCGGCCCGGCGTTGTCGTCGAAGTTGACGAAGATAAAGCCTTCCCATACTTCGCAGCGCACGCCTGCCAGGCCGTAGTCGGTCTTGTCGACGTTGAAGAACTCGTCCTCCTGCTGGACGAAGGTAAGGTCGCCATCCAGGCCGTAGCGCCAGGCGTGGTACTTGCAGGTGAATTGCCGGCAGGTACCGGAGGTCTCCTCGTTGGGGAAGTCATTCCACACCAGCTTGTTTCCGCGGTGGCGGCAGATGTTGTGGAAGGCCCGCACGACGCCGTCTTTGCCCTTGACGACGATGATCGAGGTGCCCTTGCACACCGAGGGCAGCTCCCGGGTGAAGTAGCTGCCGGTCTTGGGGAGCCGTTCGACGCGCCCGACGTTGATCCACATGCGCTTGAAGACCGCCTCGCGCTCGGCATCGAAGAATGCCGGGTCGATCGAATCGCTGTAATCGACTGGCTCGGTGCCCAGTTCGGGATAGCTCTGCGTCCAGCTGCCAGCAGCGGGCTTGGGGAAGTGCGCCACGGTACTACCTCTCTGATTCGGATTTTTCGTCAAGTTCAACGCCAAAGGTGTTGAAGGCCATGGCCAACATGGAATAGCAGCCGACCGTGAAGACGAGTTCCATCAGTTGTTGCTCGTCCAGGTGTTTGGCGAGAACCGCCTCGGTGGCGGGGGAGAGCCGGGAGTCCTCTTCGAGTTCGTCGGCCGCGTTCACCACGGCTTGGTACAGATCGTCACGTCCCGCACCGTGCTGCAGGTCTTCGATGTCGGAGTCGGTGAGGCCGGCCTCCTTGCCGATCGTGATGTGGTGCACCCACTCGTATTCGCAGCCGCGGCGGTGGGCAGTTCGCAGGATCGCAAGCTCACGGAGGTTGCCGGGCAGCGATGAGCGGTACAGGAGTTCGACATTGAACTTGAGGAACGCCCGGGCCAGTTTCGGGTGGTGAACCAGCATGGTCATCGCCGAGCCGGCGTCGCGGGAGTTGCGCCGATCCGCGGTCAGCATCTGGGCCAGGGCGCGCTGGACCGCCTCATCGTCCCACTGGGACTCCGGTAGCGGGGTCAGGCGCATCGGTTCCTCCTCGTGGATGAGAATCACATTCTCATATTTGACCAACAGATTTCCATGTTTGGCTCGATTGGTCAACACTTCGCCGTTTGTGCAGGTGGGGCGAGTGGGTGGAACGGTGCTCGGCGCGGCTGGTCGCGCCGCGAACGCCGCGACGTGGGGAGTCCGTGCGAAGGTTGATTCTCCGAAAACGGGAAGATAGTTTTCCAAGGAGACGTCGTTGGGGCGGCCTACCCGCCGCACCCGGAACGGAGGATGGCCGTGAACAAGGACGACATGATTCTGGTCAGCGTCGACGACCACACCGTTGAACCACCGGACATGTTTGCCAACCACCTGCCGCGCAAGTACCTCGATGACGCGCCACGGCTGGTGCACAACCCGGATGGCTCCGATTCGTGGCAGTTCCGTGACGTGGTGATCCCCAACGTCGCGCTCAACGCGGTCGCGGGCCGGCCCAAGGAGGAGTACGGGCTCGAGCCGCAGGGTCTGGACGAGATCCGGCCCGGTTGCTACAACGTCGACGAACGGGTCAAGGACATGAATGCCGGTGGCATTCTGGGCTCGATCTGCTTTCCCTCGTTCCCCGGTTTCGCCGGCCGACTCTTCGCCACCGACGATGCGGATTTTTCGGTGGCGCTGGTGCAGGCCTACAACGACTGGCACATAGACGAATGGTGCGGCGCGTATCCCGGGCGCCTCATCCCGATGGCGATCCCGGTGATCTGGGATGCCCAAAAGTGTGCCGAGGAAGTGCGGCGGGTGTCCAAGAAGGGCGTGCACGCCTTGACGTTCACCGAGAACCCGGCCGCGATGGGCTACCCGAGCTTCCACGACGAGTACTGGAATCCGCTGTGGGAGGCGCTGTGTGACACCGACACGGTACTGAATGTGCACATCGGGTCATCCGGCAAGCTGGCCATCACCGCACCCGATGCGCCGATGGACGTAATGATCACCCTGCAGCCGATGAATATCGTCCAAGCCGCCGCGGATCTGTTGTGGTCCAAGCCGATCAAGCAGTATCCGGACCTCAAGATCGCCCTGTCCGAAGGTGGCACCGGGTGGATCCCGTACTTCCTGGAGCGCGTGGACCGCACCTACGAGATGCATTCGACCTGGACCGGTCAGGACTTCGGCGGGAAGGTGCCTTCCGAGGTGTTCCGGGAGCACTTCCTGACCTGTTTCATCTCCGATCCGGTGGGTGTTGCACTGCGCCATTTGATCGGCATCGACAACATCGCCTGGGAGGCCGACTACCCGCACAGCGACTCGATGTGGCCCGGAGCGCCCGAAGAGTTGTGGGATGTGTTGACCGCCAACAACGTGTCCGATGACGACATCAACAAGATGACCCACCAGAACGCCATGCGCTGGTACTCCTTCGACCCGTTCTCGCACATTCCCCGCGAGCAGGCCACCGTCGGCGCTCTGCGAAAGGCTGCCGAGGGGCACGACGTCGAGATCCGTGCACTCAGCCACCACAAGGACGGCGATCGACAGGCGAATGCGTTGATGGAAGCCGCGCGGTCGAATAGCTGAGCCGGGCTCGCCGGCTCGGTCAACATTGACGGCACCGTCGGCGTATGAAATTCTGTTCACCGGTTACGAGAATGGGATTCTCGATTGTGAGAGGGAGCGGAACGGCTCGATGGATCCAGACGCGATCGATTTCTTCACCGACCAAGCGGTGGTCGGCGACCCGTACCCCTATCTGCGCGCACTGCGGGAGCGGTCGCCGGTCACCCGCGAACCGCACCACGGCGTGACGATGGTGACCGGCTGGGACGAAGCGTGCGCGGTGGCCGGCAATGCCGAGGTGTTCTCCTCGTGTATCGCGGTGACCGGCCCGTTCCCCGGCTTCCCGGTCCCGCTCGACGGTGACCTGGGGGGCGAGACCGTCGCGGGCCTGATCGACAAGCACCGCGACGAACTGCCGTTCAGTGACCAACTGCCGACCCTGGACCCCCCGACGCATACCAACCACCGTGCGTTGCTGATGCGACTGCTCACCCCCAAGCGCCTCAAGGAGAACGAGGACGCCATGTGGGAGCTCGCCGATGCGGTACTCGACGATTTCCTGGCGCCCGGCGCCGGTGAATTCATCGGCGGGTTCGCGGCTCCGTTCACCCTGC
The DNA here is from genome assembly GCF_045310925.1 of Mycobacterium sp. SMC-15. Taxonomy (NCBI): domain Bacteria; kingdom Bacillati; phylum Actinomycetota; class Actinomycetes; order Mycobacteriales; family Mycobacteriaceae; genus Mycobacterium; species Mycobacterium sp. SMC-15. Next base: position 299,419 of record NZ_JBJIAJ010000005.1, on the reverse strand, counting down.
TGGTCATCGCGGACCTGCTCGGTGTCCCGGATGAAGATCGTGATGACTTCGTCAAGAACATTCAGCGCAACGCCGGGGGTGGGATCGGCAGCACCGATGCCAAGGCGCTGGCCCACAGCCCGTTGGAGTTCCTCTACGCCACCTTCGCCGGCTATATCGCCGACCGACGCAGTGCGCCGCGTGAGGACGTGCTGACCGGCATGGCGGAGGCGACGTTCCCGGACGGTTCCATTCCGGACCCGATGGACGTGGCCAAGGTGGCCGCCAACGTCTACTCGGCTGGCCAGGAAACCACGGTACGACTGCTCGGCTCGGCGCTGAAGATCATCGGTGAGCGGCAGGACATCCAGCAGCGTCTCCGTGACGACCGCAGCCTCATCCCGAACTTCATCGAGGAGGTGTTGCGCTTCGAGAGTCCGGTCAAGGGCGACTTCCGCCTCTCCCGGGTGGACTCCGAAATCGGCGGGGTTCACGTCCCAGCCGGCACAACGCTGATGGTGCTGGCCGCCGCGGCGAACCGGGATCCGCGCCGGTTCGCCGACCCGGACACCTTCGATCCGGCCCGCTCGAATGCCCGTCAGCACATCACCTTCGGGCGCGGCATCCACAGCTGCCCCGGCTCGCCACTGGCCCGCGCCGAAACCTGCATCGCCATCGAGCGGCTGCTGGACCGCACCACCGACATCAGGATCTCCGACGAGCTGCACGGTCCTGACGGCGGGCGTCAGTTCCGCTACATCCCGACCTACATCCTGCGGGGCTTGATCCAACTGAATCTGGAGTTCACCCCGGCCGTCGAACGGGCCGCGCGATGAAGGCCTGGGTCGACCCGGATCGCTGTGCCGGACACGGTATCTGCACCACGATCTGTCCCGAGGTGTTCGCCATCAACGATGACGGATACTCCGAGGTCACCGTCGACGAGGTACCGGCCCAGTTCGAAGGCGCGGTTCGCGATGCCATCAAACAGTGCCCGGAACGTGCCATCGACGACGTCACCGACGATTCATCCACGAAGGAGAGCTAATGGCGAACGCGCCCAAGGGATATGTCATCTTGACCGAGGCCATCAAGGACCCCGCGGGCATGGTCGCCTACGGCAAGGCGGCAGGGCCGACGATGGCCAACGCCACGATCCTGGCTGTCGAGACGCAACATGAGGTGCTGGAAGGCGACTGGCACGGAAACCAAACCGTCGTATTGGAATTCGAATCCGTCGATGCGGCTCGAGCCTGGTACCACTCCGAGGGCTACCAGGAGGCGGTGAAGCTGCGGCAAGCCGCGGCCGAGTGCAACGCGGTGATCCTGTCCGGATTCCCGGCGCGCTCCTGATCCCGGGCCCGCTATGCGGCGGGAAAGCTCGTGCCCAGTGTGAATATGACGACGGGACACCGGCGTGTCGCGTCGTCATATTCACACTCGCGGCGAGGCCGCCTAGTCCGCGGCGTCGACGATCGCCAGCGCTTGACGTGGGCAGCGGCGGACCGCCTCGGCGACATCGCGTTCGGTCTCGGCGGTGATGTCGGGCTTGAGAATGAAGAGGTTGTCGTCGTCGTCGACGTGAAACACCTCCGGGTTGATGCCCATGCAGATCGCATTGGATTCGCACAGCCCGTAGTCGACCACTACCTGTCGCCGCGACATCGGCACCCCTAACGCAACACGCGGACTGGGACGTTCTTCCATCCCGAGACGTTCTGCATGTGAACTCGTTGCAGGCCAGACCAATCCACTTCGTAGCGAGGCATGAATTCCAACAGTCGTTCCAAGGCGATAACGCTTTCCATCCGGGCCAGCGCCGCCCCCAGGCAGCTGTGAATCCCATACCCCAGTCCGAGGTGCTGCGCCTGCGTCTGGTCCCGGTCGATGTCGAAGCTGTCGGGATCGGTGAAGGCTTCGGGATCCCGGTTGGCGGCCGCGGCGATCAGGAACACCGGCTTGCCGGCCGGAATGGTGCCGCCGGCGACGTGGGCTTCCTTGAGGGTGTAGCGGACGTTGTACTGCACCGGGCCCTCGTAGCGCAGCAGTTCCTCGACCGCGGCGGGAACCTTGCTGGGATCGTCGAGCAGCTTTTGCCACTGGTCGGGCTGGCTGGCGAAGATCACCGCGGCGTTGCCGACCAGTTTGGTGACGGTTTCCGCGCCGGCGGCCCCGAGCAGCGAGGCGAAGCCGGTGATCTCGATATCGTCGAGGCGTCGCATCTGGCCGTTCTCGCCGGGCATTTCGGCGGCGATCAGCCTGCTGATCATGTCGTCCTGCGGGTCGACGCGCCGTTCCTGGATCAGGCCGTAGTAGTAGGTCGCGGTCTCGATGGTGGCCTGCATGCCGGCCTCGCTGATCTCGATCTGTCCCGGTTCGCGGTGCAGCGAGGTGTCGATCCAGTGCCGTACCTGCTGGCGGTACTCGTCGGGTACCCCTGCCATCCGCGTGATGACCTCCACCGGAAACGGCCCGGAGAAGTCCTGCACCACGTCGAAACCGTCGGGGTCGACGTTGCCCAGGAACCGCTCGACCTGCTCGATGACGGTGTCGCGCTGGGCCTGGATCGCGCGCGGGGTGAAGGCCTTGTTGAGCAGGCTGCGCATGTGCCGATGATCGGGTGGGTCCATGAAGATGATCATCTTCTGCGGTGCCTCACCGGAGCGCACCATCGCGAGGTCGCAGCCGCGAGCCGACGAGTACGTTTCGAAGTCCTTGAACGCCGCCGACACATCCTCGTGGCGGGTCAGGGCGTAGAAATCCTCTTCGGCGTTGTAGTACAGGGGCGCTTCCTCGCGCATTCGCCGATAGATGTCGAATGGGTTGTCGTAATACTCTTCGGAGAACGGGTCGAAGACGACTTCTGCCTTGGTCATCGAACCTCCTCAGGGCGCCGGACGGTAGGGGAAGCCGACGCTGGGACGGTGGACTATAACCGCTACTGTAAGACAAACGGCAGCGACTCGGAAGGGGGCGCCGCGCACCGGCGTCACCGGGGGTGGTCCATCAGCGACAGCGCCGCGTCGGCGGCGTCGAGCACCGCGCCGGGATCCGCCCCAGCTCGCTGCGCCAGGTCGGACACCAGCCGGACATCCTTTTGCAGCAAGGACCCTGCCAGGCCGGCCAGCCTGTCCAGGGTGCCGCCAGAACCCCGGATGCTGTTCAGCGCGAAGCTGTTCGCGCTGCCCCGTGACACCACCTCGGCGAGCCGGTCGGTGGCGACGCCCAACTGCTTGCCCAGGGCCAACGCGGTGGCCGCCGTCCCGAGGTTGGCGGTGAACAGCAGATTGTTGAGCAATTTGGTCACCTGGCCGGAGCCGAGATCGCCCAGGTGCACTACCGGGTCGGCATAGGTCTCGAAGACCGGCCGGCAGCGCTCCACGACGTCGGCCTGGCCCCCGGCCATCACCAGCAGCGTGCCGGCCGCGGCGGCCGGACCGCCACCGCTCACCGGAGCATCGATCACCGAAACCTGCTGTTCGGCACAGTGTTGTGCCAACCGGCGACAGGTGTCGGGATGGACCGTGCTGTGAATCGCGATGATCCCGCCGGGCTGCAAGCCGGCCAGCACACCGTTGTCTCCCCGGACCACTTCATCGACGTCGGCGTCACCGACCACGCACAGGCAGACCAGGTCGCTCTGGCCGGCCAGCTTCGCGGGGGAGTCGGCGATGCGTGCCTCGGTGTCGGAGAAGGGCTCCAGCGTGCCGTCCCGTCGCGCCCACAATGTGGTGGCGTACCCGCCCTCGACGATGCGTCGCGCCATCGGCGCACCCTGGCTGCCCAAACCGATGAATCCGACGCGCATCAGCTGACCTCCGAGTCCCGCGCGACGACAGCAGCCGCGCAATCATTGACGAATGACAGCACCGAGCGGTGATATTCCGCTGCGCTGAAGCCGAGGCTGAGATTGTGGCCCGCCTCGGACTGGTGGTTGCTCGTGAAACTGTCGGCGGCGACGAAGATGTCGCGGATCTCGCGCTGCGCATCCGGGCCGGATTCCCAGACCTTCTCGTGTTCGGCGAAGGTGAAGCGCACCGGCACCCGAATCTGTCCGGCCAGCGACGGAAAGTCCCGCCGCGGCCAACTGGCGACCATGTCGGCTTCATAGGGTGCGCCCGACGATGCGTTGGTGATCCCGCGCAGCACCGCCTCCGGATACAGCGAGGCGGGCTCCCAGAGCAGTTCGCGCAGGCCGGTTGGCCGCTGGCCGGGTCCGGCCGAGCCCAGTGCGGTGCGCGCGGCGTCTTGGTAGCGCAGTCCAGTTCCGGCCAGTTCCAGGCCGAGCAGCTGCGCGCCGCGATCAGCCGCGGCCATCCGCACCGCCAGCTCGCAACCGTTGGAGTGACCCAGCAGGAACAGTCCGGCGCCGCGCGCCCGGTCACCGAGGATCCGGTCGACGGCCAGGTAGGCCAGTCGGACGCGTTGCTCGGGCTCGGTCATCGCCTCCGGATACAGGGCCGAACTGCCGTAGCCCGGACGATCCAGCGCGATCACGGTGTAGCCCAGCGCCGCACCGCTTCTCAACAGCGACAGCGTGGGCTGTCCGGGGCAGTCGAAATAGATCGACGTGGTTCCACCGCCGTGCAACGCGATGACCACCGCATGTGGATTGGGAACCTCGGCGACCAGCGCCGACATCGGCACCCCGTCGGCGCTGACCATCCGCGGGCGAACCGTGGTGCTCATGAGCCGGTCCTCACGAGTCGGTCCGCAGCAATATGACCCCGCTCGGCGTCAGCCCACCGCTACTCGCCACGGCGACCCGGGCGTCGGGTACCTGGCGGCCACCGGCCTCACCGCGCAACTGGGTGACGGCTTCGTGGATCAGTCCCATCCCATGTGTGCGGCCGTGCGAGAGCTGACCGCCGTGGGTGTTCAGTGGCAGCACCCCGTCGCGCGCTATGTTGACGCCCCCGTCCAGGAAGCTCGTCGCCTCACCGATGCCGCAAAAGCCCAGCGCCTCAATCCAAGACAGGCAGTTGAAGGTGAACCCGTCGTAGAGTTCGGCGACGTCGACATCCGCCGGTCGCAACGACGTCCGCGACCACAGATGCGCGGCCTGGCCCAGCACCTGCGGTTCGTGGGTCAGCGTGCTCTGGTCCCAGTCGATGCGCTCGATGATCTGGGTGCCGACCGCCTCGACTCGGATCGGTGGCTTGGCCAGGTCGCGTGCCGCATCGACGGCCGACACGATCACCGCGACCGCACCATCGCACGGGACGTCGCAGTCGTAGAGGCCGAACGGCGTGGTGATCATCCGAGCGGACAGATAGTCGTCCATGCTCATCGGGTCGCGGTAGATCGCGGTCGGGTTCAGCTGGGCATTGGCCCGCTGGTTCAACGCGATCCAGCCCAAGGTTTCCCGGCTGGTGCCGTAGCGGTGGAAGTGCCGCTGGGCGTTCTGTGCCAGCGTGTGCGCGGCCGAGGTGGCCCCGAACGGCATCTGCCAGCTGGTGGTCCGCCCGCCCTGCGGCCGGATCTTGCCCTGCTTCATCAGCTCGTTGTGGGTGGCCTCCCACAGAGTACGGAAGCACAGCACGTGGCGTGCCAGGCCGCCGGCGACCGCCAACATGGCCGCGATCACCGATCCGCCCGGGCCGAAGGTCTCCATCCCGCCGTTGTGCCACGTCGGGCGGATACCCAGCGCGGACTCCAGTGCCGTCACCCCGCCCTCGGTGAATGGGCCCAGCATGCCGGGCCCGGGATAGGTGGACAGGCCGTCGATCTCATCCAGGCTCAGCCCGGCATCGGCGATGGCCTGCTGACAGGCCTGCACAGTCAGCGAAAGCGCGGGTCTCATCAACCGGCGGCCCAAGTCGGACATGCCGATGCCGGTTATCGCGACCGCGTCTTCGAACTTGTGGTCAGAGACCATCGGTCGGACGTGCCGCCCGAAGTCCTGCGGGGCGATCTCGTCGTCGGGAAGGGGCGCGATTTCACCGGTGTCGCTGACCGGACGGAACAGCGGCAGCCATACGTCTTCGTGCTGTTCGAACACCACTTCCAGTTGCCGGCCGAGCTCGAGTTGCTCCGGCTCGCAGTCGATGATGTTGGTGGTCAGCCGAATTCGCGGGTCCTCGCTGATAGCGGCCTGGGCCACCACGTACGGAGCCGGCAGCCCGGGCAGGCTGAATCGGTGGTTGACGGTGAACCCCGCAAGCGTGGCCCGCCCGGACACCTCGCGCACACCCATGTTCGTGCTGCGGCAGTAGCGGCATACCGGCTGTGGCGGATGTATCAGCGAGGCACAGTCGCGGCATTCCTGCAGCCGTAGCACGCCGTCAGCGCCGGCGGTCCAAAAGAATTCGTTCTCGGGGGTGACCGCGGGGAGGGGGCGCCCAGGCGCGCTCATGCGTCGTCCTCCTCGGTGATCTCGATGATGGCGTGGACCGGGCAGTCCAGCAAGGCACGCTTGACGTCGTGCTCGTCGGCCTCGGTCACGGTCCCATCGCCCGTCAGGGACGCATAACCCCAGTCGTCCAGGGAGAAATACCCGGGCGCGTGCTTGGCGCAGAAGCCGAACCCGTCGCACAGCGTGCGGTCCAGGCGGATCTTCATGCCCTCACCTCCTCGACCGCATAGGGACGCTCGGCGCGAAATGCGCCGCCGCGGCAGGACTCGCAGGCACCGTCGAGGTGGCTGGCCACCAAGTCCGGGAACCGGGTCAGCAGGCTGGCCGCAACGTTGGTGGCGCCGTCCAGCGTGCCGCAGGCACCTCGTCCGGGCAGCACGCCGGCCCAGCGCTGCAGTCGCTGCACGTCTTCGGCGGTGGCGGCTCCGTCCCGCAGCGCCTCGGCGACCGCCGCCATCGCCACGGTGCCGTTGAAGCATGACCCGCACTGCCCGGCATTCTCCCGGCCGAAATACGCCAACACCGAGGCCGCCACCGCGACGGGGCAGTCGTCGGTGAGCACGGAGATCGCCCCACAGCCCAGACCGCTGCCGGCGGCACGCAGCGACTCGTGGTCGAGGGTGGCCGCCAGTGCATCCCGATTGAGCAGGCCGGCGAAGTAGCCGCCCATCAGCACACCGCGTACCTGGTCGGCGGGAATCCCGTGCGCGCTCAGCAGTTCGGCGACCGTGACGCCGTGCGGCAGCTCATAGAGCATGGGAGGTCGCCCGCCGCCACTGACCGTGGCCAGGAAGGTGCCCGGCGACAAGGCAGTCCCGCGCGTGCGGAACGTATCCGAGCCGTGGCGCAGCAGATAGGGCAGGTTCGCCAGTGTCTCGACATTGGAGACCACGGTCGGGCGCTGGTGGATTCCCTGCTGGTACGGCCGTGGTGGTTTGTCGGTCGGCTTGGCTGGGCCGCCGTTGATGGCCCGTACCGCCGCGGTCTCCTCGCCGGCCACATAACCCGCGTCGACAGTGTATACCGTGATCAGCAGCCCGCCAAGGATTTCCGGGCCGGCCTCGGCCAGTGCGTTCTCGACATTGCGGGCCGCCGAGGGATCGGAGACATAGACGTAAGCGCGGCGGGCCGCCACCGTCGCGGCGGCCAGCCGCAATCCGTCGAGCACCAGATGCGGTCGGTTGCGCAGCAGCCAGCGGTCCTTGACCGAGGCTGGTTCACCTTCTTCGCCGTTGGCCAGGACCACGGTGTCGCGACCGCGCAAGGCCGCGTCGCGCACCGAGCGCAGCTTCACCGCAAGGGGAAACGCCGCCCCACCGCGGCCGAGCAATCCACTGCGCTGAATTTCGGCCAGGAACTCCTCGGGATCGGGCAGCGGCCGGTAGCCCTCGCCCGCCAGGTATTGCGCTGCGTCCTCGACGCCGGATTGCTCGCGCAGCAGCCGTGGTGCGCAGCCCGGCCAGGTGGCTACACCGACCTTCGGAGTTGCTGCCGTTGTCGTCATTGACACCTCTTTTGGCTAGGCTCGCGGACGTGAGAACAGCGGTGGTGCGACTCGACGTCGACCCGGCCGGGAAGCTGATGCCCGAGCATCTGGCGGCGGGAATGGCAACGCTGCGAGACTTGGCGGGCCAGGCCGGTGTCGACGTAGTCGATGCCGATATCGCGGCCTTGCCGGTGGGTCGGCGCCACGTACGGCTGCTGATCACCGGAGCCGAGAAAGATGTCATCGATATCGGTATGCGGCTGTGTGCCAATGCATTCGACACAATGCCGGTGCCGGGTGTGGTCACCTACCTGAGTAGGGGAACCGATGACGACGTGCACGGGGTGCTGGCCGGGCTGGGACTGTCCGGCCAGATAGTCCGGACGCCGGGATCCGATGGTCTGGACGTCGTGCACGTGACCTTGGCGGAGCAGGATCTTCAGCGGGTTGGCGAAAGCCGCATCCACACCGCGCTGGAGGCGTCGCTGAACTGCGAGGTCCACATTCACACCTGCTGAGTCCATCAGCGGCTCAGGAATTCCAGGATCGCCGGGGCAGCCTGCACCCAGGTGTCGAACATGTTGAAGTGACTGACTTTTCCGGAAGCGCGATCCTCTGCGGCCCGCTCCCAGGCGTCTTCGGGCCACGGCGGGTCGATCAGTTCGGATCCCTTGATCAGGCAGTTGACCTCCAGCGAGGTGCGCTTGGGGTGGTCCCAGTCGTTCTCGCCGCCGCGGATGATCAGCGTGGGAACCGTTATCGCATCGAACATCTCGTCATCGACACCGGGAATCGTCTGGCCCGGCTTGGAGACGAATGCATTGAGCCAGCGCAACATCACTTTGAGGAACGCATCACCGTCCAAGTCGAGCAGTCGCTGCTTGTTGTTCGGGTTCTCCTCGATCCGCTCTTGCCACTCACGTACCCCCAGCAAGGCCGCCGGTCCGCCGCCGCGCGCAGCCAGGATGCTGGGCACCACGTAGTAGGAACCGAGCACGAAGGTGCCGTAGATGCCGCCCACGATGTTCCACAGCGCCAGCTTGGTTACCAGTTCTGGGTAGAGCATGGTGGTCAGGATCGAGTCCCGCGCCCCGCCTGAGCCGCCGGCCAGGATGACGGGCCCGGTCTCCAGGGCGGTGAGCAGCCCGTGCAGGGTCTCGGCGCGCATGTGCGATTCGGACTGGCCGTAGAACTGCACGTCGGAGGCGCCGCAGTTGGGGCGGTCCCACAGCAGTACCCGGTAGCCGCCGTCGACCAGTGCTTCGGCCAGGGGGCGTAGCCCCGGTATCTCCTTGGAGAACCGGCCACCGGGTGTCAGGACGATCAGGTCGCCGGAGGTACCGAGGATTTCGTAGACAACGTTGCCGGCGTTGACTTCGATTGAGGCCACCGAAAACTCCTGTGTGTTAGGCCTGGACGAGGACGTCGTTACCGACTACCCGCACCGGGTAGGTGCGAATGCTCCACTCCGGTTTGACCGCGGTCGTACCGGTGGCGAGTTCGAAACCCCATTGATGCCAGGGGCAGTAGATGTATTCGAGGTCCCGGACCATGGTGGCCTCGCCGGGGCTCTCCTCGTCGACGACGGTGCGGCCACGCAGCCGGCCCGAGCACAGTGGACCGCCCTGGTGCGGGCAGAAGTTCGCGATCGCGTAGAACGTCCCGTTGATGTTGTAGACCCCGACGCCGTGATGCCCGATCGGCACGAGCTTGTGTGTGCCGGGCGGTATTTCATCGATTGTGGCAACAACGTGTTCACGGCCCTGAGCCAGCCGGGGCCGCTGTTCTTCTTGGCTCATCTAGAACACCCGCACCTGTCCCTCGAGGGCCGGGACCGTGTCGGGAAGGTGGTAGGTCTGTAAGCCGTTTTTGAACATCACCGCTTCCCTGGCCGCCTTGGGCAGGTGCTTGACCAGCCAGCGCGGGTCGTCGAAGGTCCAGTGTGGGTAGTCCGAGGAGTACAGCAGGATCTTCTCGCACTCCATCCATTCCAGAGCCCGCGTGAGTTCGGTCTTGTCTTCGGGGTAGTCCAGCGGCTGGGTGGTGAACTTGATGTGGTCCTTGACGTATTCGCTGGGCTTGCGCTTGATGTCCACCCAGGACTTGCGCGCCTCGTAGATGGCGTCCATCCGCCACATCAGCGGCAGGATCCAGCTGAAGGCATGCTCGACGAGCACGATGCGCAGGTTCGGGTGGCGGTCGAAGACACCGTCGAACACCAGGCTCATCACTTGGTTCGCCGCCAGCAGTGAGTAGGTGACCATGAAGTCGTGGTTGTAGCTGGGCATGCCCACCGGCGGCATCGGCAGCTCTTCGTGATGGCTGCGCGACAGGTGGCAGCTGACGGTGATGTCGTGCTTGGTAGCCGCCGCCCAGATCGGGTCGTACTTGGGGTCGCCCCATGCGGGCCGCGGCTCGGCCTTGATCAGGATCTGCGCCATGTAGGGGTGGCCGGCCCACTTCTCGATTTCGGCCACGGCGCCGGCAGGGTCCTCGATCGCGGCACAGATCGAGCCGCGCCAGCGCTGGTGCCAATTGTTCTTGGCATCGAGCCAGTGGTTGGCCTGCCAGTCGTTGAGTGCCGACGACATCGCCTGCTGTGCTTCGGGAAAGCGGGCCGGGTAAGCGGCGGGCTCGAGGATCGCGTAGTCGGCGCCCGCTTCCATGATCAGCTGCTTGAACGCCAACTCCGGGTCGCTTCCGGGGAATTCGCCGTCGGCCGGGAACGCGTCGACTCGCATGGCGTAGGCGTGCGCATAGTCCGGGGCGTCGTAGTAGATCTGTTCACCGACCCGACGGGGCAGAAAGTACTTGCTGCGCCAGGGCTCGGGGAGATACTGCACCAGATCGCCGCGTCGCGGCACCGGGTGAACGTCCGAATCCACGCACCGCACGGCGATTCGCTCGGCGGCCGGCTTGCGCTCGGTAGCTGTCACGGTCATCGTGAACTCCCTTGGTCCCTACTGCTCTCTAGTGTGCGCCCGCGACGGCTGGTACGGCAGGGACTTCTATGCCGTAGAGGCCAGCAGCGTTGCGCCAGCACAGCTTGTCGCGCTGTTCGGCGGTGAGCGCACGCGGAACGGTCAGTTCGTTGCGCTGCCAGTGCGGGTAGCTGGATCCGTACATCACCATGTCGTCTTTGCCGGTGAAGCCGAACCACTCACCGGCGAAATCGGTGTCCCCGGGGCCATCCATGGCGCCCTGCACGAAGTAGACGTGGCCGGGCAGGTAGTCGCTCGGCATCTTCGGCGCCCAGGGCGTCTGCTCCAGGTGTGGCCTGCCGAAGGTGTCCATCCGCCAGATGATCGGCGTCAGCAGGTCCGCGGCCCCGTCGGCCCACACGAACTTCAGCGCCGGCATCCGCTCGAAGACGCCCTCGGCGATCATGTTCATCAGGTGGTACAGGTAATTGCACGCCATAAAGCTGACGTACTGCTCGTAGGTGCGGGGAACGCCGGACGGCGTCGGTGAGGCGGAGATGCCCGAACCCACCTCGATATGCGCCACGACCGGCAGGCCGGCGTCGATGGCCGCCTCCCACAGTGGCCAGAACTGCGGCTTGCCGAAGAGCTCCCGGGATTGCAGCGGAACGCCGACCTGAACAACGCGGGGGTGGCCGGACCACCGGTCGATCTCGCGCAGCGCTCCGGCGATGTCGTCCGGGTTGACGCGGATGGTGCCCCGGAAGCGCTCGCCGTACTCGGGGTGATCCAGCCAGCGCGACACCAGGATCTCGTTATGCGCCGCGGCGATCGCCGATCCCAGATGCCGGTCCGGCATCACTCCACGCGTCATCGGGTGCAATACCGCCACGTCAACCCCGCGTTCGGTGAACAGGTGCCGGGCGACCACTTCGGGGTCCGACCCCGGGTATTGGCGCTGCGGACCGTCGGTGCCGGGCGCGTACTCTCCGCCCGGCGCGCCGTACCAGTCCATCTCGTAGTCGGGAAAGCCACGGCTCTTGAACGGCTCCCGCATGAAGCTGCGTAGGTCGGAGTTGGACGCCGCAAAGATGTGCACACTGGCGTCGATGACGGGCGTGCGGGTGCCGTCCGGGTGTTCGATCATCAACGCCGCCCTTCGTCCTACCGCCCGCCGGGCACTGTGGTGCAGTCACCGTGCCGCCCGACCCCCCGGTGAAACCATTGTATAGCTGTATTCTTTGCACGCAAGAACTAGATTCTCATTCTGGCGGGCGAGAGCCGAGGGCCAGCGGCCACGCCGCGGCCTGATCAACGGCACGTTGTGCAGCGGTGACAAGGAATCTCAAGCCGAGATCGTTACATCCGTTTGCGAGAATGTTATTCTCGATCGGCGTTTGGGAGAGGTGGCTGCAATGCTCTTGGAGTTCGACGAAGATCAGCGACTGTGGCAGGGCACGGTACGCGATGTGGTGGGCAAGCAGTGTTCGCCCTCGCTGGTGCGCAGGGTCATAGAAGGAGCAGTGGGCGAGACGGACGGGGCGGCTGAGCCCCTGATCGACTCCCTCTGGAAGGTCTACGTGGACCTGGGCTGGACCGAACTGCACGAACCGGAGACCGCGGTAGAGCTGGCGATCGTCCTCGAAGAGCTGGGCCGCGCCACCGACCCCACGCCTTTCCTGGCGACCATGACCCAGTTCGCTCCGCTGGTCGGTGAGCGGCACAACCCGGACGGGTCCACTGGTGCAGCAGTTTTCAGCGGGGTGAGCGCGCATCGCAACGCCGGCGGCTGGGTGTTGAACGGAACCGCACTACAGGTGCTGGACGGCGATCGCGCCGATCGGCTGGCGGTGGTCACCGCGGCGGGGGTCTTCATCGTGGACGCTGGCGCGGTGACGACCCGCAAGGCGGCCGTCTTCGACCCGACGTTGCACCTGAGCGACGTCTCTTTCGCCGGAGTCGAGGTTCCCGACAGCGCCCGGATCCGGGTCGATGCCGAGCGGGCCCGCCACGTCGCGCTCAGCGGTATGGCGATGACGATGGTCGGCGCCTGCCAGCGCATCCTCGATCTGGCGTTGGAGCATGTCCGCAGTCGGCAGCAGTTCGGGGTCCCGATCGGGTCGTTCCAGGCTGTCCAGCACAAGGCCGCGGACATGCACGTGGCGATCGAACGCGCCCGGGCGCTGGCCTATTTCGCCGCGCTGACGATCGCCGTCGATGACCCGCGGCGCCGGATGGCGTCCGCCATGGCCAAGGCCGCCGCTGGGGAATGCCAGTCGGTGGTCTTCCGGCACGGGCTGCAGCTGTTCGGTGCGATGGGATTCACCTGGGAGAACGACCTGCAGTTCGCGCTCAAGCGGGCCAAAGCGGGGGAGCTGATGCTGGGTGGTGCCGCGCAGCACCGGGCCGCGATCGCCGAGGAATATCTTGCAGCTCGCATTTGATCCCGAGGTCGAGGAATTCCGCGCCGAGTTCGCGGCCTTCCTCGACGCCAACCTGCCCCCCGAGGCCGACACACTGGAGCGGCCACGTTCGGTGTCACACATGCCGCAATGGGCCCGCCAATGGCAGCGATTGCTGTTCGACAACGGTTGGTTGTTGCCCGGCAATTCGCCGGAGTTCGGTGGCCGCAACGCCACCCTGCTGCAGCAGTTCGTGCATCTGGAGGAGCTGTGCCGGCGCCGCATCTATCACAGCTTCAATCCACAGGGTGTGAATATCATTGCGGCGTCTCTGCTTTCGTTTGGCAGTGCTGAGCAGAAGCATCGCTGGGCGGTGCCGATTCTGCGCGCTGAGATCACCGCCTCACTGGGCATGAGCGAGCCGAGCGCAGGCTCGGACCTGGCGTCCTTGCGGACCAGGGCGGACCGTGACGGTGACGATTTCATCGTCAACGGCCAGAAGGTGTGGACCTCGGGCGCTCACGACGCCGATGTGCTGTTGACGTTCGTCCGTACCGATCCCGACGCGCCCAAACACAAGGGCATCAGCGTGCTGGTGATCCCGACAAACACCCCGGGCGTGGTGCGTCGTCCGTTCCCCACCATCTGCGGAATCGACGACGAAGACTTCAACGAGGTCTTCTTCACCGATGTGCGGGTGCCGGCGGAGAACCTGGTCGGACCGCTGCACGGTGGCTGGCGGGTGGCCAATGGATCCCTGGGCCACGAACGCACCATGATGTGGCTCGGTTTCGCCGACCGGTTGGACAACATCATCGCCGACTTCCATCCCGAGGGCGCGCTCGAACGTGACCGGTTCGCCACGGCGGTCATGGACTATCAGGCGCTGCGCCTGCTGGGGTCCGCAGCGCTGGCCCGCGCGGCGCGCGGTGAGGAGGACGTCGCCGCTCTGTCGGTGCTCAAGCTGCTCGGCTCCGAGGCCGAGATGTTCGCCTCCGGTCACGCGCTGGATGCGGCCGGGGCCGACGGCCTTGTGCACCCTGCGAATTCGGGACCGTATGCGCCGATGAACCTCGACAGCTACTTCGCCAGCTGGTTCGAGAGGCATGCCCGGAGCTTCTCCGGCACCATCGCCGGGGGCACCTCGGAGATTCACCGCAATATCGTCGCTCAGCAGGGGCTGGGCTTGCCTCGCGGCTGACGCGCGGCCCGCGCGAGGCTTGCTAGACGTCGCGGGCCGGCTAGACCCCGCGAGCAGACCCAGAATCGCACGAAGCGATTACCTCGGGTGCGATTCTGGGTCTGCTCGCGCGGGGAACGTCAGTCGATGACGACCTGTTCTTTGAGCTCGGTGATCGGGCGCGCGCACTCCTGCTCATCGCAGATCCGCTGCAGCTTCTCCAGGGTCTCGTCCAGCCCCGGCCCGAGCCGTTTGCCCGGGGTGAAAGTGGCCGGCAGGTTCCGCATGCCCTGGATGACGCCGATGGTGTCGTAGTGCACCGCACCTTCGGTGTCGCACTGGTAGTCGGGCATCCGGTCGAGCACCGCGGTCACCATCGACTTGAAAACCGTGCGCGCCACGTTGGACCCGATGCAGCGGTGCACTCCCAGGCCGAAACTGAAGTGCCGGTTGCCTTTACGGTCCATGATGATCCGGTTCGGATCCTCGAAGACCGCCGGGTCGCGGTTGGCCATCGCCCACGACAGCCACAGCCTCTCGTACTGCTTGAACTGCTGCCCCTCGACCTCGACGTCCTCGGCGAACGTCCGGCCGTCGCCGGGCGCGGGGGTGAAGAACCGCAGGAATTCCTCGGTCGCCGGGTCCAGCAGCGTTGCGCGCTCCTCGCTGAGCCGGGTGCGCTCGGATGGGTGCTGGCCGAGCCATTCCAGCGCGTGCGCGGTCAGCGCCGTGGTGGTGTCGAAACCGCCGCCGATGACCAGACCCAGGTTGCCCAGGATCTCGATGTCGGGCGCGGGCTCACCGTCGATGCGGAATTGCATCAGCGCGTTGACCAGACCTGGACGCGGGTTCTCCCGGATCTCCATCATGTTGTTGATGATGTCGATACCCATTTCGCGGTGCTGCTCGTTGATCTTCTCGCGATCGGGCGAGTGCTCGGGCGTGTACACCGAGGCGTGGGTGGGCTCGCTGTAGACGTTCCACTTCTTGAGCTCGATGCCCATCATCGCGAGGGTGAACACCGCGGGAACCACGTTGGCCAGATGCTCGACAAAGTCGATCTGGCCCGACTCGATGTGCTCATCGAGTGCGGCGCGGGTGATCTCGTCGACGAATGGCACCCACCGCTTGATCGCGGCGGGGGACAGATACGGATTCAGTGCGCCGCGGTAGGCGCTGTGCTCGGGCTCATCCATCTCCAGGATGCCGCCGCGCACCACCGTTGCGCGGCTGGCCTTGGGGATCGTGATGCCCTGGAAGGGTGTTTCGCCGCTGATGTCGTGATGGTTGGAGACCACCGGGCAGCGGGCCAGTTCGAAGACGTGCTTGCTGTCGGCCGCCACCCAGTGCCCGTTGTACGTGGGACTCCACGCCATCGGGCACTTGGCCTGCATCTCGTTGGTGATCTCTTCGAACTGATCGCGGTACTCCGGGGCGTGCCGATCGAAGAAGAAGGTGTTCTTCTTCCGATCGTCGGGCGCATCGTCTTGGCCGGTCGCGGCGAGTGAATCGTTGACGCTCAAGGAATCCTCCCTATTCATTCCTCGATGAGAATGGCCTGTTCGGGGCAGGAGTGTGCGGCCTCACGCACGGCGTCCTGCTGATCGGCCGGAACCACTTCGGACACCGGCGAAGAGGTGCCGTCAATGTCGTTGAGCACGAAGGAGTCGGGCGCGATCATCGCGCACAGCGTGTGGCCCTGGCATCGCTGGCCATCAACGGAAACCTTCATGTTCTCGCTCCTTTCAACCGATTTCGGTGCGCTGGGATACGACGGGCGTCATCAGATGTGGTAGTCGTACCACTTGAGATATCCACCGGCGTCGACCCGCAGCTGCATCCCGGTGACGTACCGAGCCTCGTCGGAGACCAGCCACAGCACCGCGTTGGAGATGTCTTCGGGTTCGATGAACGGCACCTTCATCGCTTGCTGGACATAGAAGACCGGTTCGGCGTCGGCGCGGGTCGGGTGTTCGAGGTCGGGGCGGAACGAGCGGTACATCGGCTCGCTCTGCAACATGTCGGTGTTGCAGTTGGTCGGGTGAATCACGTTGGCCCGGATGCCACGCGGGGACAGCTCGGTGGCCAGGTCGTGCATGAACTGCGAGATCATCCGCTTGGACGTCATGTAGGCCATGCCGCCCGGGTCGCCACCCGGGTTGGGCTTGCTGTGTGCGTCCATCAGCGCGGCGGCCGAGGCGGTCGCCACGATCGCGGAGCCTTCCTTCAGGTGCGGCAGCGCGACGTGGACGGCGTTCATGGTGCCGACCAGGTTTGTGTTGATGACGTCGGTCCACGCCTGCAGTGGTGGCTGACCCTTCATGCCGGCGATACCGGCCTGTGCCACAACGATGTCCAGCTTGCCCAGCTCGGCGATGCCGGCTTCCAGCGCTGTCTTGAGTGCGGCCGCATCGCGGACGTCGGCCTGGGCGATGACGCAGCGCTGACCGGTTTTTTCGACGAAGTTCTTGGTTTCCTCGAGATCCTCGGGGGTGGCCATCTTGTAGCCGATGGTCTCGAAGTCGGTGCAGTAGTCGACGGCGATGATGTCGGCGCCTTCCTCGGCCAGCCGCAGTGCATGGCTGCGACCCTGCCCGCGGGCTGCTCCCGTGATGAATGCGACCTTTCCGGCAACGCGTCCCACTGCTGTTCCTTTCGTTGGTGTCTGTGCACGCCTTGGCTTGGCGAAATGTGGTGAAGGTCAGGTATTGCGGCCGCCGTTGACGCCGAGGATCTGTCCGGTGATGTAGCCGGCCTCCTCGGACACCAGGAAAGCGCAGGCCGCGGCGATGTCCTCGGGCTTGCCGATACGCCGTACCGGGGTCTTCGCGATGTTGTCCTCGATGTTGCCGAGGAACCCTTGGCGATCGGCATTGCGCAGCATGGGGGTGTCGATGAAGCCCGGCGGCACGGCGTTGACGGTGATACCGCTCGGCCCGTACTCCAGCGCCAAGGTCTTGGTGAGCCCGTTGACCGCGGACTTGGCCGCAACATAGTGCGCCATATAAGGAGTCCCGGAATGCGTACTCGACGAGGAGATGTTGACGATGCGGCCCCAGCCGGCTTCGACCATGTCGGGAAGCACCGCCTGGATGGTGTGGAAGACGCCGTTGAGGTTGATATCGATGATCTGCTGCCAGTCCTCGAAGCTGATGTGACTGAACTTTTTGAAACCGTCTTTGCCGGCGGCGTTGACCAGGATGGTGACCGGACCGAGCTGTTCGCGGATCTGCGTCAGTGCGGTGTCGATCTGCCCGCGATCGGTCACGTCGGCGGCGAAGGCCAGATCCTGACCGTCCGGTTTGAGGTCGATGATGGCCACCCGGTGGCCGGCGGCGCGCAATCGGCTCACGACTGCCGCACCGATGCCCGAGGCGCCCCCGGTCACGACAGCAGTCCTCACGAGGCCCGTCTCGGTCACAAAGAATCTCCTTTCCGAGCGTTGAGAATCGTACTCTCGCTTAGCGGATTCTGGCAAGGTCCATCCGGACCCCCTCTCAGCAGCGAAAATGCCGTAGCCGCATTAACTCTCGCCGTAGAAGTGCAGGTTGCAACGCTTTTCGCACACCCTTGAGTTCTCACATATGAGATGTATGATTCGCCGCAGATGAGAATCTAGTTACCCGCCCGGGAGGCTTGATGCGTTCGCAGGACACGGCAGACACCACCGCCGACGGCTCCACAGGACAGGTTGTCGACCGGCGACTGCTGATCAACGGTGAGCTGGTGGAGGCGGACGCCACCTATGCCTCGCTCAACCCGGCCACTGGAGAAGTCCTGGGCTATGCCCCCGAGGCCGGCGTCGAGCACGCGGTCGCGGCCATCGCGGCGGCACGCCGGGCCTTCGACGAGGGTGACTGGGCGACCGACACCGACCTGCGGGTCCGCTGCCTGGATCAACTGCACCGTGCACTCGTCGAGCATCGTGACGAATTCGCCGCGCTCACCATCGCCGAGGTTGGCGCGACGCCGGCGCTGACCCAGGGTGCTCAGCTCGACCAGCCGATCGCGATCGTCCGCTACTACGCCGATCTGCTCAAGAACTATCCGATGACCGAAGACCTCGGCAACGTCGAGAGCCGCGGAATGCTGCACCACCGTTGGGTGGAGAAGGAAGGCGCGGGCGTCGTCGCCGCGATCATCGCCTACAACTACCCCAACCAGCTGGCCCTGGCGAAGCTGGCGCCCGCGCTGGCCGCCGGGTGCACCCTGGTGCTCAAGGCCGCGCCCGATACTCCGCTGGTGACGCTGGCGCTCGGCGAACTGATCGCCAACCACACCGACATCCCGGCCGGCGTCGTCAATGTCCTCAGCTCGTCAGACCCCGCGGTCGGCGCCGCGCTGACCACCGACCCGGACGTTGACATGGTCACCTTCACCGGATCCACCCCGACCGGCCGGGCGATCATGTCCGCTGCCAGCGGGACACTCAAGCGGGTCTTCCTGGAGCTGGGCGGCAAGTCCGCGGCGATTGTCCTCGACGACGCCGACTTCAACATGGCCTCGGTGTTCGCTGCGTTCTCGATGGTGACCCACGCCGGCCAGGGCTGTGCCCTGACGTCGCGGCTGCTGGTACCCAACAGTCATCACGACGAGATCGTCGAGATGATCAAGACGAACTTCTCCCACGTGCGCTACGGCGACCCCACCGACCCCAAGACCTACATGGGTCCGCTGATCAGCGCCAAGCAGCGCGACAAGGTCGATGCCATGGTGCAGCGCGCGGTGGCCGCCGGTGCCACCCTGGTGACTGGCGGGGAGAAGGTCGATCCCGGCTTCTTCTACACCCCAACGCTGTTGACCAATGTCGACCCGGACAGCGAGATCGCCCAGGAGGAGGTCTTCGGACCCGTGCTGACGGTGATCGGCTATGACGACGACGACGACGCGGTCCGGATCGCCAACAACTCGATCTACGGACTGTCCGGTGCGGTCTTCGGTAGCCAGGATCGGGCGCTGGCGCTGGCCCGCCGGATCCGGACCGGAACGTTCTCGATCAACGGCGGCAACTACTTCAGCCCCGACGCGCCGTTCGGGGGATACAAACAGTCCGGGATCGGCCGCGAGATGGGTATCGCCGGGCTGGAGGAATTCCTGGAAAGCAAGACGTTCGCGGTGCCGGTAGCCGGAGCAGGCGGATGAGACCGCTCGAAGGCGTTCGCGTCCTGGAAGTCGCGATGTACGGGTTCGTCCCCTCTGCCGGTGCGGTGCTGGCGGAGTGGGGCGCCGAGGTCATCAAAGTCGAGCACGCGGTGACCGGCGACCCGCAGCGCGGGCTGCGCCAGACCGGCATGTTGCGGGTCGAAGGCGACCCCAACCCCAACATCGAGCACGCCAACCGCGGAAAGCGCAGCATCGGCCTGGACGTGTCGACGCCCGAGGGTCGTGAGGTGTTGCTCGAACTGGCAAAGCGCGCAGACGTTTTCCTGACCAGTTTCCTTCCCGGCCATCGCAAGAAGTTCGCCATGGACGTCGAGGACATCCGTGCGGTCAACCCGAAGATCATCTACGCCCGCGGCAGCGCGCTGGGCCCCCGCGGTATCGAATCGGAAAAGGGCGGCTACGACATGACCGCCTTCTGGTGTCGCGCCGGTACCGCCGCCACCATCACCCCGCCCGGCATCGAGGGCATGATCGGCCCGCCCGGACCCGCGTACGGGGACACCATCTCCGGCACCAATCTGGCCGGCGGTATCGCGGCGGCACTGTTCCAGCGCGAGCGCACCGGCGAGCCGTCGGTGGTGGACGTGTCTCTGCTGGGCAGCGGCCTTTGGGCCATGGGCCATACCGTCGCCTTGACCAGTCATCTGGGCGAGCGTCTGATCCAGCAGCCGCCCGGTGTGCATGGTTCGCCGATCAACCCGCTGGTCGGGGTTTACGCGACCGCCGACGAGCGCTACATCTCGTTTGTCATGATGCAACCCACCAAGTTCTGGGCCGACGTGTGCCAGCACATGGAACTCGACGACTACATCGACGATCCGCGGTTCGCCACCGCGCAGTCGTTCGCCGAGCACACCCCGGCCGCCGTGGAGATCCTGCGCGCGGCAATGGCCAAGCGGACGCTGCCGGAGTGGAGCGAGCGCTTCGCCACCCTGGCCGGCCCGTGGGCGCCGGTGCAGGACACCCTGCAGGCTGCTGCGGACGCGCAGATCCGCGCCAACGAATACATCGTGCAGGCCGGTGAACTGGAGTTGGTGGCCAATCCGGTGCAGTTCGACGTGGCCGCCCCAGCGACCGGTCCGGCACCCGGATTCGCCGAGCAGACCGATGAAATCCTGGTCGAGCTCGGCCTGGACTGGGACCGCATCATCGAACTCAAGACCGTCGGCGCGGTCACCTAGGTCATCGGGTAGGAGCTGGGGAATCGCAATGCCGTGCTGCTTGACTCGCAAAGGCCACCCGTCGGGTGCCACTGGTGTGGCACAGTGCGTAGAACTCTTCGGGGGTCGGGCCGCGGTGTCGGCGGTAACCATCGTGGAAGGGGCGGCAGCGGTGGTGCCTAGTGGTGTGGGAGCACTGATCTCGGCTCACGATGACGCCTGCCTCGACGCCGCGGTGATGGAGCGGTAATGGTTCTGGGAGCGACGGCGGATCCACCCTTGGGCGGCGACCTCCACGACCCGGACCGACGGTCCGCCGCCGCGGGCCGGCATCGGCCCGCCGGTGCCAGGCGCCAGCCGCCGGCGTACCTGCGTCCGCTGATCGGGCTGGCGACGGTGCTGACGATCGCGGCAGCGATCGGGCTGCCGATCGGCTTGTTCCGGGGCAGTTTCACCCGCACGGTGCCCGTCACGGTGCTCTCGCAGCGCGCCGGCCTGGTGATGTACCCCGACGCCAAGGTCAAGATCCGCGGTGTGCAGGTCGGCAAGGTCGGCGACATCGAGGCCAAGCCCGATGGCACCGCCGTCCTGCATCTGAAGATGGAACCGGGACAACTGCCGCTGATCCCGGCCAACGTCAGCGCCCGGATAGCCTCCTCGACGGTGTTCGGAGCCAAGTTCGTCGATTTGGTGCCGCCGCCCGAACCGGTCACCGCCCGCATGCACGCCGGCCAGGTCCTGGCGGGCGAGCATGTCACGGTCGAGATCAACACGGTGTTCCAACAACTGGTGCGGGTCCTGGACAAGATCGACCCGAAGAAGCTGAACGAGACTCTGAGTGCGGTCTCGACGGCGTTCAACGGACGCGGGCAGAAGCTGGGGCAGGCGCTCACCGACTTCGACAAGCTGCTGGCCGAGATCGAGCCCAGCCTGGGCACCCTCGAACACGAGGCCACCACCATGGCTCCGGTGTTTCGTTCTTACGCCGACGCGGCACCGGACCTGACCGCCGCACTGAACGCCACCAGCACCATGAGTGAGAGCGTTGTGCAAGAGCAGAACAGCTTGGACAGCTTCCTGCTCAGCGCCATCGGGCTGGCCGATACCGGCAACGAGGTACTGGGAGAGAATCGGCAGGTCCTGACCGACTTGACGCAGGTACTGGAGCCGACCGCCGCGTTGCTGGACAAGTACCACGACGAGCTCGGCTGCGCGATCGGCGGCTTGGTGCCGTTCGCCAAATCCCCGCCGTTCGACGTCCCCGGCATCATCATCACCGCCAGCTTCACCCTGGCCAAGGAACGCTACCGCTACCCCGATCATCTACCGAAGGTGGCGGCCCGCTCCGACCGTTCCTACTGCACGGAACTGGGCCTGCCCGATGTACCGCCGGAGTATCGGGTGCCCGCGTTGATCGCCGACACCGGAGCCAACCCGTACGAATACGGCAACCAGGGCATTTTGCTCAACTCCGACGGCCTCAAGCAGGCGCTGTTCGGGCCGATCGGCGGTCCGCCGCGCAACAGCGCCCAGGTGGGGATGCCGGGATGAGAAGCGGAATGGGAACGCTGATCAAGTTCGGCATCTACGCCGTGGTGATGGCGCTGGCGACGGTATTTCTGTTCGCGATCTTCGCCGAGGTCCGAACCGGCCCCACGGTGGGCTACCAGGCGGTGTTCGCCGACGCTTCCCGGCTCAAGGCCGGCGACAGCGTGCGGGTCGCAGGAGTGCGGGTCGGCACGGTCGGCGGCGTGTCGCTGCGTCCGGACGGAACGGTTTTGGTGAAGTTCCAGGCCGACCGCAACATCCCACTCACCACCGGCACGCAGGCCTCGGTGCGCTACTTGAACCTGGTCGGTGACCGTTACCTGGAACTGGCCGACGGGCCGGGTTCGACTCAGCTGTTGGGAAAGGGAGGGCAGATCCCGCTCGAACGGACCGCGCCGGCCCTGGACCTGGACCTGCTGCTCAACGGCCTCAAGCCGGTGATCCGCGGCCTGAATCCCCAGGACGTCAACTCGCTGACGGCGTCGCTGATCCAGATCATGCAGGGTCAGGGCGGCACCATCGACTCCCTGATGTCGCGGACGTCGTCGTTCTCGAACTCCCTGGCCGACAACAACCAAGTGATCGAGTCCCTGATCGACCAGCTCCGCACGACGCTGGCCACCCTCTCGGGCGGTGACAAGCGGTTCTCCGGGGCGATCGACCGGCTGAGCAAGCTGGTGGCCGGGCTGGCGGCTGACCGCGACCCGATCGGGACTGCGGTCACGGCCCTGGACCGCGGCACCGCGTCGCTGGCGGACCTGCTCGGTAACGCCCGCGATCCGCTGACCAACACCATCACTCAGGTCGATCGGTTGACCACCGCGATCAACGCCGACCTCGCCGGCCTGGACATGTCGTTGCAGAAGGCGCCGGAGAACTACCGCAAGGCCATCCGGCTCGGGGCGTACGGCGGGTTCATCCAGTACTACCTCTGCGCGGTCCAGATCCGGGTCAGCGATACCCAAGGCCGTACCGCGGTGTTCCCGTGGATCAAAGCGGAGGAGGGCCGATGCAGCGACACCGACTGAGCGCCGTGCTGCCCGGTGCCGCCTCGGTACGACGGGGGACCCGCCGATGCTGAAATACCATGGCAGCCATCTGATGCGCATGGGCCTGATCGGCGTCGTGGTCGTCGCATTCATCGTTGCGATCGGGCTGCAGCCCGAGCAGCTGATCCAGTGGGCCACCTGCGTGCGCTACCAGGCCCGGTTCGCCGAGGCCGGTGGCCTCAGTACTGGTGCCGACGTCACGCTGTCGGGGATCAAGGTCGGCTCGGTGACCGACGTAGCGCTCGACAACGGCGACGCCCTGGTGACCTTCACTCTGGCGGGCAAGTACGGACTGGGGACGCAGACCACGGCCCACATCCGCACCGGTTCGTTGCTCGGTGAGCGGGTGCTGACCGTGGAGCCGACGGGCAGCGGCAAGATGCATCCGCTGGAGGTCATCCCGCTCACCCGGACGTCGTCGCCGTACTCGCTGGTCGACGTGGTCGGCGAACTCACCACGAACACCGCCGGCACCGACACCGAGTCACTGAACCGGTCGTTGGACACCCTCTCCGAGACCATCGACCAGATCGCCCCGCAGCTGGGGCCGACGTTCGACGGCCTGAGCCGGCTGTCCCGGGCAGTCAACAGTCGCAATGAGGGCCTTGCCGACCTGTTGAAGTCGGCGGCTGATCTGACCGGTGTGCTCTCCGAACGCAGCCAGCAGATCAACTCGCTGATCCTGGACGCCGACAGTCTCGTCGAGGTGCTCAACACCCGGCGGCAGGCCATCGTCAACCTGTTGGTCAGCACCTCCGCGGTGTCGCGGCAGCTGTCCGAACTGGTCGCTCAGAACAACGAACAGCTCAAACCGACGCTGGACAAAATCATCGAGCTGAACAAGATCTTGGTGAAGAACCGGGACAACCTCGCCAAGGCGCTGCCCGGTTTGGCGAAATACGAACTCACCCAAGGTGAGACGGTGTCCAACGGGGCTTACTACAGCGCCTATGTCCCGAACCTGTTCCTGCCTCAGTTGCTCCAGCCGTTCTTCGACTACGCGTTCGGATTCCGTCGTGGCGTCGATGCCGGTCAGCCGCCGGACAATGCCGGACCGCGTGCCGAACTGCCGTTCCCGGTCAATGGGATTCCACAACCAGGAGACCTGCCGCCCCGATGAGGACTCGTAGACCACTGCAGATGGCGGCGGCCGCCCTGGCGGCACTGCTGCTACTGGCCGGTGCAGGCATCCTTGTCCGCCAGACCGTCCTGAAGCCGACCCGGATCACCGCGTACTTCTCCACTGCGACCGCGATTTATCCCGGTGACGAGGTCCGGGTTGCCGGGGTGAAGGTCGGCACCATCGACCGGATCGAACCGCAAGGGACTCAAGCCAAGCTCACCCTGCGCGTCGACCACAAGGTGCCGGTCCCGGCCGAGGCCAAGGCCGTGATCGTCGCACCCAACCTGGTGGCGGCACGGTTCGTCCAACTGACCCCCGCCTATCATCGCGGCGACGGGCCGACGATGGCTGATGGCGCGGTGATCCCGCGCGAGCACACCGCGGTCCCGGTCGAGTGGGACGAGGTCAAGACCCAGTTGAACCGGCTTGCCGCCGAATTGGGGCCGCGCAGCGGCGTTTCGGGAACGTCGGCGGCGCGCTTTATCGACAGCGCGGCCAATGCGATGGACGGCAACGGCGCCAAACTGCGCGAAACGCTGAAGCAGCTCTCCGGCGTGGCCCGGATCTTCGCCGAGGGCAGCGGCAACATCGTCGACATCATCTCGGGTCTGCAGACATTCGTGACGGCGCTACGCGACAGCGATCAGCAGATCGTGGTGTTCGAGTCGCGGCTCGCGACGTTGACCAGTGTGGTCAACGACAGTCGATCCAACTTGGATGCAGCCCTCACCGACTTCGCCGGTGCGATCGACACGGTGCGGGATTTCGTGGCGGGAAGCCGCGCCGAAACCGCCGAGGCGCTGCAGGGTGTGGCCCAAGTCAGTCAGACGCTGGTCGATTCGAAGAATGCGATCCGCAATATCCTGCATATCACCCCGAACGCGATCGCCAACACGCTCAACATGTACAACGTGACCAGCGGAACCCCGGTGGGTTCGTTCGCGTTCGCCAACTTCAGCAACCCGGTGCAGGCGATCTGCACCATGACCGGCGCGATCGGCAACGTGACGTCGACGGAGACCGGCAAGCTGTGCGAGGGGTACCTCGGTCCGGCCATGCGGCTGCTGAATTTCAACGGGCTCCCGTTCCCGATGTCTCCGTACCTGACCAAGGCGGCCAGCCCGGACAAGTTGATCTACACCGACCCGGCGTTGATGCCGCACGCCGAGCACCCGGGAGACCTGCCGGAACAGACGCCGTCGATCTCGGCCTACACCGGGCTGAACGGCGACGTCCCGCCCCCGCCCGGATGGACGGATCCGTTGCAACCGCGCGGTTCCTACGCGCCGGACGGACTGCCCGCCGCAGCGACGCCGGCGCTGATCTCCGGTGTACCGCCGCCCAGTCCGACCACCTTCGACGGGATGCTGCTGCCGGGCGGTCCGCCGCCGCCTGGGCCGCCGCCCGGACCGTTGCCGGCAGAGGGGGTGCCCACGCCATGATGATGGGTCTGAAATCCCTGCGGCGCAGCGCTGCGGTCGCCGTCTTGGTCGCCGGCACCACATCCGGCTGTGCCTTCGGCGGCCTGAACTCGATGGCGCTGCCGGGCGTTCAGGGCCGCGGTTCCGGGGCACAGCACTTCACCGTCGAGCTGGCCAATGTCGGCACGCTGGAATCCAATTCGCCGGTGATGCTGTCCGATGTGGTGATCGGCAGTATCGGCAAGATGACCGTCAGCAACTGGCACGCCAACGTCGACATCGCGGTCAACCCCGGCGTCGAGGTGCCGGCGAATGCGGTGGCGACCGTCGGGCAGACCAGCCTGCTCGGTTCCATGCACCTGGCGCTCAATCCGCCGATCGGGCAGGCGCCGACGGGGCGGCTGAAGTCCGGGGCCAAGATCCCGCTGAGCGACTCCTCGACCTATCCCTCTACCGAGCAGACCCTCTCGTCGCTGGCGGTGTTGGTCAACGGGGGCGGACTCGGTCAGATCGGTGACATCATCCACAACTTCAGCGCTTCCATGGCAGGCCGGGAAGGCGACATTCGCGACCTGATCGTCCGGCTGGACACCTTCACCGGTGCGCTGGACCGGCAACGGAACAACATCGTCGAGGCCATCGAAGAGATGAACCGGACGGCCACAACCTTCGCCGGGCAGCGTGACACCATCAACCGTGCGCTGAACAAGATTCCGCCGGCCATCGACGTCTTGATCAAGGAGCGTCCCAAGTTCGTCACCGCGTTGACCAAGCTGGGCCAGTTCGGCGATCTGTCGGCGGGTCTGGTCAACGACTCCGGGCACCAACTGGTCTCCGACCTCATCCATATCGAACCGGCGTTGCGTTCGCTGGCCGACATCGGCCCGGAGCTCAACTCGGCAGTGGCCTACGCCTCGGCCTTCCCGTACGGGCCCAATGCGATCGAGCGCGCCGTGCGGGGCGACTTCCTGAACCTGTTCGCCGTCTTCGACCTCACCAAGCCCCGCCTCAAGCGGGCCATGTTCGCCGGCACGCAGTGGGGCGACGAGGACGCGAAACTGGTTCCGGCGCCCGGTGATCCCTGGTATCTGAACTACTCCTACGACCCGCTGCAAGAGCCGATTCTGCAGTCGTCTGGCCAGGCCCTGCCGCCGGGAGCGGTTGGCTCGGGAGGCGGTGGCTAGATGCTGACACGCTTTGTCAGGATTCAGCTGATCCTCTTCCTGGTGGCTTCGGTGATCGGCGTTTCAGCCATGCTCTTCGGCTACATGCAGGTGCCGACCATGCTCGGGATCGGCCGGGTGGTGGTCAAACTGGACCTGCCCGAAACCGGGGGGCTCTACCGGTTTTCCAATGTCACCTATAACGGGGTGCAGATCGGCACGGTGACCAAGGTCGAGCTGACGCCGGGCGGGGTACGTGCCACGTTGTCACTGAATCGATCACCTAAGGTGCCCGCCGATCTGGTGGCCGCGGTGCGCAGTGTTTCGGCAATCGGCGAACAGTACGTCGATCTGCTGCCGCGCACCGATGGCGGCCCCTACCTGCACAACGGCTCGGTGATCGCGGCGTCGGACACCCAAGTCCCCCAACAGGTCGGTCCGATGCTCGATCAGGTCAGTGCGCTGGTCGACTCGATTCCCAAGGACCAACTCAGTAATCTGCTCGACGAGACATTCGTCGCTTTCGACGGTGCCGGCTATGACTTCCAGTCCTTGCTGGACTCGGCAACCACCATCAGCGGTGATGCCAACCGGGTTTCGGACAAGGTGCGCAAGCTGGTCGACAACAGTGCGCCGTTGCTGGACTCGCAGGTGCAGAGCACCGACGCGATCCGGTCCTGGGCGCGCAGCGTGGCCGGGATCTCCGAACAGGTAGCGGCCAACGACCCGCAGTTGCGCGCCATCTTGCAACGCGGCCCCGGATTCGCCGACGAAGTATCCGGCCTAATGCAGGATCTCAAGCCCACGCTGCCTATCCTGCTGGCCAACCTGAACACCCTCGGGCAGGTCCTGATGGTCTACAACCCGTCGCTGGAGCAGCTGATGGTGCTGCTGCCCGGTTACATTGCGGCCCAGCAGTCGTTCGGTCTGCCCAAGAACAACCCGACCGGTCTGCCGCAGGGCGACTTCACCCTCACGTTCGGGGACCCCAACCCATGCACAGTGGGGTTCCTGCCGCCGTCGTCATGGCGTTCTCCGGCCGACACCACCACAATCGACACCCCCGACGGCCTGTACTGCAAACTGCCGCAGGACTCACCGGTATCGGTGCGTGGTGCCCGCAACTTCCCGTGTATCGAGCATCCTGGCAAGCGCGCGCCGACCGTCGAACTCTGCGACGACCCCAAGGGTTTCGTCCCGATTGCGATGCGCCAGCACCTCACCGGGCCCACTGCGTTCGACCCGAACCTGCTCAAGCAGGGCATCCCGGTCGATGACCGGGTCGATTTCAGCGACCGGCTCTTCGCCCCGGTCGGGGGTACTCCGCTGCCGCCGTGGGCCACACCATCGGGCACATCACCGGATTCTCCGCGGCCAGAGGTGCCGGCGCCGCCGCCGTTGGCTGGGAACGCCGGGATCGGTGAACAGACGCCTTCGGTTGCGGTGGTGCCCTATGACCCGAACACCGGCAAGTACATGACCCCCGATGGGCGCTACGAGCAGCAGACGAACCTGGTGCCCGGTTCCGGGCCCAAGTCGTGGACCGACCTGATGCCGTACTGAGTGCCGGAGGAGGACGAATGCGCGCACGTGAATTGATCGTCGCTACAGCGGCTTTCGGACTGGTCGTCGGGGCGACTCCGGCACCGCCGGCGCAGGCGGCCCTGGGCTTCGAACTCAACGGCCCCTACCGGGTCATTTCGAACGGGGACTGGGCCAAGACCAATGAGGTCTTCATGAATGAGGTCACGGTCACGTCGGTATGGACATTCAGTTCCAGTTGCGAGAATGCGCACGTCTGCACCGGCCAGGTGAGCAGCGACCAGGGCTGGACCGCTCCGCTGGAATTTCGTACCTCGCGCTGGATCGTCGACCGCTTCCACGAGAACTGGCAGACCTGCCCGGACGGCACCACCTCGTCCGGCCGACAGCGCTACCAGTTCCAGGGTAGCGACACCAACGGCCAGTACGACAAACGCAACATCGACCGGCTGGTCGGCTACGACCGGACGATCGGCGTCTCGGGGGCCTGTGGACGTAACCAGCCCACGGTGATCCTCATGCCGCTGACCGTCGAGCGGCTCTAGGCGGTAGGGGAGGCCATGCAGACCACTCGCGTGATGAAAGTGCTTGTCGCGGCGCTACTTGCCGCAGGCACAATCGCCGGCGTGACGCCCGCGGTGCCGGCGGTCGCCGACCCATACGTACCGATGTGCGACGTCCCGGCGTGCACACCCGGAATCATGCCGAATGTCGTGCTGGGTGCGCCGTGCTCCAACACCACCTACTTCGTCTTCGGGTCCGCAGTCGCAGGGGCCTCGACCCTGCCGGGCAGGCTGGTGTACTGCGCGTCGCCGCGCCGCTACGAGCCCCGCTGGTTCCGCTCCCCGGAGATGCACGGCATCAAAGAGGAGAACAGCAAGTGTGACGAGTTTTCCGGCGAGGTGGCGCAGGCACCCGATGGACTTTTCTTGACCTGTGTCGCCGACGGCGAGTCGCTGTGGCGTCGCGGAGACCTCTAGCGGGACAACAATCTTGGTAAGTCGAGGGAGTTCGCCCATGTTCCGAACCACTGTCGGTGCAGTGCTAGGTGCGTTGACCGTCGCCACCGCGGTGGCACCGACCGCCGCGGCCGACATGCGCTATGGCAACTACGAGGTCCTGAGCAACCGGTGGACCGACGCGACATGGGTGTGGGCGGCTTACCCGTGCGAGACGATGGGCAAGTTCGACGACCTGCCCACCGGCTGCGTGACGGTGAGTGCGATCGACCGGCCGCATTTCTTCGGTCGCGGATATTACGGTGGTACCGCCAAACTGGTGGACGGTCGGTACTCGTTCACCTCGGATTACCCCAACGGTCTGAACTGTCCGTTCGGGCCCTCGATGCCGACGCGCGACACCTACACCTGGGATGCGAACACACTGGCCGGTGTCGTCGAATCACATTTCGACGTGGGCTGTATGAATGGCCCGGGCGGGGTGAACACCTGGACGTTCGCCCTGGTCCGGATGTAACAGGTTAGACGGGGTCGAACGAGGAGATCAGCCACCGGCCGTCGTGCTTCTCCAAGCCGACCTTGACGCTGCTCATCGAAAACGAGCCGTCCGGAATCGACTTGCTGATCGTGGTCTGGTTGAGATAGATCAGCACCTCCGCGGAACTGGGGTGCAGGGATACGACGCCCTTGCGAACCACCGCGGCCACCGTCTGTACCTGCTTCTCCTTGACTGCCGGGGTGACGACCTTCTGGGTGAAATCGATGTAGTGCGACAGGAAGTCACCGGTGAGGTGGCTCTCGGCGGTGGCGAAATCCTGGTCCATCGTCTTTGGGGCGTAGGTCAGTATGGCGATCGCGCCGTCGGCGGCGGCAGCCATCACCGCCTGTTCGTCCGCGGGCCCGAGCTGCCGATCGGCACCGAGCACCCCGAAGTAGAGCCAGTACGTCAGTGCCGCGGCGGCCACCAGCAGCCCGGTGAGCGCGGCCGCGATCCAGCGCGTCGTCGAGACGGCCGGTGCCGCCGACTCGGCCGCGTCCTCGACTGGTCCCTGGCCCCCGAGCGCGGCATCCACGGTCTCGTCGTCCGCGGTCGGTTGGTCGCCCACCGACTCCTCGGTGGTTTCGACGGTCACGTCATCCTCGTCGGATTCGCTCATGCCGCGAAGTCCACCTTCGACATCTTGACCTGGTCGCCTTCGCGGGCCAGGTGCACGGTGAGGCGCCAGGCACGGGGTTCTTCTTTCGCCCCGGCGACATTGGTGACCTTGGTGTTGGCCGCGACCAGCACCACGGCGTCGTTGTCGGACATCGATTCCACCCCCGCGACCGCCGAGTCGACCGTGGTGACGGTTTTCGACTGGCGGGCCACCTTGGTGAAATCGCCGACGTGGTCTTCGAAGTCCTTCTTGAACTCACCGGTTGAGTTGTCCAGGATCGCCTTGACGTTGTCATCGACGGTTTCGTAGTTCAGTGACATCAGCGTCACCACCCCCTGACGTGCGGCGGCGGCATACTCGGCCAATTGGTGCTGGCGCTGCGCCACGCTGTTGTGATGAGCCAGCATCACCACATCCGCGGCGATCAGACCACCGATGGTGAGCACGGCCAGCGTCGCCGCCGCCCAGGGCAGCACGTTGCGGGCGCGCGCGAACTTCCGGGGCCGCTCGGCCGGCTGCTCGGCGTCGCCCTCGTCAACGCCCGAGGCCGGCTCGACCGCTGCCGACGTCTCGACTACCTGCGCGGTTTCCGGCTCGACCGCGGCCGTGGATTCCGGCTCGGACTCCTGCTGTGCCTTCAGCAGCTCCGCGCGGGCGCGGGCCAACTCCGCCGCCGCCTCGGCGGCCTTCGCCTCGGCCTCCGCCAGGGTCAGGGCGTCCTTCGAAGCGCGCTTGGCGGCGTGCTTTCCGACGTGCTTTCTGGGCCCCCCCGGCTTCGCCGGATCACGCGACGGCATACGCCTCTCCTGTCCGTTGTCCACCCAGCACCAGGGTCCCTCACCAAGTGCGGAGGGAGCAGAGCGCCCCCTTAGTACCGGCGTCGGTGGCGACCACGACGTCGTCGATGCGCAGTTCGCAGACGAACCCGGGCGCGCCCGGAGCGGGATGCATCGCGGGCAGTGACACCACCACCATTGCCCAGTCCTCGGGGTTGGCCAGGGTGGTGTCGAAGATCCAGGGCTGGCCCGGCCCGATGATGACGTCTGCCTTCGGACTGTATTGATACGGGTTGTGGCTGTACTCGCCGAAGTTGGGTGGTTGCACTTCGCGGTAGTAGATGTATGCCTGGGCGGTCTCGGTGGAACTGACGGAGTAGCGCACCCGGTGCGGCGCCGTGTCATCGGCGCCCGCTGGGATGGCCGCGGCCAGCGCAGCGGCAAACGCCATCCCCGCAACCACGGACGATCCGGCGACCTGCCTGCCTGTCACGGGCTCCTCCACTGCTGCACCCGCCGGAGCGGACGCGTGGGCAAAGACTCAAATTCTTGGTAGCGAAGAATAACATTTCCGCGATGCTTGCGACGGCGAACCATCCGGCCCGTCATCCCCTGGGGTCGGTGGTCGCTGCCGCACGCCCCGCCCGGAAGCCGAACACCATGGCTGGGCCGATGGTGCCGCCCGCGCCGCCGTATGCCCGGCCGGTCACTCCCGCCATCGCGTTGCCCGCGGCGAACAGGCCGGGGATCCGATGTCCGCTCACGTGCAGAACCCGGCCGTCGGAGTCGGTGCGTGGTCCGCCCTTGGTGCCCATGGCTCCGATGGACAGCGGCACGGCGTAGAAGGGCGCGGTGTCGATGGGCCCCAAGGTGCGCCCGGCGACAGTGCGTGCCTGGTCGTCACCCCAATAGCCGTCGTAGGCGCTGGATCCCCGCCCGAAGTCGGGATCCGCCCCCGCCGCGACGTCGCGGTTCCAGGCGGCCACCGTCTGTGCCAGACCCTCGGCGTCGATCCCGGTCTTGGTGGCCAGGGCGGCCAGATCGGGCGATTGCGAGAACCAGTCCGGTGCGGTGCCATCGGGTGCGACACCGAGGAATCCGTACCGGCGCAGGTGCCCGGCGTCGAACACGATCCACGCCGGATCGTTGACGTATCCGCCGCGCGGCTCCAGATAGTGGAAGGCGCCGGCCATCGAGTTGTAGTCGCAGGCCTCGTTGACGAACCGCCGCCCGGCCCGGTTCACGATGATGCTGCGCGGGCGGGTCCGCTCGAGCCGTACGCTGCGACTGCGCTGCTCGCCGGCGATGGTGTCGCCGGGGATCCGGACGATCGGGACCCACCACGCCTCGCCCATGTTGGCCAGGTCCGCGCCGTGCGCCATCGCCATGCGCAGTGCGTCGCCGGTGTTGTTCGGCGGTGACACCGCACCGCGCATCGGCCCGCGCAGAAACGCCTCCACCAGGGAGGCGTTCCATTCGAAGCCGCCGTTGGCCAAGATGACGCCCCGCCGGGCGCGCACCCGGCGGGTCAAGCCGTCGCCTTCGACCCGCACACCCGCGATGCCTTCGGCGTCGGCGAGGAGCTCGACGCCGCGGCACCCGGTCTGCGGTGTGATCCCGGCGTCGAGCGCGCCGCGCAACAGCCCGGCGATCAGCGCGGTGCCGGCCACGCAGATATCGCCCGCGGCTGTTGCCTCGATGTCGGCGTGCAGCCGGGCACGGGTCTCGGCGTCGAACCCGACGTTGCTGTAGTCGGCGGGGAACGCCGTGATCCGGTCCTGCCAGGAGCCCACCCGGGAGACGTCGTAGGGCAGCGGGCTCAGTGAGCGCCCCCCGGACGGGCGTCCGCCGGGCAGCTCCGGTTTGTAGTCCGGGAAGCCGGTGGCGACCTCGAAGCGGACATCGCTGTGGGCTTCGACGAACTCGACCATCTCCTGGCCGGTCCGCACGAACGTCGAAACCAGCGCGTCGTCCATCGCTCCGAAGGATTGGGCGCGCAGGTAGTCCATAGCTGCCTCGACGGTCAGCCCGGGAGCGCGATCGTGTGCCGGAATCCAGGCGATGCCACCGGACACCGCAGTGGTGCCGCCCACGGTGTCGGACTTCTCGTAGAGGGCCACCGATGCGCCATGCACGGCCGCGGTGAGTGCGGCGGTGAATCCGGCACCGCCGGTGCCCAAGACCACCACGTCCACTGAGTTGTCCCAAGCGTCGTCGTCCCAATCGCCATGCGCGCCGGCTGACATCAATATGTTCCTCTCGGGCAGCTTCAGCTCAAGATTTCGGACAGCCGGCCGGCTGCGGCCAGCACGGCGTCTCGGCCGCGCAGCACCACGTCCTCGCGGTGCGAGATCAGGTTGATGCAGGTCGGCGGTGCCGGGGGGCGGCGGCGAACCGGAACGGCCAGTCCGAAGGTTCCGGGCTCGATCTCGCCGTGGGTGACCACCCAACCGCGCTCCCGGGTCTGCGGGACGATGTCGCGTTCGCCGGGGCGCGCGGGCATGGCTGCCAGCAGTGCGATCCCGGCGGCGCCCAGGCTGAGCGGATGGCGGCTGCCCTCGTGGAACGCGAGTTGATAGCCGACCTGGGTGGGGACGATGACCGCGACGGCCACTTGCTGGTCGCCCTCGGCGACCAGCAGTGACACCGTGGTCCCGAGTTCGTCGGCGAGCGCGCGGAGCGTCGGCAGGCAAAGCTGTCGCACGTTGTTGTCGAACGAGGCTCCGAGTACGGCCAGTGCGGCGGCCGAGCGGTACCGGCCGTCGTCTCCTTTGGCGATCAACCGGAAGCCGGTCAGCGTGTTGAGCAGTCGATAGCTGATCGTCCGGTGCACGCCTACCCGGTCGGCGACCTGCTGGACCGTCAATCCCTGCGGCTCGGCAGCCACGGCCTGTAGGGCGGCCAGCCCCCGGGCCAGTGTCTGGGAACCCCGCGCGGTCTCGGCGGCCGCGTCGGGCATCAGCGTGGGCATCGGCAGGGCCTCCTTGACATACACCCGCGTGAGAGTGATGCTCTTGAATATAACGTACATCTGTGTGCGATAAAAGCACGTTTGATATGCCGCAAAACGAGAATGACATTTCCATACGAGCTGGGGAAGAGGTGGGCGGTGCCGGAGTTCGAGAGCGTCTGGAGTGACCTCCAGGGCGTCGCGTTCGAGCAGGGCTACCTCGACGCGAGCGGAGTGCGGACCCGGTACTTGCGGGCCGGCGATCCGGCCAAGCCGGTTCTGGTGCTGCTGCACGGCTCCGGAGGGCACGCCGAGGCCTACGTGCGCAATCTCGCCGCCCACGCCGAGCACTTCTGGACCTGGTCGGTGGACATGCTCGGTCACGGTTACACCGACAAGCCCGGTCATCCACTCGAGGTTGGCCACTACGTGGCGCACCTGGTGGATGTGCTGGACGCGATCGGCGCTCGGACGGCCAGCATCAGCGGCGAATCCCTCGGCGGGTGGGTGGCGGCGCGCGCCGCCATCGACCACCCGGACCGCGTCCACCGACTGGTGCTCAACACCGCGGGTGGTTCCCAGGCCGACCCCGAGGTGATGAAGCGAATCATCACGCTGTCGATGGCTGCGGTCGAGAATCCCAGTTGGGAAACAGTGCAGGCGCGCATCAAGTGGTTGATGGCAGACAAGACGAAGGATTACGACGACATCGTCGCCAGCCGTCAGCGGATCTACCGCCTGCCGGGTTTCGTCGACGCGATGCGCGACATCATGGCGTTGCAGGACCCGCAGATCCGTGCCCGCAATCTGTTGGGGCCGGCCGAATACGGACAGATCACGGCGCCCACGCTGGTGGTCTGGACCAGTGATGACCCGACGGCCGACGTCGAAGAGGGCAAGCGGATTGCCTCGATGATCCCGGGTGCCCGGTTCGAAC
Source organism: Mycobacterium sp. SMC-15 (assembly GCF_045310925.1). Lineage (NCBI taxonomy): Bacteria > Bacillati > Actinomycetota > Actinomycetes > Mycobacteriales > Mycobacteriaceae > Mycobacterium > Mycobacterium sp. SMC-15. The sequence continues at coordinate 264,148 of NZ_JBJIAJ010000005.1, read as the reverse complement.
TGATGCCCGGCTGCGGCCACTGGCCCCAGTACGAGGACCCCGAGACCTTCAACCGCCTTCACCTGGAATTCCTGCTGGAGCGCTAGCGTGGCCGCGCCCAGTGATGTCGAAGTCGTCGTGGTCGGCGCCGGTCCGGTCGGCCTGACACTGGCCAATATCCTCGGCCTGCAGAGGATTCGCACCCTGGTCATCGAGGACCGCGACACTCTCATCGACTATCCCCGCGGGGTCGGCCTCGACGACGAGTCGCTGCGTACCTTCCAGGCGATCGGCCTGGTGGACGCCGTACTGCCGCACACCGTCCCCAACCAGATCCTGCGGTTCTACGACGGCCGCCGGCGCCTGCTGGCCGAAATGGCGCCCGCCGACGCCTGTTTCGGCTGGCCCAAGCGCAACGGCTTCGTGCAGCCGCTGGTCGACGCCGAACTGCTCCGCGGCCTGGAACGCTTCGACCACGTCGAGGTGTTGTGGGGCCGGCCGATGACCGGGATCGCTGAGACCGGCGGTTCAGCGAGGCTCGACGGAGGAGAGGCGAAGCTGGGACCGCCGCATGGGCACAGCGAATCGGTCACGGTGAGTATCGGCGGTGAAGGATTGGAACCGCAGACCGTCTCGGCTCGCTACGTCGTCGGGTGCGACGGCGGGCGCAGCGCCACTCGCCGACTGATGGGAGTGTCCTTCGACGGCACCACCTCGTCGACGCGCTGGCTGGTGGTCGACATCGCCAATGATCCACTGGGCCACCCCAACAGCGAGGTCGGTGCCGACCCGGCGCGCCCATACGCCTCGATCTCGATCGCGCACGGTATCCGCCGGTTCGAGTTCATGATTCACGCCGACGAGACCGACGAGCAGGCGCAAGACCCCGAGTTCGTCGCGGCCATGCTGGCCCCGTTCGTTCCGCATCCGCACGATGTCGACGTGATCCGCCGCCGGGTGTACACCCACCACTCCCGGATCGCCGGGGCCTTCCGCCGCGGCCGGCTGCTGTTGGCCGGTGACGCCGCGCATCTGATGCCGGTCTGGCAGGGCCAGGGCTACAACAGCGGCATCCGCGACGCGATGAACCTGGGCTGGAAGCTGGCCGCCGTGGTCCGCGGCCAGGCCGGGCCGAGCCTGCTGGACAGCTACGACACCGAGCGCCGCAGGCACGCCCGCGCGATGATCGACCTTTCCACGATGGTGGGCAAGGTGATTTCGCCGACCAACCGCCGCGTGGCGGGCCTGCGTGACCGGGTGATCCGCGCGGCCTCGGCGGTGCCGACCCTCAAACGCTATGTCCTGGAGATGCGGTTCAAGCCGATGCCGCGCTACGAGCAGGGTGCGGTCGTTCATGACCAGCCACACCGTCCCGATTCCCCGGCGGGAACCCTGTTCATCCAGCCGCGCGTTGACACCCGCAGTGGCACAGACCTACTCCTCGACGAGGTGATCGGCGCCGGGTTCGCGGTATTGGCCTGGAACAACAATCCCCGGGCGCTGCTCGGCGAAGAGGTCTTCGCACGGTGGACGGCGCTGGGGGCCAGCTTTATCGCGGTGCGGCCGTCGACCCAGCTGCATTGGACCCCGCCCGGCCAGGCCGATGACCCCGCGATCACCATCGTCGGCGATCGGACCGGAGCGCTGAAAGCCTGGTTCGACCGGCACAGCGAATCGGTGCTGTTCCTGCGCCCGGACCGTTGCATCGCCGCGGCCTGCATCGCCCAGCGCGCCCCCGAGGTGAGCTCACGACTCTTCGACGTCCTGGCCGTGACCGCGCAAGGGGGTGATCGCACCGATGACACTGGCCCTGTGCTGCATGTCCCACAGCCCACTGCTGAATCTGCCGGGACCACCCCGTGAGTTAATGGACGACATCGACGCCGCGATCGCCGACGCCGCGTCGTTCGTCGCCGACTTCAACCCACAGCTGACGGTGATCTTCGCGCCGGATCACTACAACGGGTTCTTTCTGCAACTGATGCCGCCGTTCTGCGTCGGCACCGCGGCCCAGGGCATCGGTGACTATGGCACGCACCTCGGGGCGCTGAACGTTCCGGCCGACATCGCGCGCGAGTGCGCGCAGGCGGTGCTGGAACGCGGTGTGGACGTGGCTGTTTCGGCGTCCATGGACGTCGACCATGCCGTGACGCAGCCGTTGGAGCGGCTGTTCGGGGACGCGGGCGCATGCCCGGTGATCCCGATCTTCATCAACGCGGTCGCCGCCCCGCTGGGACCGATACACCGCGCCCGCGCGCTAGGCGCGGCGGTAGGGGAGTTCCTCGCCGGCCTGGACCTACGGGTACTCGTGGTGGGATCCGGTGGGCTCTCGCACGATCCGCCGATCCCGACACTGGCGACCGCGCCGCCGGTCACCCGGGACCGGATCCTGCACGGCACCGCCATGAGTGCCGAGCAGCGCCAGGCCCGCCAGGAGGCAACCATCGCGGCAGCGCGCGACTTCGCCGCGGGGACCAACAACCTCGCCCCGCTGAACCCGGAATTCGACGAGCGCTTCCTGTCGATCGTGGACAGTGGACGCCTTGACGAACTCAACGACTGGACCAACACATACATCACCGAGTCCGGTGGTGGTTCCGCGCATGAGATCCGCACCTGGGCAGCCGCTTTCGGTGCACTCGCAGCCCAGGGCGGCTACCGCACCGGTCGTCGTTACTACCGGGCGGCGCCGGAGCTGATCGCCGGGTTCGCCATCCGCACCGCAGAACACACGGAGGTGCTCCGGTGACCGACGCAGACCACGTCGTCGACGTGCTCATCATCGGCTCCGGCGGCGGCGGAATGACCGCGGCGCTGGCCGCGCACGCCCGCGGCCTGGACACCCTGGTGGTGGAGAAGTCGCGATACTTCGGCGGCTCTACCGCGCTGTCCGGCGGCGGCATCTGGGTGCCGGGGGCGCCGTCGCAGCGTCGGGAGGGCTATGCGCCCGACCCCGACGATGTCCTCACCTACCTGCGTTCGATCACCGACGGGCTGGTCAGCGACGCCCGGCTGCGGCAGTATGTGGATGCCGCGCCGCGGATGATGGAGTTCCTGGAGCAGACCAGCGCCTGGTTCGAGTTCGTCTGGAAGCCCGGCTATGCCGACTACTACCCGGAGCTGCCCGGCGGCTCCGAACTGGGCAGCACCATCAACGTGCCCGCCATCGACCTGCGCAAGCTCGGCGACGAGGAACAGAATCTACTGGCGCCGCTGGCGTTGGCGCCCAAGGGGATCTGGCTGGGGCCCAAGGACCTTCGGCTTTTCTATCAGGTCCGTCAATCATGGCGCGGCAAAGCGGTGCTGGCCAAGCTGCTGTGGCGGATGTTTCGCGCCCGGGTTTTCGGAGACCGGATGGCCGCCATCGGCCAATCGCTGGCCGCGCGGCTTCGGCTGGCGATGGTCGAACGCGATATCCCACTGTGGCTCGACACGCCGATGACCGAGCTCACCACCGACGAATCGGGTGCGGTGACCGGTGCGGTGGTGCAGCGCGGCGGCCGGGCCCAGCGCATATCGGCGCGCCGCGGCGTGATCCTGGCCAGCGGCGGATTCGACCACGACCTGGCCTGGCGCCAGCAGCATCAGCCTGTGCTGGAACACGATTGGAGCTTCGGCAATCCGCTCGCGACCGGCGACGGGATCCGGGCCGCCGAACGCATCGGCGCGGCGACCGAACTGCTCGACGAGGCCTGGTGGTTCCCGGCACTGTGTTGGCCCGATGGCCGACTGCAGTTCATGCTCAACGAACGCATGATGCCGTCGCAGTTCATCGTCAACGGCGACGGCGAGCGCTTCATCAACGAGGCGGCGCCCTACATGGATTTCGCGCACGCCATGATCGCCGGACAGCAGGCCGGTGTCACCCACATCCCGTGCTGGCTGGTCACCGACCAGCGATCCTTTCACCGCTACGTCGTCGCCGGGCACCTGCCGATCCCGAAGATCCCCGGCGCACCGGTACCAACCGGGCGCCGGATACCGCAAGCCTGGCTGGACTCCGGTGTGGTCAAGGCGGCCAACTCCTTTGAGGAGCTGGCAGGCGAGATCGGCGTTCCACCCGAACGGCTGTGCAGCACCGCGCAACGGTTCAACGAGCTGGCTCGCTCCGGCCACGACGACGACTTCCGTCGCGGCGACAGTGTCTACGACAACTACTACGGCGATCCGACGCTGCCCAACCCCAACCTGCACCCACTGGGCAAGCCGCCCTACTACGCGTTCCGCATCATCCTCGGCGACCTGGGCACCTCGGGTGGCCTGCGTACCGACGAGGACGCGCGGGTGCTGCGCGCCGACGACTCGGTGATCGACGGTCTCTATGCGGTGGGCAACACCTCGGCCCCGGTGATGGGCCGTAGCTACGCCGGGGCCGGAGCAACCATCGGACCGGCGATGACTTTCGGTTACGTGGCCGCCCAACACATCTGCACGCACCATCGTCTCGCCGAATCGCAGACTCCCAACCAATCGCCCAGGAGGTAAAACGTGAAGATCTCACTGTTCTACGAATTCGCGCTGCCGCGTCCATGGTCCGACGACGATGAACGCCAGCTGTTCTCCGACGGCCTCGACGAGGTGGAGCTGGCCGACAAGGCCGGGTTCTCCACGGTCTGGCTCACCGAGCACCACTTCCTGGAGGAGTACTGCCACGCCACCGCGCCGGAGATGTTCTTGGCCGCGGCCAGCCAGCGGACCAAGAACATCCGGCTCGGTTTCGGGATCATGCACCTGCCCCCGGTGGTCAACCACCCCGCTCGGGTGGCCGAGCGGGTCGCCACCCTGGACCTGTTGTCCGGTGGCCGGGTCGAATTCGGCACCGGGGAGGGATCCTCGATCGCCGAGCTCGGCGGATTCGGGATCGACCCGGCCGACAAACGGACCCAATGGGAGGAAGCACTCGAGGTCTCGATCCGCTGTATGACCGAGGAGCCGTTTACCGGCTTTGACGGCCAGCATGTCCAGATGCCGGCCCGCAACGTGGTGCCCAAGCCGATGCAGAAGCCGCATCCGCCGGTCTGGGTGGCCTGCACCCGGCCGGCGTCGGTGCAGATGGCCGCTCAGAAATGCATCGGCGCCTTGAGCTTCGCCTACACCGGTCCGGGACCGCTGGCCGAGCGGGTCAACGGCTACTACAAGGAACTCGAAGAGAACGGCGTCCCGGTCACCCCCCAGGTGAACCCGAACATCCTGGCGATCGGCGGCGACCTGTCGATGATGGTGGCCCCCACCGATGAGCAGGCCGTCGCGCGCCTTGGAGTCGGAGGTGGATTCTTCTCGTTCGGGATCATGCACTACTACATGACCGGCGAGCACACCCCGGGCCGGACCGGGGTGTGGAACCGCTACCTCGAAGAGGTCGAGAAGGACCCGACGCTGGCCTATGGGCCGGGCCGCGGGGCGATCGGAAGCCCAGCGACCGCAAGGGAGTTCCTGCGCGGCTACGAAGAGAGCGGCGTCGATGAGCTGATCCTGTTGCTCAACCCGCGCAGCCATGAGGCGACCATGGAGGCCATCGAGCTGATGGGCAAGGAGGTGCTGCCGGAGTTCATCGAACGCGATGAGAAGGCGGTCGCCGAGAAGGCCAAGCGGCTCGAACCGGTGCTGGAAAAGCTCGAGGCCCGCCGACCCGCGCCCACCGCGCCGGCATTCGATGAGTCCTACTCGTTCGGCGGACTGCCGACCGGTCGAGGCGGCACGTTCACCGCCACCGAGATCCCCGAGGCGATGGCCGAGATGAACGAGGGTCGGGTGCAGGCTGCGCAGCTGGCCAAAGAAGAGAGAGCACGCGGCCAGCAGTGAGCGCAGCGTCCGCGCTGTGGCGCTACGACGGGCGACGAACCGTGGTCACCGGCTGCGCGTCGGGAATCGGCGCCGCGCTGGTGACGCAGCTCGGCGAACTCGGAGCGCAGGTCGTCGGCGTGGACCGGGTCGAACCCGCGGCTAGTGCCGACGAGTTTCACGCGACAGATCTGGCGGATTCGGCGTCCATCGACCGCGCCGTGGCTGCCATCTGCGAGGTGGGGCGGGTCGACGCGCTGTTCAACGTCGCGGGGGTGTCCTCGGGCATCGGTGACCCGGAGCGGGTGGTCACGATCAATTTTCTGGGCTTGCGTCATCTCACTGAAGCGCTGCTGCCGGTGATGCCGGCAGGTTCGGCGATCGCCAATGTGTCCTCGCTGGCGGCGACGGCCTACCGCGAGAACGCGCAGACAACCGTCGGCCTGTTGAACTCGCAGGGCATGGCTGCCGGATTACAGTGGTGCCGTGCCAATCCCGCCGCGCTCGTCGACGGCGGCTACCGACTTTCCAAGGAAGCGATCATCCTCTACGGCATGCTCAACGCCGGCCCGCTGGCGCATCGCGGGATCCGGATCAACTGCACGGCGCCCGGCGTCACCGAGACCCCGATCCTCGACCAACTGCGCAGCAGCTATGGGCAGGGGTTTCTCGATGACATTCCCAAACCGCTGGGGCGGGTCGCCAGCGCGGGCGAACAGGCTGCGCCACTGGTGTTTCTGAACAGCCCGGCCGCCGGATACATCACGGGGCAGGTGCTCTGGGTCGACGGCGGCAACATCAGCGGCCGAGCCGCCGCCGCACTGACCGACGGGTCGGTGCCGTGGCCAGCCTGACCGAGTTCCGGCGAGTGGCCGAGACGGTCCGCAACTGGGGGCGGTGGGGCGACGCCGACGAACTGGGCACCCTGAACCTCATCACGCCGCAGAAGGTCGCCGAGGCGGCCGGCCTGGTTCGACGCGGCAAGGTGTTCCCGCTCGGGGTGGACTTCGGGTCCTCGGGACCGCAGGGCGCGCTCCAGTTCCGGAACAACCCGATTCACGTGATGACCGTCGACGGCGGTGACGTCAGCACGCTGGCGCAGTACGGCCCGGAATGGCACCGCAACATCGCGGCGCAGCAACTGGGCGAGTTCTTCGTCGACAACCCGTTCCGGTTCAACGACGACATGATCGTGATGCCGTTGCAGGCCGCCAGTCAGTGGGATGCGCTCTCGCATGTCTACTACGACGACCAGCTCTACAACGGCTTCCCGGCGGGTTCGGTGACCAGCCTGGGCGCCTACCACTGCGGTATCGACAAAGTCGACGGCAAGGGGATCACCTCGCGGGGAGTGCTGCTCGACGTGGTCGCCCACCGCGGAGCGGACACCTTCCTGCCCTTGGGGACCCCGATCACCCCGGAGGAACTCGACGACGTCGCCCGAGCCCAACAGGTCAGCGTGGAACCCGGTGACATCGTGGTGGTTCGAACCGGTTGGTGGGAAAGGTTTTCGCAAACCGGCAACGGTGCCGAACCGGGTGCCGGACTGGACTGGCGGTGCGCCTCCTGGCTGCACGCCCATGACGTCGCGGCTGTGGCCGCGGACAACTTGATGGTCGAGGACCCGGTTTCGGGCGTCGAGGGAACGTATCTGCCCCTGCATATGTTGTGCCTGCGCGACATGGGGTTGATGCTCGGGGAGTACTGGGACCTCGGTGCGCTCGCCGCGGATTGCGCCGCCGACGGCCGTTACGAATTTCAGTTGGTTGCACCGCCTTTGCGGGTGACCGGCGGAGTCGGGTCCCCGGTGAATCCGATCGCGATCAAGTAACCCGGGGCAGGAGCAGCATGCGATTCGTCTTTGTGCACGGTGGATTTCATGCGGGCTGGTGTTGGAGTCGCACCATCGCGGAGTTGGCGAAGATCGGCCACACCGGTATCGCCGTCGACCTACCCGGCCACGGCGCCCGGCTCCACGAGGAGTCCACCCTGGCCAACCGCCGGGAGGCCGTGGCCGCGGTGCTGCAAACCGGCGACGTCCTGGTAGGGCACTCCGGCGGTGGGTTCGACGCCACCCTGGGCGCCGACAGTGCCCCGGATCTGGTGCGCCACATCATCTATCTTGCCGCGGCTCTGCCCAGAGAGGGCCGCAGCTACACCGATGCGATGACGATGGGTAGCGAGGGAGCCCAGTTCTTCGACACCGCGGCCGCTGACATGCTGAGCCATCTGCACTTCGCCGACGACGGGACGATGACCTTCGCCGACATCGGCGGGGCACGGCAGTACTTCTACCACGATTGCGATGACGAAACGCTGCGGTGGGCCTTCGAACGGCTCGGGCCGGAACGGTTTGGCGAGACCACGGTTGCGCCAGTGTCGGTGCCGCACTTCTGGGCGGCCGATATCGGCCGCAGCTTCATTCGCTGCGAACAGGACCGGGCCTATCCGCGCTGGCTGGCCGACCTGGTCTGCACGCGGCTCGGCGTCGAACCGCTGACCATCGACGCCTCGCACTCGCCGTTCCTGAGCCGCCCCGCCGAACTGGCCGAACTGCTGGTGCACGCCACCACGACCCGGCCGATCGGCCCGCTGATCCCTGACTGAGGAGTCCCCGTGCCGGTTACCCGCAAGTCCGTCGTCGTGGACGGCCTGAGCACTTCCTACCTGGAGGCAGGCGACCCGGCGGCCCCCGCGGTGGTCCTGTTGCACGGCGGTGAGTTCGGTGCCGGCGCCGAGATCGGCTGGGAACGCACCATTCCCGCGCTGGCCCAACGCCACCGGGTGCTCGCACCCGACCTGCTCGGGTTCGGGGAATCGGCCAAGGTGATCGATTTCAACGACGGGCGCGGCATGCGGGTCCGGCACGTCGCACGGCTCTGCGCGGCGCTGGGGGTCGAATCGGCGGATTTCGTCGGCAATTCGATGGGCGCGATCATGCTGCTGGTCGATACCACCTCGGAGGCGCCGCTGTTGCCGGTGCGGCGACTGGTAGCCATCTGCGGTGGCGGCGACATCCAGCAGAACGAGCACATGGCCGCGCTCTACGACTACGACGCGACGGTGCCGGCGATGCGCCGGATCGTGGCAGCGCTGTTTCACGACCCGGCCTATCCGGCCGACGACGAGTACGTGGGACGGCGCTACGCGTCGAGCACCGCACCCGGGGCCTGGGAGGCGATCGCGGCGGCGCGGTTCCGCAGGCCCGGTGCCGAACCGCCGCCACCGGCGTCGAGCAGTCGCCGCTACGACCGCATTTCGGTACCGACGCTGGTGATTGAAGGTGGCTGCGACAAGCTGCTCCCGCCCGGCTGGGCGGCCCAGATCGCCGATCAGATACCCGGCGGGCGCGCGACGGTCGTCGCCGACGCCGGCCACTGCCCGCAGATCGAACAGGCCGAACAGGTCAACGGCTTACTGCTGGATTTCTGTGCCGGGTGATCGGCCGAGTGCGATCGAAATATCGGATCTAGTTGGTTGTCGGTGGTGCTTGCGGTTGGAAAGGTTGGTACCACCACCATTGGGCGCGTTCGCCGGTGGGCCCAGGACACGGCGCCACTGTGGGCGGGGGCTGCTTGGGTGGGCGGGCCAGTGATGCGGAGCTTAGTGGTCGGCCGCTGTTGTCGGTGATGATGAGGTGGGCGGCGCCTCCGGTGATGGTGATGAGACCGCGGTGGTGTAGCCGATGATGGTAGGGGCAGACCAGCACCAGGTTGGCGAGCTCGGTCTCGCCACCGTCTTCCCAGTGCCGGATGTGATGGGCATGCAGCCCCCGGGTCGCCCCACAGCCGGGAACCACGCAGCAGCGGTCGCGGTGCTCAAGGGCGCGGCGCAGCCGACGGTTGATTGCGCGGGTGGCGCGACCGGCGCCGATGACCTCACCGTTGCGCTCGAACCACACCTCAAAGCTGGCGTCGCACAGCAGGTATTGGCGTTCGTCATCGGAGAGCAGCGGACCTAGGTGCAGCGCCGCGGCCCGTTCTTTGACGTCGAGGTGCGCCACCACGGTGGTGTGCTGCCCGTGGGGCCGGCGGGCGGTCTCGGAGTCCCATCGGCCTCGACCAGACGCATGAATGCATCAGCCGTCGTCGGTGGCGGGGACGCTTGATCTGTTGCGCAGCCGTCATGGTCGTGTTTCCACTCGGCCAGCAGGGCATCCAGATGAGACTGCAGTGCCGCGTCGAACTTGGCCGCGTCGAGGTGATCGAGTTTGATCCGCCAGCAGCTGGACTGCTCGTCGGTGATTTTGGTGATCGAGCGCGCCGGCTGCGGCCGGGGCTCGGGTTCGGGTCGCGGTTCGAGCTTGACCGCGGTGCGCAGCTGGTTGACCGTGGCAGAAGCCGCCAGCTGCGCATAGTGCTCATCGGAGCCGTCGCCGGCCCGCCCCGCGATGACGCCGACCTGATCGAGCGACAGACGGCCTTCCCGCATGCCTTCGGCGCAGCGGGGGAACTCGGCAAGCCGGTGTGCGACGGTGCTGATCGTGTGGGCGTTTCCCGGTGACACACCGGTTTTCCAGGCCACGAGCGCCGCGATCGATCGTGCGCCGGTAGAACCCCACAGCTCGTCGCGTTCGATCTGGGCGATGATCTCCACCATGCGCGCATCGACAGCATTGCGCTGACCGGTCAACTCCGCCAACTCCTCGAAGAGCACCTCGAGAGGCGTGCCACCACGCGCTTCGGCGCTGGCTGCCGGTGCGATCGAGGTCATAGCCAAAGCATTGCAGGGGGGGTCTGACAACTCTGTGCCGCCGAATCTGCGATGGCTTAACCGACGTCGTGACGGACCGGGGGATTGGTGAACCAGACGTTCTCCTCGCGCAGGTTTGCGCTGCGCCAGCCATTTTCGGCGCGGACCAGCTCGTGGTGGTAATAGCCACCGCAGTAGCTCAAGCCCGTCATGCCGGGCAGCTGCATCGGGTTGTAGAACATCGCCCGCACGAGCGCTGCATCGCCGGTGTATTCCAACACCTCGATGTTGGTGATGTAGTGCATCGACATCGGGATTGCCTGGAAACCGGTCGCCAGCCAATCGGCGACTTCGTCACGCGTGCCGCGGATCGCGCCCGCTGACGTGTAGTCGATGACGGCGTTCTCGGTGAATACCGATCGATACAGCGCCCAGTCCTTGGAGTCGACGGCGCGGGCGTAGCGATAGAGCAGGGCGGAGATCTCCAGCCGAGCATCAGCCGAGACGGGGCCTGTCATCTTGCCGACTCTAGGTCGACTGGCCATTTAAATCAGTCGCTTGACTGAACTCGGGGAAACGGGTTGAGTCGAACGACGAGCGCGGTCGCGGCGGAAGGGTGCAGATGGGCAACGAATTGGCCGGCAAGGTGGCAATCGTCACCGGAGGTGCATCGGGTATCGGCCGCGGGATCGCCGAGCGATTCCTCGCCGAGGGGGCACGCGTCGTCATCGCCGATCTGGATCGCGAACGCGGCGAAGCGCTCGCGGGACAACTCGGTGCGGATGCGACGTTCCGGGTCGCCGACGTCTCCGAACCGGCCCAAGTGGGCGCGCTGGTCGAAACGGCCGTCGAGACGTTCGGGGGACTGGACGTCATGGTCAACAACGCCGGGGTCTCGGGCACCATGCACAACAGGTTTCTCGACGACGACCTGGCGGACTTCCACCGCATCATGGCGGTCAACGTGCTCGGCGTGATGGCCGGTACCCGCGACGCGGCCCGGCAGATGTCCAAGGCCGGCGGCGGGTCGATCCTCAATCTGACCTCGATCGGCGGCATCCAGGCCGGCGGCGGGGTGATGACCTATCGCGCCTCGAAAGCCGCGGTCATCCAATTCACCAAGTCCGCGGCGATTGAGCTGGCCCATTACGACATCCGGGTCAATGCCATTGCGCCCGGCAACGTTCCGACGCCATTCGTGGCGTCGTCGGCAGCGACGAACCTGGATCCAGATGACCTGGCGCGGTACGAAGCGGCGATTCGCGAGACGATGCGGGCCGACCGGCCCCTGAAGCGGGAGGGCACCGCGGCCGACGTCGCCGAAGCCGCGCTCTACCTCGCCGGCGAGCGCTCCCGGTACGTGACCGGCGTGGTGCTGCCGGTGGACGGCGGGACTGTCGCGGGCAAAGCGATCCGGCGGCGCAGCAAGCCGGCGGACGGCGCAGGCAATTAAATCAATCGCTTGACTTAAAACGTGAACCACGATTGACTGACGTCGTGACTACCGCTGATCGAGCCGTGCGGGCTGAGCGGGCCAACAGCACGCGGGAGGCGATCCTGACCGCGGCCGAACAGCTGTTCGCCGAACATGGGGTTTTCGCGGTCTCCAACCGGCAGGTCAGTGAAGCTGCCGGCCAGGGCAACAACGCCGCCGTCGGGTACCACTTCGGCACGAAGACCGACCTGGTCCGCGAGATCGAGCGCCGCCACCGGGTGCCGGTCGAGCGGCTGCGCGAAGAGATGGTGTCGGCTGCGGTGGATTCCACCGAACTGCGCCACTGGGTGTCGTGCCTGGTCCGTCCGCTCACCGATCACCTTGCCGCGTTGGGCAATCCGACCTGGTACGCGCGATTTGCCGCACAGGTGATGGCCGATCCGGCCTACCACAACATCGTCGTCAAGGACGCGCTGAGTTCGCCGTCTCTGGTGCAGGTCGTCGATGGCATCAACGCCTGCCTGCCGGATCTTCCGGTCCGGGTCCACCAGGCCCGCAATGTGATGGCCCGAAACCTGTTGATGCACAGCTGCGCCGAACACGAACGAGCGCTGGCGTCCGGAGCGTCGACATCCGCCAGCTGGACCGAAGCCGGCTCCGACCTGATCGACGCAATCGTGGGGCTGTGGCTCGCTCCGGTCACCGGAGTTCCAGGAGGTTAGCAATGAAAGTCGCTGCCGACCAAGACATCTGCGCGTCATCGGGGCAATGCGTGGGATTTGCGCCGCGCGTGTTCGACCAGCGTGATGAGGACGGCGTCGTCGTCCTGCTCGATCAGTCCCCGCCGCAGGAGTTGGCCGACGCCGTGCGCCAGGCGGCCCGCGTCTGTCCGTCCGGAGCCATCAAGATCGTCGAGGAGTGAGCGTGACCGAAGCGTCCACCATTGCCAGTACCGCAACACCGGAGTACCCGATGAGCCGGGACGGCCGGTGCCCCTTTGCGCCGCCGCCGGAGACCATGGCGCTGGCCGCGCAGCGGCCGCTGAGCCGGGTACGGATCTGGGACGGCAGCACACCGTGGCTGATCACCGGCTACGAGGCGGTGCGCACCCTGTTCTCCGATCCCCGCGTCAGCGTCGACGATCACCAGCCCGGCTTCCCGCACTGGAACGAGGGCATGCGCGCCAGTGTCGATCACCGCCCCAAGTCGGTGTTCACCTCCGACGGCGCCGAGCACATCCGGTATCGCCGAATCCTGTCGCCCGCACTGACCATGAAGCGCGTCGAGGCGATGAAGCCAGTGGCGCAACGGATCACCGACGAATACATCGACGCGATCTTGGCCGGTCCGCAACCGGCCGACCTGATCGAGGGATTCGCGCTGCCGATTCCCTCCCTGGTGATCAGTGAACTGCTGGGCGTGCCGTACGAGGACCATGAGTTCTTCCAGCAGCACGCCACCATGGGGGTGGATCGATACGCCACCTCCGACGACCTTGCCGCGGGTGCCACCGAGCTGTCCAAGTACCTGGTGCGGCTGCTGGAGGCCAAGATGGCCGACCCGGCCGAGGACATGGTCTCCGACCTGGGGAAGCGCGTGTCGAACGGTGATCTGTCGGTACGGGAGGCCACCCAGCTGGGCACGGGGATGCTCATCGCCGGACACGAGACCACTGCGAACATGATCGGTTTGGGTATCGCGGCGCTGTTGCGCGAGCCGGACAGGATCGCCGAGAAGACCGCGGTGTTCCGCGACGGCGACGACGCCGCGATCGCCAACGCCGTCGAGGAACTGCTGCGCTACCTGTCGATCATCCAGAACGGCCAGCGCCGGGTCGCCCTCGATGACATCGAGATCGCCGGCGAGACCATTCGCGCCGGCGAGGGCATCATCATCGACTTGGCGCCGGCCAATTGGGACGCCTCGGTCTTCCCCGACCCGGACGCGCTGGACCTGGCGCGCCCGGCCCGCCAGCACATGGCGTTTGGGTTCGGCCCGCACCAGTGCGTCGGTCAGCAGCTGGCCCGCGCCGAGATGGTGATCGCCTTCCGCACCCTGTTCCAGCGCATCCCCACCCTGAAGCTGGCGGTGGACATCGACGAGATTCCGTTCAAGAACGACCGGCTCGCCTACGGCGTCTACGAGCTCCCCGTCACCTGGTAACCGCCCGATTGGAAGTGGATTGACATGTCCAGCACATCAACTGAAGCCGCCGCGTTCTATCCCGCCGGCGGCTACGGGGCGCCCAAGGACCGGCACGGCCAGGCCGAGGCGGGCTTCGGCAACGTCGGGCTGCCTGCGGGAACCGAGGTGTTCTCCGCCGACAATCACATCTCGATCGCCGACGACATCTTCTACCAGCGGTTTCCCGAGGACCTCAAGGACAAGGCGCCCCGGATCTGGTACGAGGACGGCGCGTACATGGTCGGCCGCAAGGGACAGTCATTCCTGCCGGGCGACTTCTCGGCGGTCCTGATGCAATACGACGATCTGGCCGGTGCGGCCAGCAGCAATATCGAGGCCCGGATCCAGGAGCTGGCCACCGACGGCGTCGACAAGGAACTGGCGTTTCCGAACGCTGTACTCGCTTTGTTTCATTTCCCCGACAAGGAGCTTCGGGAGCGGGTGTTCCGCATCTACAACGAGTACATGGCGGAGCTGCAGGAGCGGTCGAACGGTCACTTCTACGGGGTGGGTCTGATCAACTGGTGGGACCCCGCAGGTACCCGGCGCACGCTGGACGAATTGAAATCCTTGGGACTCAAGACATTCCTACTGCCGCTGAACCCCGGCAAGGACGACGACGGCAACATCATCGACTTCGGCGCCCGGGTGATGGATCCGGTGTGGGACGAGATCGAGCAGGCCGGGCTGCCGATCACCCACCACATCGGTGAAACCCCGCCGAAGACGCCCTGCGAAGTCAACAGCGTGGTAGTGGGCATGATGGTCAACGTCGACTCATTCCGCGAGCAGTTCGCCAAGTACATCTTCTCCGGCATCCTGGACCGTCACCCGGCACTGCGGATCGGTTGGTTCGAAGGCGGGATCGCGTGGGTTCCGACCGCTTTGCAGGACGCCGAACACCTACTCGCCTCCTACCAACACATGTTCACCCACCAGCTGCAGTACGACATCCGGCATTATTGGGACACCCACATGAACGCTTCGTTCATGGTCGACCCCCTTGGCCTGCGGCTGATCGACCAGATCGGGGTGGACAAGGTCATGTGGTCCTCGGACTACCCGCACAACGAGAGCACCTTCGGCTACTCGGAGAAGTCGCTGGCCAGCGTTGTCGCAGCACTGGGACCGCAGGACGCGGCGAAAGTGGTGAGCGCCAACATCAAAGCATTCCTGGGTGTCTGATGGCGGCTGCTGCGGCAACGCTGTCGGCCGTGGCCGGCGGCGTAGAGATCGCAGAAGTCCCGGACCGAGCCCGGCTGCGCCGGGAAACGGGCACCCGGCTGCGAGCGGCGATGGCCGAGCGGGGTATCGATGCCCTGGTGCTGTTAGGCAATAGCGCCGTCACCTATGCCACCGGTACCAGCTGGCGGCTGGGTGACGCCGGCCTGTCCCACATCGATCGACCGGTCGCCGTGGTGCTTGCCGACGACCCGTGGACGCACCTGTTCGCCCCGTTGCGGAACGCCTGGGACACAGATCTGGCCGCCGATCACTTGCACGCACCGGCGTTCCTCGAATGCGACGAAGGTGTCGACCAATTCGCCCGAACCATCGCCGAATTGATCCCGGGCACCGCCGTGGTCGGGGTCGACGAATGCACCGGCGCCATGCGGCGTGCTCACCAGCGGCTGTTCGCGGCGCGCCGGCCGGTCGATGCGGCTCAGGTGGTCAACGCCGCCAAACTGACCAAGACCGCCGATGAACTGTCGTGCATCCGTACCGCATGCCGGATCACCGCACGGGCGATGGCCGCGGTGCACGCGACGCTGGATCCCGGTATCCGGCCACGCGACCTGTCGGCGCACTTCCTGCGGCGGGCTTTCGAATTCGGTGCCGACGCCATCATGCTCGAACCGATCTGGCAGGTGACGAATGACGGCAGAGCCCGCGGCGACCTGCCGCTGTTGGCCTCCGATCGGGAGCTGGCCGTGGGTGACGTGGTGTGGTCTGACACCTCGATCAGTTACGGCGGATACTGCTCGGCATTCGGACGCACCTGGTTCGTCGGAGCCGACCCGAACCCACACCAGCAGAAGCAGTTTCGACAATGGCATGCGGTGCTCTCCGCGGTGCTGGACGTGACGCGGGCCGGTGTCACCGCCGGAGACCTGGCCCGGGTGGCCAGTACCGCCAACGGTGGACGGCGGCCATGGTTGCCCCACGGCTACCTCGGCCACGGCCTTGGCGTGACTGCGGGCGAGGCGCCGATGATCGGCACCGACCTGGGTACCGAATTCGACGAGAACTTTGTGTTCGAGCCGGGCATGGTGTTGGTGCTGGAGCCGATGGTGTGGGGGAACGGCACCGGCGGATACCGCAGCAAGCACGTTGTGGTGATCACCGAGGACGGCTTCCTCTCGCTGACCGACGACCCTCAGGCGCCGTATGCGTACTGAGGTTGCGCCGGATGCGCTGGCGCTGGGTTGCGGGCGACGTGAGCGCGCGCTGGCTCAGATGGAAGCGCATGATCTCGATGTGCTGGTGTTGGGGCGCCAGGCCAATGTCCGCTACCTGACCGGCACTCCGCAACGCTGGATGGCGGGCACCCGTTCGTTTGCCCCCAACGGCGTACTGGTGCGTGCGAGCGGCGCGGTTCATCTGCTGAGCTCGTCGGATCAAGGTGTACCCGAGGACATTCCGCACGATCACCTGAACGAGGCTTCGTGGAATCCGACGAACATCATTGCCGCGCTAGCGCATCTCGACGGGGCGCTGACCGCGCGACGGGTCGGAACCGATGCGATGTCACCGCTGTTCGCCCAACTGCTTCCGCTGGCGTTCCCGCAAGCCGACCTCGTTGACGGGGAGCCCGCCATGCGGGCCGCGCGGTCCATCAAGACCGCCGAGGAGATCGCCGCGCTGCGGACCGCGGTGGCGGCCGCCCAGTCGGCGTTGGCAGCGGCGGCGGGAGCGTTGGAAGACGGTGTCAGCGAACAGACGTTGGCCGGGGTGCTGATGGAGGCGATGACCGCGGGAGGGGACAGCGCCCCGGCCAACCAAGACGCCGCCTGGGTGACCTCGCGGGAACATCCGTGGCGGCGTGCGAGCGGCGACGGCCGGGTCCGGACCGGTGACCTGGTAGCGATCTCGGCAGCTGTGCTCGCCGGCGGCTACCTCGCCGAGGTCGGACGCACCTTTCCGGTCGGCGGTCGGGCCGACGCCAACACCGCTGCTCTCTACCGGCGCTGGGATGGTCTGTGGGAGAGGCTGTCCGGTGCCTGCAGTCCCGGCGCATCGTGCAGCGCGCTGCTGAGTGCCTACGCCGACGCCGGGGAGCCGCTGCCGCCGGTTCCGGTGGCGCATGGTCTGGGGCTGGGATTCGACCCGCCGGTAGTGTCGGCTCATCTGCCGCGGACCGCGGCGTCCGGCAGGTTGGAGCCGGGCATGGTGCTGGCCGTCACCGGTTATGTGTTCGAACCCGGGGTGGGTGCGGTATTCGGGCGTGAGGCCGTATTGATCACCGAGGACGGCCACGAAGTGTTGACCACCAGTCCGAGTTGAAGGAGCAGTTCGCGAATGTCAGACACGCCAGGGTCTTCCCAGCGGCCGTCCGCGGAAGAGATCATCCGCTACCACAAGGATCCGGCCACCAAGATCGCCACCATCACCTTCGACCGCCCCGAATACCTCAATGCTCCGACGTCATCGGCGCGGCTGCGCTACGCGGACCTGCTGCGTGGGGCCAGTGTGGACAACGACGTCAAAGTGGTGGTGATCCGCGGTGTCGGGGACAACCTGGGTAGCGGTGCGGATCTTCCCGAGTTCATGGAGGGCGTAGACGAGCCGGAAAAGCGTTTGGCCGAGCTGCGTTTGGAAGGTATGGACGTCAACTATCCGCCCAAAGGCACCTTTCGCAACGGCGCCACCATCAGCGCCTGGTACGCCAACGTGCAAGCCGGCAACCGGCCGCTGCAGGAGCTCAAGAAGATCAGCATCGTGGAAGCAAAGGGCTACTGCTATGGCTGGCACTTCTATCAGGCCGCCGACGCCGATCTGGTGATCTCCAGCGACGACGCACTGTTCGGCCACCCGTCGTTCCGTTACTACGGCTGGGGACCGCGGATGTGGACCTGGGTGCAGATGATGGGGCTGCGAAAGTTCTCCGAAATGGTGTTCACCGGACGGCCTTTCACCGCCGCCGACATGGAGAAGTGCAACTTCCTCAACAAGGTGGTCACGCGCGAGGAGCTCGAAGCCGAGGTCGACAAGTACGCGCTGGCCTGCGCGCGCAACCGCCCGGTGGACACCGTGTTCATGCAGAAGATGTTCTTCGAGGTATACAAGCAGCATCAGGGCGAGTACATGGGCAGTCTGCTGTCGGCGTTCTTCGAGTCGATGGGTTCCGGCGTGGCACCCGACGCTGATGACCTGATGCTCGACGACGCCATCGAATCCGGTCTGTCCGGAGCGGTCAAGGACAACGACTCGAGGTTTCCTCCCGACTTCCGGCTGAGCAAGTCAAGCCGCAACAAGGAATCCTGACGCCGTGGAACCACTGCACGGCTACACCGTCGTCGACCTGTCCGACGGTATCGCCGGCGCCTATGCCACCAAGATGCTCGCCGACGGGGGAGCGACGGTGGTTGATGTCGAACCCCCGCACGGTGGTTCATTGCGCGGATGGTCGGCCTCGGGGGCCGAGGTCGACGTCGACGCCGGCGGTGTCCTGTTCAGCTTCCTGGGCTGTTCCAAACACAGTGTCGTCGCCGACCCGGGCAGCACCGAAGACATCGAGTTGGTGCACCGGCTGCTGGCATCCGCCGATGCGGTGGTGTGGTCGCCCGATGGAGCTGTCGGTCGCCACCCGTCGCTGGCGCCCGCCGAGATCCACCGGCGTCACCCGCACCTGGTGGTCACCACGATCACGCCGTTCGGACTGCATGGGGCGTGGCGGGATCGCCCGGCCACCGAGTTCACCTTGCAGGCCTGGTCGGGGGGAGCTGTCGGCCTGGGACGGGGTTCGCAGGACCGCGCTCCGGTACACATCGGCGGGCAGGTCGGCGACTGGCTCGCTGGGGCCTACGCGGCCGCGATGACGTTGGCGTCGCGGGTCCGCGCGCTGCGCGACGGGTGCGGGGAACTGATCGACCTGTCCGCGCTGGAAGCCCAGATCCTCGGCCTCACTTACTATCCCGTCACCTACTTTCAGGTCCTCGATCGCCCTTGGCGGTCCGAACGCCGACCGACGGTGCCCGGTGTGGCCGAGGCCGCCGACGGTCTGGTCGCGCTGGGCTGCGGCACCGCGCAGCAGTGGTTCGACCTGTGTGCGATGTCGGGTCACGACGAGTGGATCGACGAGAACTCGCCGCTGTCGATCACCGAGCAGGCGAACCTGCACGCAGCGGAGCTGTACGAGTGGGTACGCAGTCACAAGATCGACGATGTCCGCGACCTGGCGTCGGCGTTCCGGATACCCAACTCGCCGGTCGGCAACGGGGAGAACGTACCGACATTTGACCATTTCCGGCATCGCCAGGTGTTCACCCGCAATCCACGGGACGGGTTCCTCCAGCCGGTTCCGCCCTATCGGCTCAGCGGTGTGGCGCTGCAGGCACCGACCTCGGCGCCGCGACTGGGTGAACACACCGACCACTACCGGCAGATGCCGCCGTCGCGACGTGACGCCCCGGCTTCGGGATCGGCCGGGGAACGGCTGCCGCTGAGTGGCATACGCGTGCTGGACATGACCACCTTCTGGGCCGGACCGTCGTGCACGCACCTGCTGGCCATGCTCGGCGCCGAGGTGATCCATCTCGAGTCGACCCGGCATCCCGACGGCACCCGGCTGATCGCCGGGATACCGGTCAGCGAGGAGTCGTGGTGGGAGAAGTCCCCGATCTTCTCGGCGCTCAACACCAACAAGAAGGGTCTGACGCTGGACTTCCAGACACAGGCCGGCCGCGAGGTGCTGCACCGCCTGATCGCCACCTGCGATGTCGTCGTCGAGAACTTCACCCCCCGTGTCATCGAGAATCTGGGTCTGGACTTCGAATTCGTGCAGTCGCTGCGCAGCGACGTGATCATGCTGCGGATGCCCGGATTCGGCCTGAACGGCCCGTGGCGGGACAACCCGGCGTTCGCCTACGTCATCGAGGACGCCGCCGGGCTGAGCTGGCTGACCGGCTACCCCGATCGCAACCCTTATGAGCCGTATTCCATCGGGGACCCGAATGCGGGCGTGCATGCGCTGACGGGTCTGCTGCTGGCACTGGAGCATCGCCGCCGCACCGGGCAGGGCGTGCTGGTGGAGGCGGCCATGATCGACGCCGCACTCAATATCGCCGCCGAGCAGGTGATCGAATACTCCGCCAACGGTGCGCTGCTGCAACGTGACGGAAACCGCGGGCCCGCAGCCGCCCCGCAGAACTTCTATCAGACCGCCGGCATCGACGAATTCGGCCGGGACGACTGCTGGGTTGCGATCGCGGTCGCCACCGATGAGCAGTGGGGCAGCCTGCGTGTCGCACTGGGCGACCCGTCCTGGGCCGCCGATCCGGCCCTGGCGGACGCGGCCGGACGGCGCGCACGCCACGACCTCATCGACCAGGAGCTGTCCGGCTGGTGCGCGACCCGCAGCGCCGACGACGTCGTCGAAACACTGTGGAACGCTGACGTTCCGGTCGCCAAGGTCATGCAACCGCATCGCCAGACCGAGTTGGCGCAGTTGGCCGAGCGGGGCTTCTTCGAGCAGGTCGATCACCCGGTCAACGGCCCCGCGCCACACAGCACACTGCCCGCCCGGATGTCGCAGCGCCCGCACCGTACTCATACCCGCCACGCACCGCTGCTGGGCCAGCACAATCATGAGCTGCTCAGCGAGCTGGGCCTTTCCGAGACCGAGATCGCTGCCTTGGCTGCCGACGGGGTTATCGGCAGCTCACCCGGCTAGCCGGGCCGCTACCGCCCGGCGGGTTTGATCGAGTGCACCAGTTCGATCGCGGCGCCCAGCGTGGCGATCCGATCTTCGAGACGCTCCCCGGCCGGGTAGACCCGCACGGTGTCCACGCCGGTGTCGCACCAGACCTGCAGGCGGTCCCGGACCATCGCGGGGGTGCCGATCAAGGTGGTGGCCAGCACCATCTCGTCGGTGATCAGCGCGGCGGCGCCCTCCCGGTCGCCGGCCTGCCAGCGTTGCTTCACCGCGGCGGAGACATCCGACCAGCCCTGGCGACTGTAGGCCTGGTTGTAGAAATTGGTGCTGGTCGAACCCATTCCGCCCAGGCTGAAGGCCAGTTCGGCCTTGCGGCTGTCGATCAGTTCCTTCAGATGCCTCTCGTCGCTGGCGAACGACACTTCCGCGCCCTGGCAGATGTCCAGGTCCGCCCGGGTGCGCCCGGAGCGGGCCAGGCCGTTGTCGAGGTGGGTGAAGTAGGCCGCGTCGGCACCCTCGGGGACGAAGCTGGTGCCCAGCCAGCCGTCGGCGACCTCGCCGGTCAGCGCCAGCATCGCCGGGGTCAGGCTGGCCAGATACAGCGGAATCCGGTGTTCGGCGCGCATGGACAGCCGCATAGGCTTGGTGGCGGAATCGGGGCGGGGTATCTGGAAGTGCTTGCCGCTATAGGCGATTCGATCTCCGGAGATCGCCTGCCGGATGATCTCGATGGTCTCGCGCATCCGGCCGAGCGGCCGGTCGAAGGACTGACCGTGTAGCCCCTCGATGACCTGCGGGCCCGAGGCGCCCAGGCCGAGCAGGAACCGTCCTCCGGAGAGGTTGGACAGCGTGATGGCGGCTTGGGCGATGGCGATCGGAGTGCGGGTGGACAGCTGGATGATTCCGGATCCCAGCAGCATGCGATCGGTGCACGCGGCGTAATAGCCCAATGCGGAGACCGCGTCCGCGCCCCAGGCCTCGGCGACCCAGCAGATGTCCAGACCCATCTTCTCGGCCTCGCGGACCAGCAGCTTCTGGTGTTCCCAACTGCCGACACTGGCCGCTTCCAGCGTGATCGCCGCGCGCATCAGTTCTCGGCGCGCCGTTTGAGGTGATCGAGGGTGGCCGCCATGCCCGCCTCGAATTCGCGCATCCGCACGAACACGATCTTCTGTTCCTTGTCCGGCATCGCGGAGATGGCCAGCGAAAGGCCCGACGGCGCGGGCCCCAGCTGCATCCATTCGGTCAAGCGGGTGCCGGTTCCCTCCGGCTTCAGGCTCAACCGCCACGAGGAAGTGGGATGGTCGGGATCGCTTACCGCCCAACCGAACACCGTCAGCGGTTCGAACTCGACCACTTCGGAGACCGTGGACCATTCCCCGAGGGCGGGATGCCGGTTGTAGCCGGTAAACCGAGCACCCAACCGGGGCCCGTCACCGTCGGCCCATTCGACGCGCTGGAGTTCCTGACTGCTCTCGGCGACCGCGTGGATATCAATGGCCAGTTCCCAGACGCGTTCCGGCGGGGCATCGATCCAGGTGGAAACCTGCACCGTCGGCGCGTCGGCGTACACCGCTCCGGTCCACTCCATACGGAGATTCTCTCACTTGCTGCCCGGGTGGTGCATGGCTCGCGGGAGTTCAGCAGGGGCCGGATTCCAGCGCGGGAAGTGCGCCACGGGTATCCAGGTCGGTGAACGCTGCGGCATAACGCTGGGCGAGCGCCAGGCTGATGTCGGGCCGCTGCCAGTTGTCGCCGCCGGACAGCGTCGCGATCCAGATCGCCAGGCCATGCGCCGCTGACGCCCGATAGTGCAGCCAGATCTCCTCGGCCGACGGCAACTGCCCGGCTGGAAGGCCCAGGGCACCGCGGTATTCCTCGATCAGCGCCCGTTCGCCGTCGCGCCGGTCGGCGATGGTCAGCGCACCTTGCAGGAAGTAGCCCAGGTCCAGTGAGTAATTGCCGCGCCGCACCATCTGCCAGTCCAGGAAACCGACGTCACCGTCGGGCAACACGTAGGTATTGCCGATGTGCGGGTCGCCGTGCAGCAGGGTCTGCGGTCCCCGGGTCAGGCTGCGGATGTAGCGGGCCCAGGTGTCGCTGAACAGATCCACCCCAGACATCGCGGTGATCTCGGACGGCACCGAGTCGCCCAGCCTCTGGTAGGCCACCTCCAGCGGCGCCAGCTCCAGGCCGGCGAACGGGACGAACGGCTCCACCCAGTCCAGCGCAGGATTGCCGCTGATGCGCTCTCCCCAGAACGCCCCGTGCAGGCGGGCCAGTCCGCGGACCCCGTGGGCCGCCTCGTCGATGCTGAGCGGTTGGGTGGCGTCGCGCGGTTGCGCGCCGCGCGCCGCGGTGATGTCTTCCATGATCAGCAGGAAGTCGCGACGCGGTTCGTCGATCACCGCTCGATAGACCGTCGGATGGTCAAGCGGCAGTGCGACATCGGACAGAAAAAGCCGCGGCTCGTGGTAGAGGCCACTGGTCAGCTCCACCAAGTCGGCGTGCTCGGGGTCGATGGCCTTGGCGAACACGGTGGACGGCCCGCTGCCGGACGAATAGCTCAGAGCCAGGCGCGCTCGGCGGTTAGTGCCGTCGTCACGAGATGCCACCGTCACGGCATCCACGACCGCCCCGGGGTGGTGACCGCTGATCGCAGCGGTCATCCACTCCGGGGATATCGCGTCCCAACTGTCAGGGATGGCCGACAGTGTTATTTCAGGCAGCTTCCCGCGTCGACCGGCAGCGTGACGCCGGTGATGTAGCGGGCCTCATCGGAGGCCAGGAACAGCACGGCGTTGCTGATATCGACCGCGTCCACCCACGGCACCGGCAGGGTGTGGAACATCTGGCAGATCGGTGCCATGTCATCGGGGCCCGGGTTCTCCAGGTCCGGACGGAACATCTTCCAGGTGCCCTCGTTCATGATCATGCCGGTGCTGACGTGAGTGGGGTGCACGGTGTTGACGCGAATGTTCTGGTGTCCCAACTCGACGGCGAACGAGCGCATGATGCCCACCACGCCGTGCTTGGCGGCGACGTAGTTGCCGCAGTGCGGGTAGGCCTTCAGTCCGCCGACCGAGCTGGTCAGGATGATAGAGCCGCCCTTGCCGCTGGAAATAAGATGTGGGACACCCGCTTTGACCGTCTTCCACACGCCCGACAGGTTGATGTCGATCATCTCCTGCCAGTCGTGTTCGCTGCACTGGTCCAGGGTGTCGCCACCGTTGCCGATGCCGGCATTGGCAACGATGATGTCCAGACCGCCCAGCTCCTCCACGCCGGCGTCCACCGCGGCCTTGAGCCCGTCGAAGTCGCGTACATCGACCTCGGCCGTGAAGATCCGGCGCCCCCGTGCCTTGACCAGGTCGACGGTCTCGGCCAGTTCCTCCGGGGTGGCCGGCGGGATGGGCGAGTTCTGCACGATCGGCTTACAGACGTCGATCGCGATGATGTCAGCGCCCTCCTCGGCCAGCCGCACCGCGTGGCTGCGGCCCTGACCGTGGGCCGCGCCGGTGACGAATGCGACCTTGCCCTCAACACGTCCAGCCATGGAAACCCTCAATTCGTAACTAGTAGAAGTGGATTCATCCGACCGAAGCGGGCATGGACTCCCACCCGCGGACCGTCGAAGTTGGTGACAGCGCTGCCTTGCTGAGGTCGACCTCCCAGTCGGGGAAGCGTTTGAGGATCTCCTCCAGCGCGATGCGCCCTTCCAGGCGGGCCAGTGCGGCACCCAGGCAGTAGTGCGCGCCCACGCTGAAGGTCAGATGCTGGCGGGCTTCGCGGTGGATGTCGAAAACGTCACCGTCGGGGGCAAATCGGCGGTGGTCGCGGTTGGCCGCGCCGATCAGCATCATCATCACGCTGCCCTCGGGCACGGTCTGGCCGTAGTACTCCACATCCCGGGTGACGTAGCGCGCCACGTGCGGTGCCGGTGGCTCGTAGCGCAACAGCTCTTCGATCGCCTGCGGGACCAACGCCGGGTTTGCCACCAACGCGCGGCGCTGGTCGGGATGCTCGGCCAGCACCTTGCCGGTCCAGCCGATCAGCCGGGTGGTTGTCTCGTTTCCGGCCCCGGCCACCAGCATCACGTACATCAGCAGCTCGTCGCGGGTCAGCCGCCGCGTGGTGCCGGATTCGTCGGTGAATTCGACATTGAGCAGTTCGGTCATGATGTCGTCGGACGGGTGCTCGACGCGCCAGTCCAGATAGTCGGCGAAGATCGATCCGTCATCGAACCCCTCCGACGCAACCGTCATCGGCTTGCCCGCTTCGGTGCGCATGTTGTCATTCGAGCGGTCCCGGATGACCTCCTGATCTGCTTCGGGAATGCCCACCAGCATGCCGATCACCCGCATGGGCATCTGCGCGCCCAGGTCGGCCACGAAATCGAGGCTTCCGGTACCGATCAGCGGATCCAGGCAACGGGCGCAGTACTCGCGGATCTTGGATTCGAGTTCGGAGATCTTGCGCGGGGTGAACATTCGGGCCAGCAGCTTGCGGTGAATGTCGTGGATGGGCGGATCCTCGAACAGAATCAGCCCCGGCGGGATCGGGGTGTTGGCCTTGATCAGTTCCAGAATCGCGCCGCGCGCCGAGCTGAACGTCTGGTGATCGACCAGGGCCTTGTTGACGTCGTTGAAGCGGCTCAGCGCGTAGAAATCGTGCTCGGCGTTGTAGTACAACGGTGCCTCTTCGCGAAGCCGGCGAAACATCGGGTACGGATCGCTGTTGAGGTCAACGTCATACGGGTCATAGCGCGCTTCGTCGGTGGTGGTCACCGTCATGTTGTTCGTCCCTTCGGCGGAGCTGCGGTCTACAGGCCGGCGGTGACTGGAGCCGCCACCGGGGTAAATTCCAGGTGCAGTTCGGTCAATCCGCGCAGGATGAAAGTCGGCTCGAAGGTGAACCGGCGCTCGCCGGCCGGGCCGTGTTGGGATTCGTCGAGCCGGATATCGGTCATGCGATCCAGGATTCGTTCCAATGAGATGCGGCTCTCGGCGCGTGCCAGCGGTGAGCCCGGGCAGGTGTGGCTGCCGCGGGCAAATGCCAGGTGCTCGCGCACATTGGGACGGTCGATCCGCAGTTCGTGCGGGTTGTCGAACTTGCGAGGATCGCGGTTGACCGCGCCGGGGAACATCACCACGACGGTGCCGGCCTTCAGCTCCACCCCGCCCAGCGTGGTGGTCTTGCGCACCAATCGGGGGTCGGTCTTCACCGGGCTTTCCAGCCGCAGGGTCTCCTCGAGGAAGTTCGGGATCTTGCTGCGGTCGCTGCGCAGCGCCTCGACCAGGGCCGGGTCCTCGGCCATGAATCGCAATGCGGCACTGAGCAGTTTGGTGGTGGTCTCCTGACCGGCGCCGAACAGGAACGTGGCGCTCTTGACCACGTCGGCGATCTCGGGAATCGAGCCGTCCTCGTAGGTGGCGGTGGCCAGGTCGGTCAGCACGTCGCCGCGAGGGCTTTCCCGCCGGTCGGACAGGTAGCGGCTGAACTTGTCATCCAGCCAGGCCAGCGGATCGTGGGCGAGCTCCTCATGGTCCAGCGCGCCGATGCGGGCACCGGGCTGTGGTGCGCCGAGCACCTCCTGGAACACCGGCCG
The DNA here is from genome assembly GCF_045310925.1 of Mycobacterium sp. SMC-15. Classification (NCBI taxonomy): domain Bacteria; kingdom Bacillati; phylum Actinomycetota; class Actinomycetes; order Mycobacteriales; family Mycobacteriaceae; genus Mycobacterium; species Mycobacterium sp. SMC-15. Next base: position 237,595 of record NZ_JBJIAJ010000005.1, on the reverse strand, counting down.
GTCCTCTTCGGGCACACCGAGCAGGTCGGCGACCACCAGCATGGCGAACGGGCGGGCATAGGAGGTGAGGAATTCGCAGCTGCCGCTGTCGATGAAGTAGTCGAGCTGGCGATCGGCCAGCTGCCACATGAAGTCCTGGTTCTCCTTGAGCCGCTTGGGCGTGAGCAGTCGGCTCAGTATCGATCGGGCCTTGGTGTGCATCGGCGGGTCCATCGTCACCATGTGCTCGGTCATCGGCATCAGGTGGCGGTTGGCCTCGATCTGAGCGCTGATGTCGTCGCCCTCGGGGGTGAACGGCAGCGGCGGGAACGGTCCGCCGACCGCGACCAGGTTGGAGTAGGTGTCGGAGTCGCGGTAGATCTCGTTGGCCTCTTCGTGGCCGGTTACCGCGACCACGTCGTACACGCCCAGCGGCGTGACCGGGTTCTGAGCCCGCAGATAGTCGAAGTATGGGTGGGGATCGGGTACCAGGGACTGATCGGTGAAGAAGTCGATCGTCGCGAAGTCAGTCAACATGGACCTCTCTGCAGAACGGGCTGACAGCTGCTGTGCACCTGCTTAGCATGGGCGGGGTTGGGGGGTCAAGGGTTGCGACGCCACTACGATGGCCGCCGGACATGTAAAGGTGACGACAACGATGCGGAGCGAACTGTATGTCCGAATCGGCTAAGGGACAGCGCAGAATTGGGGCACCGGACGCGAAGAACCGGACCCTGTTGCTCGACGCTGCCGAAGAGCTTCTGCTGACCGCCGGCGCCGGCGCGGTGAGTTCGCGCCGTGTCGCCGAGCGGGCGGGCCTCAAGCATCAGCTCGTGCACTATTACTTCCGCACCATGGACGACCTGTTCCTGGCGATGTTCCGGCGGCGCGGCGATCAGGGATTGGCCGAACAGGCGGCGGTGCTGGCGTCGCCGCAGCCGCTCTGGGCGCTGTGGCGATTCAACACCGACCCGGCGTGGACGGCGCTGACCATGCAATTCATCACCGTGGCCAACGAGCGCGAGGCCTTGCGGGCCGAGATCGCCAACTACGCCGAGCGGCTTCGCGCCGAACAGATCGCGGCGGTTTCCGGGCTGTTCGCCCGGTATGGCGTCGACGACGCGGAATTCCCGCCGACGGTGTTGATGGTGCTCATGACCAGCGCCTCGCGGATGCTGATCATCGAGCAGGAGGCGCTGGGCATGACCCTCGGCCACGCCGAGACCGTGGAGTTCGTCGAGCGCTGGCTGCAACGGCTCGAGGGCGACCCGCCACCGCACGCGCCGCTCGCCGGCGTCGCGCTGGCCTCGGGGCCCGCCCCGCATTAGCGCTGCTTCCTGCCTTGTTGGAGGCGATCCGCGGCCTCCCAATGCGCGTCGGCGACCCACAACCGGGCGAATGCCGCCACCGCCTCGTCTGCCGATGCGCCACCGAGCACGCGCTTGATCTCACCGGCCGAGGGATTGGCCAATGACCGGGCCAGGGCACGCCATTCGGCGTCGAAAGACTCCCGGGGGACCACCCGGTTGATCAGGCCGATGCGTTCGGCCGCCGGAGCGTCCAGCATGGTTCCGGTGCCGGCCAGCAGCAGCGCCTGACTGTGTCCGACCAGCTTGCCCAGCCGCTCGGCGCCGCCCCAGGCCGGCATGATCGCCAGGGACACCTGATTGAACGCGATCTTGATGTCCGCGGCCGCGATGCGGATGTCGGCGGCGACCGCGACTTCGGCGCCACCACCTAATGCGTGGCCGTTCAAGGCGGCGATCACCGGTGCCGGGAACGCGGCGATCCGATCGCACAGCGTGCGCATCCGCCAGGCCATCGCCGCCGCTTCGGCCTCGGTGCGCAGGGCGGCGAGCTGCTTGAGGTCGCCGCCGGAGACGAAGGCGCGGTCGCCTCCGCCGGTGATCACCAGCGCCTGCGCCCCGGCGACCTTGTCCAGCGCCCGGTCGAGTTGCTCCATGGTTTCGGGGGCGATGGCGTTGCGGGCCTGGGGCCGGTCGATGGTGATGATGGCCAGGCCGTCATCCAGTTGCACGTCCAGCTCGTCCGGACAGTCCTGGCCCATGGCTCTCCACTCAAGATATTGGCATTCTCAAAAACGGAGAATAGCATCACGGGCAAGATGCGAAAGATTCCTGCCGACCTGGTTCGGCACTATGAAGAGCAGGGATGGTGGACCCGCGAAACCCTCGGTGACCTGCTCGCCACCGGGCTGGCGGCGAGCGCCGAGACCGGGTTCGAGGTGCACTCGGCGGTACGGCCGTGGCGGGGCAGTTTTGCCGACGTGGAGCTCGTCGCCCGCCGGCTGGCGGCCGGGCTGCGGGCCCGCGGCGTCGGCCCGGGTGATGTGGTGGCCCTGCAGCTGCCCAACTGGATGGAGGCCGCCGCGGCGTTCTGGGCGGCGGCGTTCCTGGGTGCGGTCGTGGTGCCCGTCGTGCACTTCTACGGCCCACGGGAACTGGGCTTCATCCTGTCCGCCAGCCGGCCGCGGGTGTTCATCACCGCCGAACGATTCGGGCGGATGAGCTTTCGGCCCGAGCTGTGCGCCCACATCCCGATCATCGGGGTGGTGGGCGGGAACGACGCGAGCGTGGTGGGCGGGAACGACGCGAGCGGGGTGGGCGGGAACGTTGTCGACTTCGAAGACCTGCTCGCCGATGAACCGATGGCGGGCACGCTGCATACCGACCCCGGTGCACCGGCGTTGATCGCGTTCACCTCCGGGACCACCCGCGAACCCAAGGGCGTGATCCACAGTCACCAGACCCTGTGCTGCGAGACCCGCCAGCTGCTGGCCAACTACCCCAAGGATCGCGGTCGCCAGCTCACCGCCACCCCGGTCGGGCACTTCATCGGCATGGTCGGGGCGTTCCTCATCCCGGTACTGGAGGGAGCGCCGATCGACCTCGCCGACGTCTGGGACCCCGCCAAGGTGTTGGCACTGATGGCCGAGCAGGGCGTGTCGATCGGTGGCGGGCCGCCGTACTTCGTCACCAGCCTGCTCGATCACCCGGACTTCACCGACGCGCACCTGCGCCATATCCGCCACGTCGGTCTGGGCGGGTCGACGGTGCCCGGGGCGGTCACCCGACGACTCGCCGACCTGGGCATCTTCGTCTTCCGTTCCTACGGCAGCACCGAGCATCCGTCGATCACCGGTTCACGCCCGAGCGCGCCCGAGGACAAGCGATTGTTCACCGACGGCAATGCGCGGCCCGGCGTGGAGGTGCGGTTGGCCGACGACGGCGAAATCCTGAGCCGCGGACCCGACCTGTGTCTGGGCTACACCGATGACGCGCTGACCGCGGCGGCGTTCGACGCCGAGGGCTGGTACCACACCGGGGACATCGGGGTGCTCGACGCCGACGGGTATCTGACCATCACCGACCGCAAAGCCGATGTGATCATCCGCGGCGGCGAGAACATCAGCGCCGTGGAGGTCGAGGACGTCCTGTTGGCGATGCCGGCGGTGGCCGAGGCGGTCGTGGTCGCGGCGCCGGATGCCCGGCTGGGGGAGCGGGCGGTCGCGGTGCTGCGCCTCAAGCCGGGGTGCGTGCTGCCGGCCATGGCGCAAGTGCGGGAGCACTTCGAGCGGATGGGCGTCGCGCGGCAGAAGTGGCCCGAGGAACTGCGTGAGGTCGAGGACTTCCCGCGCACGGCCAGCGGCAAGGTGCAGAAGTACCTGGTGCGCAACCAGCTCGCCGAGAGTGTTGCAACGACACCTATGTGAGAATAAGATTCTCATGAACCGAAAAGGAGCATTTCATGGGTCAACTGTCACATCGCGTGGACGTCCCGTTCCCCTTGTTTGATGCGGATAACCACCTTTACGAGCCGCCGGAAGCGCTGACCAAGTACTTGCCCAAGGAGTACAAGGACGTCGTCCAGTACGTGGAGATCAACGGGCGCACCAAGATCGCCATCCGCGGCCAGATCAGCAACTACATTCCGAACCCCACCTTCTCGGTGGTCGCCAAGCCGGGCGCCTGGGAGGAATACTTCAAGTACGGCAACCCCGACGGCAAGAGCAAGCGCGAGCTGTTCGGCGAGCCGATGAAGTCCATCCCGGCGTTCTTCGAGCCCGCTCCGCGGCTGGAGCTGATGAACGAGCTGGGCATCGACCGCTCGCTGATGTTCCCGACCCTGGCCAGTCTCATCGAGGAGCGGCTGCGCGATGACCCGGTCACCATCCACGTCATCATCCACGCCTTGAACCAGTGGCTGGACGAGGTCTGGGGCTTCAACTACCAGAACCGCATCTTCACCACGCCGGTCATCACGCTCCCGATCGTCGAGAAGGCCATCGAGGAACTGGAGTGGGCGGTCAAGCGCGGTGCCCGCGCCATTCTGATCCGGCCGGCCCCGGTGCCCGGCTTCCGGGGCCCGCGTTCGTTCGCGCTGCCCGAGTTCGACCCGTTCTGGGAGAGGTGCGTCGAGCACGACGTCTTCATCGGGATGCACTCGTCGGACAGCGGCTACTCCCGCTACACCTCCGAGTGGGACGGTTCGGTGGAGGAGATGCTGCCGTTCCAGACCAACGCCATGGGCATTCTCAACGAGTGGCGCCCGATCCAGGATGCGGTGGCTTCGTGGGTGATTCACGGTGCCCTGTTCCGCCACCCCAAGCTGAAGGTCGGCATTGTGGAAGCCGGCTCCAAGTGGATGTTCCCGCTGCTGGACTCCATGACCGAGGTCTATCGGAAGGCGCCCGAGGCGTTCCTGGGCAACCCGATGGAGGAGATCAAGAACCGGATCTACGTCAGCCCGTTCTACGAGGAGGGCATCGACGACTTGATCAACCTGGTGGGCGTGGAGCAGGTGCTCTACGGTTCGGACTGGCCGCACCCGGAGGGCTTGGCCGAGCCGACGCACTACATCACCGCGCTGTCGCACCTGCCCATCGAGGACCAGGCCAAGATCATGGGCGGTAACCTCGGTCGGCTCGTCACCGTCTAGCGGTGCCCCGCTGGCAGACCATTCCCGAGATGGTCCTGAGCGCCGGCGATCGCTTCGGGGACGCCGAGGCGATCGCCGACGGTCCGGTACGGCTGAGCTTCGCCGCGCTGGCCGACCGGGTTCGTTGCGCTGCAGGAGCATTCGCCGCGGCGGGTGTCGCCAAGGGCGATCGGGTGGCGATCTGGGCACCGAACTCGGCGGATTGGATCATCGCCGCTTTCGGGCTGCTGACCGCCGGCGGCGTCTTGGTTCCGGTCAACACCCGGTTCAAACCGAGCGAGGCCGAGGACATCATCCGCCGTAGCGGCGCCAAGCTCGTCCTGGTGGAGAAGGGCTTTCTCGGACTGGATTTCAGTGCCCCGCCCGGTGTGCCGGTGGTCGACCTGAGATCGGATTTCCTGAGCAGTGGTTCGCCGCTGCAGCGCAGTGTCGGCGGGGGCGACGTCGCCGACATCATCTTCACCTCGGGCACGACGGGCCGGCCCAAAGGCGTGATGATGACCCATCAACAGAACCTGCGGCTCTATGCCGAGTGGTGCGATCTGGCCGACCTGCGCGAGGGCGACCGGTACCTGATGGTCAACCCCTACTTCCACACGTTCGGCTACAAGGCGGGCTGCATCGCCGCATGCATCCGCGGTGCCACCATGGTTCCGGTGCGGGTCTTCGAGGTCGACGCCGTCCTGGAACTCATTGAAGCCGAACGCATCACCATGCTTCCTGGCCCGCCGACGCTGTATCAGTCACTGCTGGATGCGCGCGGTACGCACGACCTGTCGTCGCTGCGTGCCGCGGTAACCGGCGCCGCGGACATCCCGGTGGACCTGATCCGGCGTATTCGCAACGAGTTGCCGTTCCGATCCATCATGACCGGTTACGGGCTCACCGAAGCCGGTACGGTGACGGCCTCGCGGCGCGGCGACTCGTTCGAGGACATCGCGACCACGGCGGGGCGGGCCTGCGAAGGCATCGAGGTGAGCATTGCCGGCGACGGCGAGGTCTTGGTGCGCGGCTACAACGTGATGGTGGGCTACCTCGATGACCCGGCGGCGACCGCCGAGGCCATCGACGCACAGGGCTGGTTGCACACCGGGGACGTCGGCACGCTGGATGCCGCCGGCCGGTTGCGGATCGTCGGTCGCAAGAAGGACATGTTCATCGTCGGCGGATTCAACGCCTATCCCGCCGAGATCGAAGGCTTCCTGCTGGAGCATCCGGGGATCTCGCAGGTTGCGGTGGTCGGCGTGCCCGATGCGCGAATGGGGCAGGTCGGCAAGGCGTTTGTGGTGAAAAGTGCCGGGGATGCGCCGCTCTCCGAGACCGACCTGATCGCTTGGAGCCGCGACCGAATGGCCGGTTTCAAGGTGCCGCGCTCGGTGTGTTTCGTCGACGCGCTGCCGTTGAATGCCACGGGCAAGGTGGACAAAGTGCAGCTGGAGGCAAAGGCCCTCGAGACCGGGGCCTGACGCGCTGTGTACGTCTGCTTGTGCGCCGGGGTGACCAGTCAGCAGGTCATCGACGCGGCCCGAGCCGGTGCCACGACCACCAAGCAGGTCGGTGAGCGCACCGGAGCCGGGACGGTGTGTGGACGCTGCCGAAACAACATCCGGGCCCTGATCTCGACCACCCTGCAGGAATCCAAAACGCTGACTTAAGTCATCTAATGTGCGCGGCCGCCGGAAGGCGATACTGTCGTGACGGCGGATGGCGCAGGGTCGGTGGACAGAGGGATCAAAGCATGGCGGTGGCGGACAAGCCGGCGAAGGTGACGGCGCGCGAAGCTCGGCGCCTGCAGACGCGCGAGCGGTTGCTGGGTGCGGCGACTGCCGAATTCAAGCGGACCGGGATGGCCCAGGCCGACGTCGGGGCCATCGTCGCCGCCGCCGGCGTCGCGCACGGCACATTCTTCTTTCACTTCCCCACCAAGGAGCACGTGCTGCTGGAGTTGGAGCGCCGGGAGGAAGAACGAATCACCAGGCAGTTCGAGAAATTTCTTAGTGAGCGCCAAGGGCTTTCGGACATCTTGGCTGAGTCCGCCCGCCTGATCATCGATCTGGAGCGACGTCTGGGCGATCCGCTGTTCACCGAATTCCTGGCGCTGCACTTCTCGCCGACCCGACCGCCTGCCGAGAACGGCGAGCATCACCCGTTGATCGTGCTGATCTCCGAGCGTATCGAAGTGGCGCGGGAGCGCGGCGAGATCGACGACGACGTCGTCGCGATGAACAGTGCGGTGTTCTTCCTGCTCGGCCTCTACGCCCTGCTCATCACCACCCATGACTGGCCATCTCGTCCGGAATTGGTCGCCGACTACGTGACCAGGACCTTGCGTGGCCTGGGTGCTGCGCACTGAACTCGCCAAAAGTCATTGACTTAAGTCAGTGATTTCCCTACCGTCGTAGGCGTTCCTCAAACGGCGAGGGGGCGGCTATTGCGTACGGCACCGCAGCAACTGCGCGACGGGCTCGGTCTCGATGAGCACCTGGAGCTGTCACGGGCCGCCCAGCGCCGGGCAGACCGATGGATGATCTGTGGCGGCATGCTGATCGGCACGGCAGCGGCGGGCATCTTCGGCCTCCCACTGTTCCTGCGCGGAATTTGGCTGCAGCGCAAGGCCCAACGCGACGGTCTGGCGGTCCGGCCCATGCTGGTGACGTTGCTGGGCTACCTGGTCATCATCGACGCCGCGATCAACGCAGTGGGCTGGGCGCTGGACATGGTGGCCGGCCACACCCTGCTGGCCCGCGTGCTGCTCAACGGCTGGGGCGCGATGTTCGACGCCGGCTATTTCTGGCACTACAACGAGTTGTGGATCGGCGGGGCGGCCGGCCCGGGCGAGAAGGGCTGGGAGATCGGGCTGATCTTCACCGTCTTCACCATGCGCATCGCGGCGGCGATCGGATTTCTGCAGATGAAGCGGTGGGGTCATCAGTGGATGGTGGTGACCTGCTGGATGGGCGTGGTGATCTGGATCGGCTACGTGTTCAACATGACCATGTATGCCGATGTGCGTTATGCCGGTGTGGTGTTCCCGGTGATCGGCTGGTGGCTCTACGACATCTTCTACATCACACCGTTTTTGGCGATCCCGTACCTGCACACCGTCAACCGCGAGATCTTCTCCGACTGACCGACGATAGGAAACTCTGATGACCTGGCTCTGGGAGATTCTCCGTTACGTCGCCGCATGGGGCGGAACGTGTTTGATCATCGCGTTCTGGTACTGGATGTTCTCCAGCATCGGAACCTTCTGACCGGGGTAGGCGTGGACCCCCTGGCGCTGGAGATCAGCTGCGCGCTGACGGCCGTCGCACTGAGCGACCGGCGTCGCGACGGCGCACGGCTGATGACCGGTGCCCAAAGAAGTTTCAGCCTCAACCCGAACCTGTCCACCGTCTATGTTCCCCATCCTGCGGAACCGGGCTGGACCAGACGGACGCTGACCTGCGGGGTGGCGCTGCAATGCTCACCCTCCAAAGAGAGAATTGCCCAGTACCGGTTGGCCGACCTGTCGCCACGTGAGCGTCAAGCCCTGACGCTCGTCGAGGCGCAGGTGGCCCTCGGTTGGGTGGCTGGGCGGTGGCCGGGACTGGTGGCCGAGCTGCAACGGGTGCTGCCGGATCTCGATCCCGCCGATCCCGAGATGCCGGCCGCCGAGATGTTCGATCGTGCGACCGCATTGGCGCGCACCCGGCAACCCCTGGCCGGGCATTCGCTGACCGGGACGCTGCCGGCCGCCTGGACCGAGCCGGGACGACTGGCTTCCTCGGTGCGCCGCCTCGGCCGCATGCCATGGTCCAGCAACCAGAAGCGCCGCCCTCGCCCGTATTCGGTACCGGTCGGTGGTGACGGAGGAGTTCGCAACACCACCATGCCGCCACCGAGCCGACCCGAAGACGACGATCGCTCTCTCGGTCGCGACCGGCGAGCCGGCATCCCCTACCCAGAGTGGAACATGCACACCGGCACCCTGCTGCCCGACCATGTCGCCGTCGTGGAATGCGACCGGCGCACGCCATCGGGCGAGCCGTCCCCGGCCGCGGTCGATCTGCGTAAGTGGTTCGAGCAACACACCGTCCGTGCCATGACCAATCGGCTCGCCGACGGATCAGACCTCGACGTGGATGCCTACGTCAGCCACCGCCTGGACGTGTTGGCCAGGGCGGCGGGGGAACCCCGGATCTTCCGGGAGCTGCTGCCGGCGGATAGGGATGTGACCGTCGCGGTGCTGCTCGACGCGAGCTCGTCACTGGGAGTGCACGGTGGCCGGCTGTTCGGCCTGGAACTGGCCTGCGCGGACGCGCTTTCGGGAGCAATGACCAGCGCGCGTCAGCGCCACGGCGTCTTCGCGTTCACCGGCAACACCCGTCACCACGTGGAAGTGCACTGCCTCAAGGACTTCGGTGACCGGAATTTCGTGGCGCCGAGTGGCCTGGGCCTGCGCACCGGTGGCTACACCCGACTGGGGGCGCCGCTGCGGCATCTGACCAGCCGGCTGCTGGCCCAGTCCGGCGAGCGGCGGCTGCTCCTCATGATCGGCGACGGACTGATGTCCGACGAAGGCTATGAAGGCCGATACGCCTGGGCCGACGTTGCGCATGCCGTCGAAGAAGCCGACCGGGCCGGTGTGTGCGTGTACTACGTCGGAGTCGGACCGGTCCGGGTGGATCCACTTCCCGAAGTGTTCGGACCGCGCCGCTCCCAACGGATTCGGCGGGTCGCGGAGCTACCGCGAGTACTGGCCCACGTGCACCGCGAACTGACCGCGGCATGACCGACGACGTGCGAGGAGTCCGATGAGCAGCGATGTTTACTTCGCCAACGGCAACGAAGTGCAGTTGTTCGAGAAGGCGCACCTGCGCCGCATCCCGGTGATGCTCACCGGTCCGACCGGCTGCGGCAAGACCCGGCTCGTTGAGCACATGGGCTTGCTGCTGGGGCGACCGGTGATCACCATCAGTTGCCACGACGACCTGACCAGCTCGGATCTGGTGGGCCGATTCCTGGTGGCCGGCGGTGACGTGGTGTGGAACGACGGGCCGCTGACTCAAGCGGTGAAGTCCGGGGCGATCTGCTACCTGGACGAAGTCGTGGAGGCACGGCATGACTCGCTGGCCGTGCTGCATTCACTGACCGATCACCGTCGCACTCTGTACCTGGACCGGGCAGGTGAAACCATCACGGCCCCAGACACCTTCATGCTGGTGTGCTCCTATAACCCGGCCTACCGCAGCTCGCTCAAAGAGCTGAAGCCGTCCTTCCGGCAACGGTTCGCCACGCTGCCCATGCACTACCTGCCGCCCGAGCGCGAGGCGCAGGTGATCGTCGCCGAGACCGGTATCGAACCGCAGATCGCCGGTCGCCTGGTGCAGTGTGCCACTGCGCTGCGCACCGCAGACCAGGCGTTGCACTTCGAACCGCCGTCGACCCGCACCTTGGTCAACGCTGCGCAGCTGGTCGGCGCCGGCGCGAGCGAGCTCGAGGCAGCCGAGGCGTGCATCCTGGCGCCGCTGACCACCGACGGCGGAATCCACGACGGCCTGCGTGAAGTGGCCGCCGGCGTGTTCACCACCCAGACCGAGCGCCCCTAGGAAAGGAAGCTGCGAAGTGGACCAGCAAGAACGCAACCGCAAGCGAGCGCTGATCGTCTTTCAGATCTTCATCTACGGCTATCTGGCCATCATGTTCGGCATCCAGCTATACATGTCGTTCGCCCGGGGCTGGTGGCTGTTATGAGCCCGACCGCGTCCGGTTCGACAACGGATTTCGCCGGGATCGAGGAGCACGAGACGCAATCGCGTGCCGCCCAACGCCGGGCCGACCGCTGGATGATCGCCGGCGCGGCGCTGATGGGAATGTGGGTGCCGGGCATCATCGGCTTGCCGATCTTCTTGCGCGGCGTGGGGCTGCAGCGCGAGGCGCAGCGTGCGGGTCTGGCAGTGCGGCCCATGATCGTCACCCTGATCGGTTACCTGGTGCTGATCGACGGCATGCTCAACAGCCTGGGTTGGTCGCTGGACCTGGTCGCCAACCACACCCTGATCAACCGGGTGCTGATGATCGGCTGGGGCCACATGTTCGACGCCGGCTATTTCTGGCACTACAACGAACTGTGGGTGGGCGGCGCCGCCGGGCCGGGCGAGAAATCCATGGTCTTCGGCATGATCCTTACGGTCTTCGCGATGCGCTGCGCCGCCGCGATCGGCTTCTTGCAGATGAAGCGTTGGGGCCACCAGTGGATGATCGTCACCTGCTGGATGGGTGTACTCATCTGGATTCTCTACGTCTTCAACATGACCATGTACGCCGACGTGCGCTATGCCGGGGTGATCTTCCCGGTGATCGGCTGGTGGCTCTACGACATCTTCTACATCACACCGTTTTTGGCGATCCCGTACCTGCACACCGTCAACCGGGAAATCTTCTCCGACTGATAAAGGAGTCCCACGATGGAAACACCTGCCGCCGAGGCACTGCCTCCGGGCACCACCCCCTACTACGCGCGGATGCACAAGTGGATCAAACGCGCCACCTTGGTGTGCCTGGTGGCGCTCGTCATCGAGGGAGCGTTCACCCTGCCGTTCATGGCGGTGTACTACGGCTACCCGACGCTGAGCCTCACCCAGATCTGCAGCGAACTGCTCAAGGTGCGCTACTCCGACGACGACCTCGAATGCAAGTATCCGTATCCGCCGCTCGGGCCCCCAGAGGGCGCCGAGGGAAGGGACACCGCCAAGGACATCTGGGGTATCCAGCCGGTCCCGCAATACGATCGGCTCGGATTTCGGGAGTTGGTGGACCGGTATCAGGCCCGCCAGGCCAAACAGCAGGCCGAACAACAGGCCGGCGGTTGAGGACTGCTGCGCCGATGACCGATGCACGCATAGCGCCGGAACTGCCGTACGTGGCCTACGCCGACCTGCCAATGTCCCGCGATCGCGGTGAAGGCTGGGCGGCGTTGCGTGATCTCGGTCCGGTGCTGGCCGGCGACGGCTGGTACTACCTGACTCGCCGCGAAGATGTTCTCGCCGCCCTACGCAATTGGGAGGTGTTCTCGTCGAGGATCCCCTACGACGACATGATCAGCCCCGTCCCGCTGGTTCCGTTGGGGTTCGATCCCCCCGAGCACACCCGCTATCGGCAGCTGCTGCATCGCTACTTCAGTCCCCAGACCCTGATCGCCCTGCTGCCCTCGCTGCAGGCGCAGGCCGCTGAGATCATCTCCGAGATCGCTCAGCGTGATCGGTGTGAGGTAATGGCGCAGCTGGCCACCCCCTATCCGTCGCAGGTATTCCTCACGCTGTTCGGGCTGCCTCTCGAGGATCGAGACCGTCTGGTCGCCTGGAAGGACGCGATCATCGCGTTGAGCCTTGCCGATGATCCCGCCAGCGTGGATCTGAGCCCCACCGTGGAACTGTACGGATATCTCGCCGAAGCGGTTGCGCAACAACGGAAGGATCCGTTTCCCGGCATTCTCTCGGAGCTCCTGCGGGGTGCGGACGCGCTGAGCGACAACGAGGCGATCGGGCTGTCTCTGGTGTTCGTGCTGGCAGGTCTGGACACCGTCACCGCAACGATAGGCGCAACGATGCTGGAATTGGCCCGCCGACCCGAGTTGCGTGCCAGGTTGCGCGACGATGCCGACGGCATCGCGGTCTTTGTCGAGGAGATGATCCGCCTCGAACCTGCGGCACCGGTCGTCGGAAGAGCGACCACTCGCCCGGTCACGGTTGCCGGCGTCGAACTTCCGGCGGGCGCCCAGGTGCGCCTCTGTCTCGGTGCGATCAATAGGGACGGGACCGACGAGCGCTCCGTGGATGATCTGGTTCTCGACGGAAAGGTCCACAAACACTGGGGATTCGGCGGCGGACCGCACCGCTGCCTGGGTTCGCACCTGGCTCGCATGGAACTCAAGCTCGTCGTCTCGGAATGGCTGTCTCGTGTTCCCGAGTTCGAGCTCGTACCTGGCTTCGTTCCGGAGATCACCTGGCCGTCTGCGACGTGCGCACTGCCCACGCTGCCGTTAAGGATCGGGCCGGCGTCATGATGATCGCGCCTCCAACAACGCAGCGACGTCGGCGGGGCGTACCTTCAGCGCGGCATTGCGCGGCAACTCATCGACGACCGCAACGGCGACGGGCACATGGTGGCTGGGCAGCGTCTCGCGCACCAAGCCGATGAGCTCATCGGCCGACGGCGGCGGAGTGCCTCCCCGCAGTTCGACCGCGGCGGCCGGCACCTGGCCGAGCCGGCTATCGGGGATGGCGACCACACAGGCGTCTCGAACAGCCGGATGCGTGAGCAGTACGGCGCGCACCGTCTCGGGCAGGATCTTGAACCCACCGCGATTGATCGCCCCGTCGCCCCTGCCGTGCAAAGTGATGAACCCGTCGGAGTCCACCGATGCGACGTCGGTGGTGCGAATCCAGTCCGGCCGTACCACCTCGATCCGGGCCTCCAGCACCCCGTGCGCACCGACAGGCACCTCGCGGCCGGTGCCTGGATCAACGATGCGCACCTGCACGCCGGGTAGCGGCTTTCCCGAGCTGGCCGGCTTGTCAGCACCGTATTGGCGGTACAGCTCCGGTGTCCAGGCGCAGACGGATCCGGCGAACTCGGTTGCGCCGTAAGCCCACAGCAGGGGAGTGCCGAAGCGGGCCTCGAACTCCTCGCGCAGCTGCGGCTCGAGCGGTCCCGAACCCCCGGGCAGGTACTCCAAGGACGCGAGGTCCTCTTTGGCTACGTCGGCGTCGAGAAGCATCCGCAGGATGGCGGGCTGCACACCGGTCCGCCTGATCCGGTGGGTCTTGACCGCATGCACCCACGCTTCGACGGTGAACTTCTCCAGCAGCACCACCCGCTTGCGCAGGTAAGGGCCGACCAGGAGTTGGCAGACCCCGATGCTGCCGAACGGCCAGTACACCAGTTCCGGCGGATCGTCGGGGAGCGGAGTCCGTCCGACCGTCATGGTCAACACGGTGTGCTGCAACGCCGATGTGTCGACCGGCACCCGTTTGGGTGGTCCGGTGGTTCCACTGCTCAGGATGTGTAATCCAGGCCGGTGCGGTGACGTCTCCTGCCGGAGATCGGCGAGCTGTGCTCGCCGGGTAAGCGTTTCGACTCCGAGCGGTCGATCGGAGAGCGCGATCACGGCAGATCCGTGATGGCCGGCCGCCGCGATCGCCGCGTCGCTCCAGTCCTGCCGGTCGGCCAGGACCGCCGGTAGCCGTAGCGCGTCGATGTCGCGCGCGATCGCCTGCGCCGATTGGTAGGAGTAGATCATCACGATCGGCCGCTCGGCGGCAATGAGCCCCAGGATGACTGCGGCGTGGGGGACCCGGTTGCGCACCACCAGTCCGACCGGTTCGCCGGGGCCGATTCCCGCCTGGCGCAGGTGATCCTCGACGGAAGCGATGTATCCGGTGATGTCGTCTCCGGAATACCACCGTCGTTCGAACTCGATACACGGTGCTGCGCCGTAGCTGTTCAAGCTCGCGGACAGTGCAGCGCTGAACCGTTCCATGGCGTGCTCAGTACTGTGTGCAGCCTTGATCCACCGGAATGGCGGCGGCGGTGACCAGATGCGAGTCGGTGCTGGCCAGCCAGCACACGGTGCCGGCGATGTCCTCCGGTTCGGCTACCCAGGTGGGCAGGAAGGGCGTGAGCATCTGCGACAGTTGAGGATTGGTCTCCATCGCCTGGCCCAGCGCGCTGACCATGTCGCCGGTGCCCATGTCGGTGTTGACCGGACCGGGGTGCACGCTGTTGACCCGAATCGCGTGTTTGCCCAGTTCGGCGGCGAACGCACGGGCCATCCCGGTGACGGCGTGCTTGCTGGCCGTGTAGTGGACCATGAACGGCTGCATCTTGATGCCGGCCGCCGAACTGATCAAGATGATCGAGCCGCCGCGCTTCCCGGCGATGATGTGTGGGGCGCCGGCCATCACGGTGTTCCAGGTGCCGGTCACGTTGATGTCCATGACATCGCGAAAGTTCTCCGGCGAGATGGCATCCCAGGCCTGCGGGGCAGCAACACCGGCGTTGGCCACGATGATGTCGAGGCGGCCGAGTTCTGCCACGCCGTCGGCGACCGCCTCACGCAAGCCGTCGTAGTCGCGGGTGTCGACGATCGAGGACACCATGCGTGCTCCGGTGTCCTGCACCAATCGGACGGTTTCGGCCAGATCCTCGGGGCTTGCCGGGTTGTACGGCACGCAGTCGGGCAGTTTCCCGGCCACGTCGACGGCGATGATGTCGGCGCCTTCACTGGCCATCCGTACCGCGTGGGCGCGTCCCTGTCCCCGCGCCGCGCCGGTGACGAATGCCACCCTGCCTGTCAGTCGGCCTGTCATATCCGTTCCCTCCGTTGTTGGTTCACGCCTGTATCGGCGTGGCATCCAGTCGTCAACATCTCCCGCACCCGCCGTTTGTCGACCTTGCCGGTTGGCCCGTACGGGATGGCATCGGTGCCGGCGACGATCAGCCATACCGCCGGCACTTTGAACGAGCTCACCAGATCGCGACACCGATCGCGCAGTCCGTCGATGGTCAAGCCGTCGCCGGCCACCACCACTCCCACCCGGTTCCGTGTTCCGTCGGGCACGTTGGTGACGACCGCAGCCTCGACCCCGGCGATGCTGCGCAGGGCCTTCTCGACTTCGCTCGGATAGACCGTGGCGCCACTGACCTTGAACATGTCATCGGATCTGCCGTGATAGAACAGGAATCCGTCGGGATCGAGCCGGCCCAGGTCGCCAGTCGGGTAGAAGCCGTCGACGGTAAAGACCGCTTCCCGCGTGCGACCGCAGATGCCGCGCAACGTGTGCGGCCCGCGCAGCTGGATCATCCCAACCGTGTCGGGGGCCACCGGAACGCCGCTGTCGGTGTCGACGATCCGAACCTCCATGCCGGCAAACGGTTTACCGCAGCTTCCCCACGCCGAACGTGGCAGGTCGGTATCAGCGGCATAGCCACAGTACGGCCCGAAGGCCTCGGTCATCCCGAACAGATTGGCGCGCGCCCCGGGCTCGGCGCGCAATCGCGGCGGCAGCAGCGCCTCCAGGCTGCCGGGCCGCAGCGCCGACAGGTCAGTGGAACCGGCGTGGCGGGCCAACGCTTCGGCCTGGTCCGGCCAGCCACGGAACAAGGTGACCCGCTCGGATTCCAGCAGGCTCAACGTGGTCTCGGGTTGCGCAATCTCCTCGGTGATCAGGGTCGCCCCGGCCAGCAGCGCCGAAAGCACCCCGCCGCCGAAACCGCCGACCCAGAAGAACGGCATCGGCAGATACAGCCGGGTGTCGGCGTCGATGCAGCGGGCGGCCAGCCCGGATGAGACCGCACCCAGAGCGCTGCCGTGTGAGTGCAGCACCCCCTTGGGTGTGCCGCTGCTGCCGGAGGTGAACATGATCAGCATCGGGTCGGCGGGATTCACGGTCGCGGTCATGGCGTCGACGATCTCGCCCGCGCCGTCGCCGGCGGAGGCCAAGCTTTGCGTGGACCAGACATGTTGCAGTGCGGGAAGGTCCCGCGGCAGTGACGAATCCGCGCGTAGATCGTCGAGGTAGCGGTGGCCCCGGAACTCCTCGACGCTGATCAGAAACCGCACCGCAGCGACCCGAAGTTGCGCGCGGAGTTCCGGCGGGGTCAGCAAGGTGCTCAGGGGAACCAATACCGCGCCGATCCGGGTCACGGCGACCGCTGTTCGGACCCAGTCGACGCAGTTGGGCATGATCAGCCCCACCCGGGTGCCCTTGCCGACACCGGCCTGCACCAGGATTGCGGCCAGTTCCCGAGACGACGCATCCAGATCCGCGTAGCTCAGGCGGTCGGTCGAGTCGATCACCATCGGTTTGTCCGGGTCGGCGGCGGCACCCGATCGCACCACGGCATCGATGGTCAGCGGGGACGGCACGAGATCAGGCATTGAGCACCTCCGCCAACCGGCGCAGGTCGACCTTCCCGCTGGCCAGCAGCGGGACCCGGGCGGCGGGGACACAGGCGATCCGGCGCGGGATCTTGTAGGCGGACAGCTCGGTGGCAAGCCGCGTGCGTAGCTGCTGCGCGTCGATCTCGGTGTTGCCGGCCACGATGATCGCGGCCACCAGCTGGCCCCGGTCCGGGTCAGGCACGGCGAACACATGCGCGACGGCGCCGTCGGTCACCTTGGCGATGGCTTGCTCCACCTCGATGGCGGACACATTGGCGCCGGCCGTCTTGATCACCCTGTCGTGTCGGCCCAGGTAGTAGTAGAAGCCGTCGGCGTCGGTGCGGACCAGATCGCCGGTATGGAACCAGCCGTCGGCGTCGAAACACTCCTCGCGGCTGCGCTTGTGGTAGCGCTGCATCAGGTAGGGGCCGCGTACCCACAGTTCGCCGGACTCGACTCGGCACTCGAAACCGGGGGCCGGCATGCCGAAGCTTCCGCGTCGGTGTTCGGGCTGGTCGGTTTCGTCGCCGCTGAGCAGTACGACGCCGCCGGTCTCGGTCAGCCCCAGCATGTTGTGCCGCAACTCGGGATCGGCCGGGCGGGTGCCTGGCGCCATGATCGGATAGAGGTTGCCGCGGCGCAGGGTGGACAGATCGCGCCCGGCGAAGCTCGGGTGCTGCGCAAGGGGGGTGATGCCGGCGACGTAACCATTGGTCATCGTGGGCTTCTCGGCTTCGAGCAGGTCCAGCGTGACAGCGGGGTCGACGGCATTGGAACACAGCAGTGTCGATCCGGCCAGCATCGTGGCCATCAGCGCGAACGCGAACCCACCGATCCAGAAGAACGGGGAGTTGCAGAACAAGATGTCCTCGGTGGTGAGCCGCCGGATTGCGTTGAGGTTGCGTTGATGCCCGATCAGGCCGGCATGAGTGTGCACCGCGCCCTTGGGCGTGCCGCTGGAGCCGGAGGTATAGATGATCGCCAGCGGGTCGCCGCCGTCGACATCGGCTTCCAGGTCCTCCAGGGTTTCGAGGGTGTCCTGGTCGTCGGGTGTTCCCCGGTGGTCGGCGTCGAACAGCACATGGCGAAGCTGCGGCGCGTAGGTGCTGAACAGCGTTGCTGCACGGACGATATCGACATCGCCGAGGACTTCGGTCAACCGTGCCCGATAGTCGTGTGATCGGTAGGACGCGGTGGCCAGCAGGATCTGCACGTCGCTGTGCACCAGTTGGTCACGCAGCTCCGGCGCCGTTGACAGGGTGGGGAATGGGACCACCACCGCGCCGATCCGGCAGGCGGCGAGCAAGCCGACCACGAACGCTGGGCCGTTGGGATACAACAGGCCGATGTGGCTGCCCTTGCCGGCTCCCAGCGCAACCAGTCGGCGGGCCAACGCCGCGGAGCGCTCCTCAGCGTCGGCGTAGCTGATCCGCTCGGTGTCGCAGATCAGCAGCGGGTGGACGCCGCGGGCCTGCGCCTGAGTGCGCAGCAGCTGCGGCAGGGTTTCAGCGGGCATGCTTACTCGACAGGTCGATCAGGTCCCGAACCGCGCTCAGGTCGGCCTTGCCCGACGGCGTCCGCGGGATGACGTCGACGATCACGATCTCGGTCGGAATCTCATAACCGGCCAGCCGGCCGCGCAGAAACTCGGTCAGCGTCACGGCGTCGGCGAAGACTCCAGAGCGCAGCTCGACCGCCGCCACCGGCGTCTGTCCCAGACGCTCGTCGGCACGGCCCACCACCGCGGCACCCTTGACCGCCGGGTGTGCCTCCAGCGCGACCCGAACATCGTCGGGCAACACCTTGAATCCGCCGCGGATGATGGCCTGATCCGCCCGGCCCAGGATCCACAGGAAGCCGTCGGCGTCGATACGGGCCACATCGGTGGTGCGCATCCAGTCCGCGGCGGGCCCCAGCTGGCCAGGCTTGACCTCGAGCAGCCCGGGCTGATCGGCGCCGAGCGGGGCGCCGTCGTCGTCGACCACACGCAGTTGCGCGCCGAGGCTGGCGCGCCCGACACTGCCGCGTTTGTCCTGCCAGAACTGTTTGTGATCGGCCAGCGTCCAGCCGGCCACGCCGCCGCCGAATTCTGTGGCGGCGTAAGAGGTCAGCACCGGGATACCGAACTTGGCGGTGAACGCGTCGGCGTCGTCGGCGGACAGCGGCGCGGTCCCGGAGGTGACCGCCCGGATCCCGGCCAGGTCCTCGCGGCCCAGATCCGAATGCAGCACCGCGCGCAGCGCGGCCGGCACCAACGAGACGGCGCGTGGCCGGCAGGTTCGTACCGCCTCGGCCCAGCGCTGCAGCTCGAATCGCTCCAGCAGCACAAACGATCGTGCCTCGGCGATGCACTGCAACACCCGGTACACGCCGCCGATGTGCACCAGCGGCGCGTTGACGATCGCGATGCCGCGGCGCAATTGGGTGGGTGCGGGGAGATGCTCGGGATCGGGGCCGATCACGCTGTGCGCCAACATGTCGTAACGCAGGTCGACGCGCTTGGGTGGCCCGGTGGTTCCGCTGGTCAGCATCCACACCGCCACGTCGGGGCGCCCGGGATCGGAGCTGGGCTCGCCTGCCGCGGTGATCTGCGGGTCGGCGGTGAGATCGGAGATCGTCACCACCGTGGTGCGCGGTGTCGCGGTGACCAGGGCGGCCAGATCATCGGCCTGCCCGACGATCACCGGGAGTTGCAGCGCGGCGATCTCGGTGCGGGTGCGGTCGTCGCCGCGGGACGGATTGATCACCACCACGCAGCCCCCGGCGAGCAACACCCCCAGCAATGCGGCCACCTGCGGGGGGCGGTTGCGCAGCAGGATCCCGACGCGTCCACCAGGCGGTGTCAGTTCCGCGATGCGCTCCGCCAGGGCTCCGAGTTGCGACCAGGAATGCCACCGGCCGTCGTACTGCAATGCCGGTTCCTCGGGCGCCAGATCGAGCACGTCGGCAATGCGCCGGCTCAGCGGATGCGCCATCAGCGGATCCGTGGCGATGCGGCGGGGCGCGGCGGTCGTGCGTCGAGTTCGGCCTTGCCCAGCGGGTTGCCCAGCCTGGTGTAGATCAGGCCCTGGTCCAGGGCGGCACGGTACGGCTTGTCCAAGGACTCCCAGATCGCTTTGACCGTGCCCTGGGTGGCCGAGGGCGGCTTGGCCGCGATGGTGGCGGCGATCTCGTGCGCTCGCGTCCAAAGCTGATCGCGCGCCACGATTTCCGTCACCAGGCCGATGCGCAACGCGGTGTCGGCGCTGAGCCGTTCATCGTTGCCCATCAGTGCGATCCGCAGGGTTTCACCCAACCCGATTCGGCGCATCAGCCCGATCGGCTCGAGTGCGCAGACCAGCCCGGCCGAGACGTGGGAGTCGAAGAACGTGGCCTCGTCCGAGCAGATCACTACGTCGGCCTCGTTGATGAAGTAGAACGCACCCGCGGTGCACATGCCTTGGACGGCGCAGATCACCGGCTTGAACATCTTCTGCCACTTGGGACTCAGCAACTCGCCGGGATCTTCATGGTTCCAGATGTTGTCGGGCTGGCCGTAGGAGGACTTGATGTCCAGTCCGGCGCTGAATGCCCGCTCACCCGCGGCACGCAGCACGACGGCGTTGACCTCAGTATCGAGTTTGACGATCCGCCATGCCGCGGCCATCTCCTCGCACATGGTGCGGTCGAACGCGTTGAGGCGGTCCGGCCGGTTCAACGTGATGGTGGCGACGCGTGCGGCGCGGTCGAAGTCGAGCAGGATCGTGGTGAACTCCGTGCTCATCGGCACTGCCATTCCGGTGCGCGCTTCTCGACGAAGGCCCGGGGGCCCTCCAGGGAATCCGCGGTGTGCAGGTTACGTTCCCGGAATGATTCGGCGAGCATCTCCGCCTCGTGCAGTGGCAGGTCCAAGCCCTTGAGGATCGCCAGCCGGGTTCCGCGTACCGCCAGCGGCGCGTTGGAGTTCAGCACGTCGGCGATCTCGTGTGCGCGGGTCAGCAATCGGTCATGCTCCACCACCTCGCTGATCATGCCGAGGTCATAGGCGCGTTGCGCGTCCATGCGCTCATGCTTGCCCATCATGGCCATCCGTAGCGCGATGGAGCGGGGTAGCACCCGGGCCAGCCGCACCACTTCACGTCCGGCGACCAGGCCGATCGAGACGTGCGGGTCGAAGAACGTCGCGCGGTCCGAGGCGATCACGATGTCACAGGTGGTAACCCAGTCCAGCCCTGCGCCGCAACAGATCCCGTTGATGGCCGCCAGCACCGGTTTGGCCATCGTCCGGAACGGGGGAGTGCCCTCCTGCGGCGCCTCCCACTGCTCGTAGGTGGACAGATAGGGCCGTTCATTGACCACCTTGCCGTCGCCGGGGATCTCCTTCACGTCGGCGCCGGTGCAGAACGCCCGCCCGTTGCCGGTGACGATGACTACCCACACCGCCTCGTCGCTCTCGGCCTCGGCGTAGGCGGACCGCAGTTCGGTGACCATGTGCGGGCTCAACGCATTGAGCGCCTCGGGACGGTTCAGCGTGATGGTGGCGGTGTGCCCCCGCACGTCGTAGTCGATGGTGTCGAACGTCGGCATTGCCGTCTCTTTCCTTCTCAGCGGCCGGTGAAGCCAGGCGGTCGCCGTTGCGCAAACGCGGCTAGGCCCTCTTTGAAATCCCCGGTACGGCAGCTGAGTTCAAGGTTGAACAGCTCCTGGGTCAGGGCTTGCGGCAGCGTTGCCTGCTGTGCGTAGTGCAGCGCCTGCTTGGTCAGGCCGATCGCGACCGTGGGCCCCTGTGTCAAGGCGGCCAGCAGCTCTTCGGTGGCCGAGTCCACATCTGCCGGCGCCACCGCCTGGTGGATCAATCCCCAATCCTGCGCGGATGCGCCACTGACCTGCTCACCCAGCAGCAACATGCGCCTGGCCCGAGCCAGTCCCACCAGCCGTGGCAGCAGCCAGGTCGATCCCGAGTCGGGGCTGAAGCCGCGCGCCACGAACGGTTCCCAGAACACCGCGTCGGTGGCGGCCACCGTGAAGTCGGCGGCCAGCGCCAGATTGCAACCCAGGCCCACCGCCCAGCCTCGGACGCTGCATACGACCGGCAACGCGATGGTCTGCAGCAGCTCGATCACCCGGTGCGCGCCGTGTGGGACGCGGCGAACCAGATCGCCGGTGCGGGGTCGTTGGCCGCCGGCATTGGTGGCCACCCAGTCGGCCCCCGCGCAGAAATCATCGCCGGCGCCCCGGATATGGAGGGCGCGCAACGTGTCGTCGCTTGCCGCCTCGGTCAGGGCCGTGACCAGTGCATCGGTCATCGACGAGCTCAGGCTATTCCGGCGTTCTGGGCGCGCCAGGGTCAGCCGGAGCAGCGTGCCGTCACGTTGCGCCGTCACTGCGCCATCGGGGGCGGAGCCGGACCCGGAATCGGGGGAGTCGGCCACGGTGCTGTCCACCTTTCAACGCTATATCGTGATAGCTACAGTAGGCTATACGATTAGCGCGATTCGGCGGAGAAAGGCCTATGGCGGACGGTTCGGGGAACTCTGTGGTTTCGGCCGGCGATGCCGCCCGTTTCGGCGAGCAGCCGCTGGGGCAGACCGTCGCGGTGGCCGGCGCCATGCGGCGCCTGACCGGGCTGCTGCTCGCCTTGGAACACCCGCATCCGCTGGTGGACGACATGCTGACGCAGTTCGCCGACTGGGAACGGCAACTGGCTGCAGTGGCCCCGGTGGAGGCCATGCCCCGATTGGAAGACGCTGACGACCCGGCGGGCCGGGTCTACCTGGGGCACGCGTTCGACGTCGGGTCGTTCAACCCCTGCTTCCCGGAGTATCGCTTCGACCACCTCGATGGCCAGACAGCCTCGGGCACAGTCACGTTCCCGCTGCCCTACGAAGGGCCTCCGGGGCTGGTGCACGGCGGCTTTCTCGGAGTGTTCTTCGACTGCGTGACGCAGCATCAGAGCTGCGCGGCCGGCTCGGCCGGGCGTACCCGCTCACTCCTGGTCAGCTACCGGCGCCCGACACCCATTCTCACCGAGCTGGACTTCGACATCGTGCGAACCGAGGTGGAGCGGGGTATCGCTTCCACGGCGCGACTTCTCTATCGCGGCGAGGTGCTGTGCACCGGCGAGGTCACCACGGCGGCGGCGCCGCCGAACAAATTGAGTGCCATTCGATTCGGCCGCAGACAGGATGAGGAGTCGCACCGATGAGCGCTGCCGAGACCACCGACGACCGTGTGCTTTTCGATGTCGACCTCGACGGGCGCATCGCCACCGTCACGCTGAACAATCCCGGGCGGCGCAATTCCTACGATGCCGCAATGCGCGACGCGGTCGCCCGCTGCCTGGACCGGGTCGCCGAGGACGACGATCTGGTCGTGGTGCTGCTGCGCGGCACCGAAGGGGTGTTCAGCACCGGAGCTGACATGAACAACGCCTACGGCTGGTACGGCGAGCGCGGGGAGGCCGCGCAGCCGGCGGCCAAGGGCCGGCCGAGCCAGCGCCGGCGGCTCACGGTGGACCGCAAATCATTTGGCTTCTATCACAACCTGATGGGCTTTCCGAAGGTCACGGTGGGTGAGATCAGTGGGTATGCGCTCGGCGGCGGTTTCGAGATGGCGCTGATGACCGACATTTCGGTGATTGCGCGTGACACCAAGATCGGTATGCCCGCGACGCGGTTTCTGGGCCCGGCGCTGGGCAGCCTGCACATGTTCTTTCATCGGCTCGGCCCCGTGCTGGCGCGGCGCCTGTTGTTGACCGGGGATATCGTCGAGGCCGCCGCGGTCGAACACCTGGGTGTGTTCACCGAGACCTGCGATCCGGCGGCGGTGACCGCGCGGGCCCGATACTGGGCGTGCAAGGCCGCGAAGATGCCCGCCGACGGGGTCGTCATCGCCAAGGAGGCGTTTCGGCTCGTCGAGCAGAGTCAGGCGTATCAGGGCGAAGAGGTGGCCAGCTACCTGTTTCACGCCTACGGCACCAACCTGCAGTTCGCGCCGGGGGAGTTCAACTTCGTCAAGACCCGGGCGCAGCACGGAACCAAGGAGGCGTTCCGGCTGCGTGACGAGCACTTTCACGTACCGGAGCCGTGAATTGCCGGTTCCTGATCAGCGCTGACGTGGCCTTAGGTGTGCGTTCGCAGGATCGGGATGCGCTGGCGTACGCGGTTGATAGTGGCCGGGATCTTGGATGCGGAGAACAAGGTGCGTAGCGCCCAGCTGTCGTCGCGGGGCAGCACGCCGCCACGCTGTAGCCCGTCCAGGATGTCGTAGAGGGTTTCTCCCTCTTCCATGAGTCCGTCGGCGTTGAAGTGGTACCGATCGACGGCCGGAGCCTGGATGAAACGGCCGTCGCCGTAGATGACGGGCGCCGTTTCATCGTAGGGATGCAGCCTCAGGCCGCCGCTCCAGTGGCCACTGCCGATGTAGCGGATCATGGTACGGACTTTGCCTTCTGGTGTGACGTCGATATAGACCTGGTCGGGCAGCGGGTCATAGCGCCAGTCCGGAATCGCTTCGAAGAACGCGAAGTTGTAGGTGACGAAGTCATCAATACCGACGATGGTTCGACCGAAGGTAGTGACGTCGGTGTAGGTGACGTCGGGAGCGTACAACTCGTTGTTGATGTCCATGTCGCGGACCAAAAAGCTCCACCAGTATTTCTTCGCCCAGGTCATAACCCAGGACAGGTCCGTGTTGAAGTGTGTGCTGTAGTGGTCCAGCTTGCGGTCGAAGTCGACGAACCACTGTTTGGTCATCGCCTGGAGTTCGGGTTCCTGGATGACCCGAATGGGAACCGCCCGGTTTGAGTGAAGAAACTCCGGGACGTGGCCCTGCAAGCGGGGCTGGGCTAGGGCTTCTTGAAATTTGGCCTCATCGAACATTGCGGTCTCCTTTGATCACGATGTCTGTGGATCACGTTGCAGGACAAAGAAACAGGGCTTGGACATGCCGGGATAATCCATCAACCCCAATACGGTGTTTTCGTCAACCAACCGGAACACGTCGACCACAGGCTTATCGCGGTAGGCCATCGCGGCCGTGGTAACTCCACGAAAAGTTGTGGTGGTCAGATCCGCTCCGTAGGTGCGCGCCCGCAGGATCGGCTTGAGTGCAGTTACCAGTCGCGGTGCCAGTCTTGGTATCCAGCGTGGCGCCGGGATCGGGTGCGAGATCAACCGCATCGGCACCGCGGACGGGTTCAACGCAAAGGGGCGTCCGGCCCTATCGCGAACCATCAGCGGATGCACCGCGTGAATTCCGTCGAAGTGTTTGCCGTACCACGACACGTTGGCCAACGCGCCGTCCAGCGGACCTCCGGTCAGCACCTCCCGCCCCGCCCAGCGACCTCGAAGTGTCGCTACCGGGCAGGATGCGAGCGAGTCGAACCATGCCAACGCTTCGGCCTCAGCCATGGCAATCGGCCCGGTGCCCGCCGGGAGAGGGCTGGGGTCGGTCATGCGAATGCCTGGAACGCTGCGGGGCTTGCTCGGGGGTGACAGTGTCCGCCGCGCCGCGGTGAGCGTGGCGGTGTCTGCAGCGCCGAGGTACCAGCGCAAGACGAGCGACCGGATTCCCGGCAAGCTCAAGAGTGCGAAGAGCGGAAGGGACGCCGCATATAGCGCGTAGAGCATCGGATCTGCGACGGCGGGCAGCCCGTTCAGGCGACGCGACGGGCGTGGTAATGCCGCGTATGCGACGGCGGCTGAGGCCATCAGCCCAATGTCGCCAGCTGTCTTCGGCACATCACGCCACCCTCTAGGGACAACCAGTGCGGCAGCAGCTTTGAACTGAGCGCTGCGGAAGCCACGACGAAGCTTGAACTTGGCGGCGATCGACCGGTAGTAGGCGTCCACCTGGGTTGCGGTCATCGGCACGTCGGCGGCGGGTACGCCCATCATGATCGCCAGCGTTGACATCTCAGCGAAGTACCGGTCGCGATCGGTCATATCCAAGCGCCGAGGGAGCCGCCCCTGGCGAAACGCGAACCGTTCGTATGCCGTCAGCGCGGCGTGGGAGATCGTGACCGCGCCGAACAACATGGTCTCCGGCGACGTCGCCGAATACGCGGGGGCAACGTCGGTGGGCTGGCCGGTCATCGGCCGGTGGTAGTGCATCAAGCGGTCGGCGCACGCGACGGCGGACTGCTTGTCCGCAAAGAGAATCGGCAAAGGAACGCTCAACGTTCGGCGGAGCCGGTCATGGAAATAGCCATCTTTACGCGCGCTACCAAGCCCCCGCTGACGTTTGCGATTGGTGGGGAACAGTGGGTCGTGATCGACAAGCACCGACTGGAAGTCGATGTGCGGTACTTCCAGCAGATTGGTGATCTGCGCGATCATCAGGGCTGTGGCCGGGGCGGTAAAGACCCGCCACGCCAACGAATCCGGCCCAAAGAAGCCCTCGGGTCCCAGCTCTGCCACCGGGTAATCCGGTAAGCCACTAACCGACATGGGACACGAGTGTGTCCCATGGGTTGACGCCTGTCAACTACTTAGGCGGCCGGCGGCCCAGGAACAGGATTGCCATCATTGAGTCCGTGCAGTAGTCGACCAACTCCGACCGGCTGAATGCGGCCGTTCCCGTGAGCCATTCGATGAATATTGCCGCCAGTCCACCGGATATCAGGGCCGTCTCAAGCGGATGGGCTGCCGACGTGCCACCCGGTTCGGCCATTTCCCGTGCGGCGAGCAGGAATGCCGGCAGGGCCGGGGCCGCATGTCGTCGCAGAGCCTCATTCGCCAGTGCCTCCTGGAAGATCAACCGGCCATATGCCGGGTTCTCCTCCAGGAAGGCCGTGGCCGCGTCGAAACCGACGCGCAGTTGCTCGCGAATATCCGTGCCACTGGCATTGATGGCTGATCCGACCTCGGCGAGCAACTGTTGTACGGCCTGTTGATATGCCGCTAGCAATAAGGCGTCGGTGTCGGGGAACAAGTCGTAGAAGTAGCGGTGACTGACGTTGGCCGCCCGGCAGACGGCCCGGACGCCTAGTCCGGACGCGCCGTCGCGCCCCAGGACCTCCACGCAGGCGTCTATCAGCCGTTGCCGTCGATCGTCGGCGCGCTCGGCCGATGAAGTGCCCCGCCATTGATTCGCGCTGTCCGGCGTCATGGCGGGCAGGGTACCGCGTGATCTGGGCGGAGAACCGCCCACGCACTGGCGGTGTACCTGACAGGCTCGATCACGTGCTTTACAAAAACTGCGAATAATGTAAGGTCGGAAAAATGCCTACACCTGTCATCGTCGGCGCCGTTCGCACGGCCATCGGACGTTCGTTCAAGGGAACATTGGTCAACACGCCCCCGGAGACGCTGATCACCACGGTGCTGCCCGAGGTGGTGCGCCGGGCCGGCATCGATCCGGCCGAGATCGACGACATCATCTTCGCCGAATCGCATTACGGTGGAGGCGATCTCGCTCGCTACGCGGCTGCTGCCTGCGGCATGGAGTCGGTTCCCGGTCAGTCGGTCAACCGGCATTGCGCCGGCAGCCTGACCGCGATCGGCAACGCGTCGGCGCAGATCGGTTCCGGGATGGAGCGGGTGCTGATCGCCGGCGGCGTGCAATCACTGTCGATGACGCCGCTGACGAACTGGCGCATCCCTGGCCCCGAGCTGAAGTTCGAGGAGCGCTGGATGCCCCCGACGCACCCGGAGACCCCGGATGCGCCCACCCGCGACATGTCGATCACGGTGGGGTGGAACACCGCGCAGGCGGCGGGCATCACCCGCGAGGAGATGGACGCCTGGGCCGCGCGCTCGCACCAGCGGGCGATCGCCGCGATCGATGCCGGCAAGTTCGTCGACGAGATCATCCCGCTGAAGGTCGAACTGCCCGACGGCTCGGTAGCCGAGTTCAAGGTCGACGAATTCCCCCGCCGCGAAACCACCGTGGAGAAGCTGGCGGGCCTGAAGGTGCTGCACCCCGAGATCGATGGCTTCTCGATCACCGCCGGCAACAGTAGCGGCACCAACGACGCCGCGGCCGCAGTCGCGATCGTCGACTCCGACTACGCCCGCGACAAGGGCCTGACTGTCATGGGCGCAGTCAAGGCCTGGGCCTCGGTCGGTGTCGCTCCCCGCGACACCGGGCTCGGCGGCGTCAAGGTGATCGGCAAGGTGCTCCAGCGGGCCGGGCTGTCCGTCGGCGACGTCGCGCTGTGGGAGATCAACGAGGCCTTCGCCTCGGTGCCGATCGCGGCGTGCAAGGAATACGGCATCGACGAAGAGCTGGTGAACTTCTCCGGCAGCGGTTGCAGTCTCGGGCACCCCATCGCCGCATCCGGCGCCCGGATGGTGACCACGCTGCTCTACGAACTCAAGCGGCGCGGCGGGGGCATCGGTGTGGCCGCCATGTGCGCCGGTGGCGGCCAGGGTGGCGCTGTGGTGATCGAGGTCTAGCTAGCGCTTGGCCGAAGCCGGCGTGGCGCGACGCCGCGCCGGCTTGGAGTTCTGCTCGATCAGCCGCTCGGCGTGATCGAGAATGCAGTTGAGCCCGTAGTCAAAGTTGGCGTCATCTGCTGCGCCGATTCGATGCCCCTGCCTGGTGGTCTCTGCCAGCAGCGGGGTCACGGCCGGGTCGATGACGAGGGCCTCCTCGAAATCGGACGGCCCCTCGGCGTCCGATGCCCGGTTCTTCTCGTAGAGGCGCTGCAGCACCACCGACCCGCGGATGTGCACCGAGACCGTCGAATAGGTGTCGAAGGCGTCCTGCGGCGACAAGCCGGCCTCCACCAGGCTGGCGATCGCCCGCTCCACTTCCTGGACGCCGAGCTGCGCGGCCCGCGGGCTCAGCGCGGCCCGAATCAGGATGAGATCACACAAGATCGGATTGCCCAGGAACGTCGACCGCATGCTGTGTGCGTGATTGCTCAACGTCTGACGCCAGTCCTTGGCCTCCACATATGGGGTGGCGAACGTGTACTGGCGCAGGGCCCGGGTGGTCATCGCATTGAGGAGGTCATCCTTTTTGCGGAAGTACCAGTAGATGCTCGTCACGCCGACACCGAGATGCTTGCCGAGCAACGGCATGCTCAGGTTGTCGACCCCGATCTGTTCGGCGAGCTCGAACGCGCCGTCGATGATGTCGTCGGGGTTGATCGATCCGCGTTCGCGCCGTTGGCGTTTCTCGGCGACTGGCTGCTTTGCCACTGCGGATACCTCCAGTTCTGGTCGACACGGCCGGTTCGTCGCCGTCAAACCTACCTGTACCGCTCGCCTGCGCGGGGTAATGAGCTTCTCTTACCGTAAAGCCTATGGTAAGCATTTTGATATACCTTGTCACAACGCCTGAAGGGTGAGCCGTGTCAGAAGCGGTACTGCGTGAGCGTCGCGGACGGATTCTCGTCATCACTATCAACCGGCCGGAAGCGCGCAATGCGGCCAACAAGGCGGTCGCCGAGGGGTTGGCTGCGGCCTGCGACGAACTGGACGACACTCCCGAACTGTCGGTCGGGGTGCTGACCGGAGCCGGCGGCAATTTCTGTGCAGGAATGGATCTCAAGGCGTTCGCGGCAGGGGAGTTGGCGTATGTGCCGGGACGTGGGCTCGGCTTCACCGAGCGCCCGCCGCGCAAACCGCTCATCTCCGCGGTTGAAGGACACGCGGTGGCCGGTGGCACCGAGCTGGTGCTGGCCACCGACCTGGTGGTGGCCGCCCAGGGCGCGAAATTCGGTATCCCCGAGGTCAAGCGGGGGCTGGTGGCCGCCGGCGGTGGCCTGTTGCGGTTGCCGCACCGCATTCCGTATCAGAAGGCGCTCGAATTGGCTTTGACCGGTGAGAGTTTCACCGCCGAACAGGGCGCCCAGTGGGGCTTCGTCAACGTGCTCACCGAGCCGGGCGAAGCGCTGGACGGGGCGATCGCCCTGGCCGAACGGATCACCGCCAATGGCCCGCTGGCCGTCGCGGTGACCAAGGAGATCATGGTGAAGTCCGCCGGCTGGAGTCAGGATGAGATCTGGCAGAAGCAGGGCGAACTGATCGCGCCGGTGTTCACCTCCCATGACGCCAAGGAGGGTGCCATCGCGTTCGCCGAGAAACGCGCCCCGAACTGGACCGGCGCCTGACCCTGGTCTGCGGCCGTGGATCTGGGGTTGCACAACGCGCGCGCCGTCGTCGTCGGTGGTGGCCGGGGGATGGGACTGGCCACCGCTCGTTGTCTGGCCGACGACGGGGCTCGGGTGGCGGTCATGGCACGCTCGGCTGCCGACCTGGACCGCGCGTGTGACGACCTGAGGGGACGCGGCAGTCCGGAGGCGATCGGCATAGTCGCCGATGCCTGCGACGAGCAGCGGGTGCACGAAGCCTTCGCCGAACTCGGGAGACGGTGGGGCGGCGAGCTCAACATTCTGATCAACGCGGCCGGCCCCGACGTGCAGGGCACCTTCGAGGATCTCACCGATGAGCAGTGGCGCCGGGCGATCGACCAGGGCGCGATGGGGATGGTGCATACCGTGCAGGCGGCGCTGCCGTTGCTGCGCAAGGCCGAATGGGCTCGAATCGTCAATTTCTCGGCGCAGTCGACGCAGCGCCAGAGCACAGTCCTGGTTGCCTACACCGCGGCCAAGGCGATGGTGAACAGCATCTCGAAGAACCTGGCACTGCTCCTGGCGCCCGAGGAGATTCTGGTCAACGTGGTCTCGCCCGGAAGCGTCGCCTCCGAGGCGCTGGTCGGCTGGGCTCGCTCGGTCGGGGTGGACGGGGAGGACCCCTACCGGCTGATGGAGGCTATCGCCGAGCATTTTGGCCACCCGGCGCAGCTGCCACGGGCGGGCCTGCCGGACGAAGTGGGCGCGGTCGCAGCCTTTCTGGCCTCCCGTCGCAACGCCTACATGACCGGCGCCAACGTCAACGTTGACGGCGGCTCGGATTTCACCTGATCGGCTGACCCGAATTTGCCCCTGACCTGCGTGCATAGTGGCTTGAGGCAGGAACCTCGGAGGTTGCGGAATGCGCTACCGAAAGGTATACAGTAAGAACTATCCGGTTGCTTCGAGGCGGAGGTTGCGGGGTCGATGACCGCGGTGCTCTACGACGTGCGTGACGGCGTCGGGCTGATCACCTTCAACCGTCCGGAGCGGCTCAACTCCTGGGGCCCCGATATCGCCGCCGGTTTCTACTCCGCCATCGATGGTGCCGAGGCGGATCCCGCGGTGCGGGCGATCGTGGTGACCGGTAGTGGCCGGGGATTCTGCGCCGGTGCGGATCTGGGTGGCGGCACTCAAACGGGTCCCGACGCCGTCGACGCATCCGGCACCGACGTGTCCCAACTGGTCGGGGACCGCCCCCCGCATTTCCTGACCGAGTTGCGCAAACCCGTGATCGCGGCCATCAACGGCTCCTGTGTCGGGATCGGGCTGACCCATGCGCTGATGTGCGACGTGCGGTTCGCCGCGGCCGGTGCCAAATTCGCCACCGCATTCACCCGGCGCGGACTTGTCGCCGAGCACGGAATCACGTGGATACTGCCGCGATTGGCGGGCATGGGCCCGGCGATGGATCTGCTGCTGTCCGGACGCACCTTCCTCGCCGAGGAAGCCCGCGAGCTGGGTCTGGTCAACCATGTCGTGGCGCCCGAGCTGCTGCTTGAACGTGCGATGGCGTACGCCGCCGACATCGCCGCGAACTGCTCACCGGCCTCGCTGGCGGTGATCAAAGCGCAGGCCTACGGTGACGCACTCGACGACGTCGCAGCGGTCAGCGCCCGCGCCGAAACCCTGATGTACGAATCGCTGTCGCGGCCCGACCTGATCGAAGGAATCACCAGTTTTTTCGAGAAACGCCCGCCGAACTTCCCGCCCCTGTCTTGAGAAAGGTTGAGCACATGACTGCCGCAGCTGAACGGCTTCCGTACTTGGCCGTCGACGTCGACAACCACTACTACGAGCCGCTGGACGCCTTCACTCGGCACCTGCCCAAGGAATTCCGCAGCCGCGGTGTCCAGATGGTGCAGGACGGCCATCGCACCCTGGCGGTGTTCGGCGGGGTCGTCAACCACTTCATCCCGAACCCGAACTTCGACCCGATCATCGAACCCGGCTGCCTGGATCTGCTGTTCCGCGGCGAGATCCCCGAAGGCGTGGAGCCGGCGTCGTTGATGAAGCTCGACAGGCTCTCCGAGCATCCTGAATACCAGAACCGCGACGCCCGCGTGCAGGTCCTCGACCGGCAGCGGCTGGAGACGGTGTTCATGCTGCCGACCTTCGCCTGTGGTGTGGAGGAGGGGCTCAAACACGACATCCCCGCCACCATTGCATCGGTGCACGCGTTCAACCTGTGGCTCGACGAGGACTGGGGCTTCGACCGTCCCGACGGCCGCGTGATATCCGCACCGATCATCTCGCTGGCTGACCCCGAAAAA
Source organism: Mycobacterium sp. SMC-15 (assembly GCF_045310925.1). NCBI lineage: Bacteria > Bacillati > Actinomycetota > Actinomycetes > Mycobacteriales > Mycobacteriaceae > Mycobacterium > Mycobacterium sp. SMC-15. The sequence continues at coordinate 205,395 of NZ_JBJIAJ010000005.1, read as the reverse complement.
GCCGTCGACGAAGTCGAATTCGTGATCAGCCGCGGCGCCAAGCTGGTGTGTGTGCGCCCGGCACCGGTGCCCGGCGAGGTTCGGGCCCGGTCCCTCGGTGACCCGGTGCATGACCCGGTGTGGGCGCGCCTCGCCGAGGCGGGCGTCGCAGTCGTCTTCCATCTGTCTGACTCCGGTTACATGGCAATCCCGGCGTTGTGGGGCGGTAGCGGCGTGTTCAAGGGATTCGGTAAGCGCGACCCGCTGGACATGGTGATCATGGACGATCGGGCGATCCACGACACCATCGCCTCGATGATCGTGCACCAGGTGTTCACCCGTCACCCCAAGCTCAAGGTGGTCAGCATCGAGAACGGCTCGTACTTCGTTTACCGGCTGATCAAGCGGTTGAAGAAGTCGGCCAACAATGCGCCGTATCATTACAAGGAAGATCCGATCGAGCAGCTGCGCACCAACGTCTGGATTGCCCCCTACTACGAGGACGACGTGAAGCTGCTGGCCGACACCATTGGCGTCGACAAGATCCTGTTCGGCTCGGACTGGCCGCACGGTGAGGGACTCGCCGACCCGACGACTTTCACCGCAGACATCCCGCAGTTCCCTGAGTTCAGCGCGGAAGATACCCGAATGGTGATGCGGGACAACGCATTGACCCTTCTGGGTGATCCGAACCGTGCCGCACCGGGCGCCGCTCACCTGGCAGCTTCGGTCTGAAAGTGGGCGAATGGACCCTCGGCGCGGTCCTCGACGCGATCGCCGAGGCCGTACCCGACCGGGCTATGACGATCTGCGGGGATCGGCGCAGCACGTTCGCGCAATCCGCGGAGCGCACCCGCCGGCTGGCCAACTACCTGGCCGGCCGCGGGCTCGGCGCCCAGCGTGAGCGTTCGGAGTTGCGCAACTGGGAGTGCGGCCAGGACCGGGTCGCGCTGCTCATGCACAACGACCTGTACCCCGACATGGTGATCGGCTGTCTCAAGGCCCGCGCGGTCCCGGTCAACGTCAACCACTACTACACCCCGGCCGAGGCCGGTGAGCTCCTGGACTATCTGCGTCCCCGAGCGGTCATCTACCACGCCTCGCTCGAGGCGAAATTTATTGACACACTACATGAATCCGGCGCTGACCTGCTGATCAGGATCGACGACGGCGCAGCCGACCCCGGACTCGATGCGGTAGCGCTGGACGATGCGCTGGCGCAGGGCGACGCCGATCAGCCGGTGGCGCCGTCGCCGGACGATCTGCTGATGATCTGCACCGGGGGAACCACCGGGCGTCCGAAGGGCGTGCTGTGGCGACAAAGCGACATCTACGTGTCGTCGATGGTCGGTGACGATCACGCCGGCGTGGCGGAGATCCACCAGAAGGTGCAGCATGCCGGTCCGCACTGGTTCGCGCTGTCGCCGCTGATGCACGCCGCCGGGCTGTGGACCGCGTTCTCGGCGATCCTGTCCGGCCAGACGGTGATCCTCAATGACAGCCGCGCCAGGTTCGACCCCCGTACGGTGCTGGAGACCGCCGCGCGCGAAAAGGTCGGGCTCATGACCATGGTGGGCGACGCGTACGCCGCGCCCCTGGTCGCCGAACTGCGCAACGCGACCTATGACCTGACGTCCTTGCACTCGATCGCAACCGGCGGTGCCGCAACCAATCCGAAGTATCAGGCCGCGTTGCTGGAACTGCTTCCGCAGATCACCCTGATCAACGGGTACGGCTCCTCGGAGACCGGCAATCTGGGCTTCGGGCGCAGCCAGCGCGACGCGCGGCGTGACACATTCGATCTACGGACCGGGGGATCGGTGGTGTCGCAGGACCGCACCCGGTTCCTGGAACCCGGTGATCCCGAGGTGGGTTGGGTGGTGCGGACCGGACGGATCCCGCTCGGATACTTCGACGACGCCGACGCGACGCAGCGCACCTTCGGTCAGATCGACGGTCAACGGATGGTGATCTCCGGCGACCGCGCCAGCATCGAGAAGGACGGCACGCTGCGGTTGTTCGGGCGCGACGCTCTGGTGGTCAACACCGGCGGGGAGAAGGTGTTCGTCGAAGAGGTCGAGGGCGTGCTGCGTGCTCACCCGGCGGTGGCCGACGCGCTGGTGGTGGGCCGCCCGAGCGAGCGCTGGGGCGAGGAACTGGTGGCGCTGGTTGTTCCGCAACCGGATTCGGGTGTTACCGACGAGCAACTGGACGCACACTGTCGATCGGTGCTGGCGGGCTTCAAGGTGCCCAAGGCGTACGTCATGGTGGCGCAGGTGCGCCGACTGGGCAATGGCAAGGCCGACTACCGCTGGGCCAAACGACAGGTGAATGAGGTGGCTACGGCATGACGGGCATGAGCGAGCAGTCACGAGTCATCGATTGTCTGGTGAACGTGCACTTCGGCGAGAATGAGCAGCCGTCCTGGATGGTCAGAACGCGCGATGACTACTTCAAGGGACCCGAGTCGATGTTCGCGCCGGTCGACATGTCGGCGCTGCTCGACGAGATGGACACCCACGGCGTGACCAAGGCGGTCCTGATGGACAACCTGGTCAAACCCTCGGTGACCGCCCGGAAGTTCGTCGAAGCCCGGCCGGATCGGTTCGCGCTGGCAATGGGCGGCATGAACCTGCTGCGTCCGGTGCCCGCGCTTCGGGAATTGAGTGCTGTCGCGGTCGACCTGCCGGTGGTCTACGCCGTTGTGGGGCCAAGCTTCTGGGGCGATGGCCAATATCCGCCCAGCGACGCCGTCTACTACCCGCTCTACGCCAAGTGCGCCGAACTGGATCTGCCGCTGTGCGTCAACACCGGCATTCCGGGGCCGCCGATCCCCGGTGAGGTGCAGCACCCGATCCACCTGGACCGGGTCTGCGTGCGCTTTCCCGAATTGCGGCTGTGCATGATCCACGGCGCCGACCCCTGGTGGGACGTCGCGATCCGCCTGCTCATCAAGTACCGCAACCTGCGGTTGATGACCTCGGCCTGGTCGCCGAAACGTCTGCCGGAAGCCCTGCTGCACTTCATGCGCACCCGGGGTGCCGGCAAGGTCATCTTCGCCTCGGACTGGCCGGTGCTGCGGATGGACCGGGTGGTGCCCGAGGCGCGCGCTCTGGACCTGCCGCCCGACGTGCTCGACAAATACCTCTACCGCAATGCAGCCGACTTCTTCTTTGCCGAACGCGGCACCGTACCCGAACAGGAGAGCTGAGATGGATCGCTTCGAACTGCGCAGGCTGGACTACAGCCTGACCGAGGACCACGTAGCGTTGCAGGCTGCCTACAAGCAGTTCTTCACCACGCACTGTCCGATCGAAACGGTGCGCGCCGCAGAGGAATCCGGCTTCGACAAGAACCTGTGGGAGCGACTCTGCGCGATGGGCGCCACGACCATGGCATTGCCGGAATCGGTCGGCGGCGACGGTGCCACCCTGGTCGACCTTGCGTTGGTCGCCGAGGAGATCGGTCGATCGCTGGCGCCGGTGCCCTGGATCGACCAGGTCTGTGCGGCACGGCTACTGCAACGGCTTGGAGGCTTGCCGCCGGAGGCGGACGACACCGCCGACATCGTGAGCGGGACTCGTCTGATTGCGTTCGACCCGCACCAGGAGGCCACCGCCGGACGCCGACTGCTGCCGACCGGATCGATCGCCGACACGATCATCGTCCGTGAGGGTGATGCGGTGGTGCGACTTTCCTTCGGTACCCGGCCGGTTCGGGTCGACAATATCGGTCGGTTGCCGATGGCCTGGGTCGACCCGGCCGACGCCGACGCGGCGACCGTGCTGGCCAGCGGGCCTCAGGCGCTGGCGGAATATCAGCGGGCGCTGGATGAATGGCGACTGCTGACCGCCTCCGCGCTGGTCGGGATGGTGGAGCAGACCATGACCATCGCCGCGGAGTTCGCCAAGACCCGCTACACCCTCGGGGTTCCGATCGGCACCCTGCAGGCGATCTCGCATCCGTTGGCGAATATGGCGATCACGGTCGCCTCCGGCCGCAACCTGGCCTACCGCGCCGGATGGTTCATGGACAACGAGCCCGATGAGCGTCCGGAGCTGGCGGCCTCGGCCTTCGTCTTCATGGCAGAGGAGGCCGCCAAGGCCGCCACCATGGCGGTGCACATCCAGGGCGGCCTGGGCGTGTCCGCCGAAGCCGCGGCCACCGCCTACCTGGTTCGGGCCCGCGGCTGGCCACTGGCCGGGGGTGATCCCGGAGCCACCGCCTGCCGCATAGGGGAGCTCGTCGCCGTTCGTGAAACAGCCGCCCGCGAAACCGCCGCTTACGCAGCCGAATAGGACACCAACGATCATGGACTTCTCACAACCGCAGCTGACCGACGATGACTTGGCTTTCCGCGACGAGGTGCGCGCATTCCTGGCCACCCACGTGACTGAGGACGTCAAGCGCCGCGACCGCGAGACCGGGGACAACTTCGACGAGGGCGTCCACCTGGCGCTGGGTGCCGCCGGTTACCTGGAATCGGAGTGGAAAACCGAAGCCGATGGCGGCTTCCCCCGCGTCCGCCGACGCATCTGGGAACTGGAGAAGCGCCGCGCCCACGTGCCCTGGGTCACCTGGGGAACCACGGCGATGGTAGCCCGCTCCGTCGCATCCTTCGGCTCGCCCGAGTTGTGCGAGGAGATTCTGCCCGGCGTCTTCAGCGGCCACATCCGGCTCTGCCTGGGCTACACCGAGCCCGAAGGCGGCTCCGACGTCGCAACCTGCAAGACCCGCGCGGTGCGCGAGCCGGATGGATCTAGCTGGGTTATTAATGGCTCCAAGATGTTCACCACCGGAGCCCACAACTGCCAGTACGTCTTCCTGATCACCAACACCGATCCGGACGCGCGGAAACACAAGAGCCTCACCATGTTCCTGGTGCCGTTGAACACTCCGGGCATCGAGATCCAGGGCCTGCGGACCGTCGACGGTGACCGTACCAACATCGTCTATTACAGCGATGTCCGCGTCGACGACAAATACCGACTCGGCGAGGTCAATGGCGGGTGGACCGTGCTGCGCGAGCCGCTCAACGTCGAACACGGTGCGGTGGACGCCAATCCCGATGGATTGCAGGACGTCTCGATCATGATGCACCAGGCGAACTTCATGGCCGTCGCAGTCGACAAGGCGGGCGAGGTGGCCGGGCGGTCGGGGAGCATCGCGGATCGTTCGGTGGCCTACCGACTGGGCAAGGCAGCAGCTCGGGTGGAGGCGTCGCTGTCGGCGCCATCAATTTTCGGACGGGTGGCGCTGGCGCAGGCGATGCGCGACGTCTCGCCGGACCTGATGGACCTGCTCGGAAGTGCATCGGCGCTGCCGATCGACACCGACGGTGCCATCGATGGTGGGGCAAGCGACTACGTCTTCCGGTTCGCTCCACTGGTCGGCATCTACGGCGGGACCCTGGAGGTGTTCCGCAACATGATCGCTCAATACGTGTTGGGTCTGGGCAAACCGAATTACTCTGCGCCGCTGGTGAAGTAGCTGGTAGTCACGACGCCGTGATCCTGCGGCGGTTCCAGCTTCGGCTCTCCTGCGTCGAGCCTCGCTAAACCGCCGTGATCCGGCGGTGGTAGCTCGACGGCGCCTCGCCGGCGAATCGGGTGAACGCTCGGGTGAAGGCAGACAGGCTGTCGAACCCGACGGCGGTAGCGGTCTGCTGCACGCCTTGATCCGGGGCGGCCAGCAGTGCCATCGCCTGCAGCATCCGGGCGTTGAGCAGGTAGGTCCGCCACGACATGCCGATCACCGCTTCGAACTGACGGCGCAGGGTGCGCTCGGACACGGCGACGGCGTGGCACACCTCAGCCACGGTCACCGAGGCCAGGTGTGCCTTGGTGTAGGCCATGGCCGCGCCGACGATCGGATGATCGGAGATCGGCAGGCTCAGTGGCGCCTCGTGGTCCAGGGCGTCGGAGACAAGGTGCCCCAGGGTGCGGAAGAAGTCGTCGGAGACGGCGTCGCCGTCGGCCCGCTCGATCGGCCAGCGCACCGAATGCAGCATCATCTCCCGGATCAGCGGCGAGACCGTCAGGATGCGCGCCCGGTCGCCGGCGACCGGAACCAACTCGGGGTCGAACATGACCGCGACGGTGCGGACTTCCGGGCGCATGGTGGCCTGATGCTCCAGGCCGGCCGGGATCCAGGCCGCCTGCTGCGGCGGCAGGAGATAGTGCGCCGCGGCGGTCTCGACTTCGACCACGCCGCCGACCGCGTACTCGATCTGGTGCATGTCGTGGGAATGCCACCCGGTGACCAGATGCTGCCCCTCGTAGAGGTAGCTGCCGGCCCGGGCACGGCCGCCGCGACGCAGATCGATGTTGGCCGGTTCTGCAAACTCTATGGCCGATCGCGCGGAGACGGTCACGGTTTTCCAGGGTACTAGTAAAGGCATGAACATCGACGACTTGATCCTGGTCAGCATCGACGACCACGTGGTGGAGCCGCCCGACATGTTCCTCAACCATGTCCCGGCCAAGTTCAAAGCGGAGGCGCCGATCGTCGTCACCGACGAAAAAGGCGTCGACCAGTGGATGTATCAGGGCCGCCCGCAAGGCGTCAGCGGGCTCAACGCGGTGGTGTCCTGGCCGGCCGAGGAGTGGGGCCGAGACCCGGCCGGCTTCGCCGAGATGCGCCCCGGGGTCTACGACGTGCACGAGCGGGTCCGCGACATGAACCGCAACGGCATCCTTGCCTCGATGTGCTTCCCGACCTTCACCGGGTTCTCCGCGCGGCATCTGAACATGACCCGCGAACATGTCACCTTGGTGATGGTGTCGGCCTACAACGACTGGCACATCGACGAGTGGGCCGATTCCTATCCGGGCCGCTTCATCCCGATCGCGATCCTGCCGACCTGGAACCCCGAGGCGATGTGCGCCGAGATCCGTCGGGTGGCGGCCAAGGGCTGCCGTGCGGTCACCATGCCCGAGCTGCCGCACCTGGAGGGCCTGCCCAGTTACCACGACGACGACTACTGGGGCCCGGTGTTCCGCACGCTGTCGGAGACCGGGGTGGTGATGTGTCTGCACATCGGCACCGGCTTCGGGGCGATCAGCATGGCCCCGGGCGCCCCGATCGACAACCTGATCATCCTGGCCACCCAGATTTCGGCGATGTGCGCCCAGGATCTGTTGTGGGGTCCGGCGATGCGCAACTACCCGGACCTGAAATTCGCGTTCTCCGAGGGCGGTATCGGCTGGATCCCGTTCTACCTGGACCGCAGCGACCGTCACTACACCAACCAGAAGTGGCTGCGCCGCGACTTCGGCGACAAGCTGCCGTCCGAGGTGTTCCGCGAGCACTCGCTGGCCTGCTACGTCACCGACAAGACGTCGTTGAAGCTGCGCCACGAGATCGGCATCGACATCATCGCCTGGGAATGCGACTATCCGCACTCGGACTGCTTCTGGCCGGACGCTCCCGAGCAGGTGCTCGCCGAGTTGGAGGCCGCCGGCGCCGACGACTCCGACATCAACAAGATCACCTGGGAGAACTCCTGCCGGTTCTTCGGCTGGGACCCGTTCGCGCACACCGCGCGTGCGCAGGCGACGGTAGGCGCGCTGCGGGCGACGGCCACCGACGTGGACGTCTCCATCCGGCCGCGGGCCGAATGGGCGCAGCGGTACGCGCAGAAGCAGTTGGCGCAGGCCTGACGCGATGGTTTCGGTGATCACCGGCGGCGCCGGCGGGATGGGGCTGGCCACCGCGAAGATCGTCGGTCGCGAGCAGCCGGTCGTGCTCTGCGATGTCCGGCAAGACCGGCTGGACGGCGCGGGGGCCGCCTTAGCCGGCCTCGACATCACGACCGTCAACTGTGACGTCACCGATCGCGACGCGGTCACCGCGCTGTTCGATACCGCGGCCGGCATCGGGCCCGTCACCTCGGTGATCCACACCGCCGGAGTCAGCCCGAGCATGGGGGATGCCGCCTACGTCGTGCGGACCAATGCCGTGGGCACCGTCAACGTCAACGAGATCTTCTTTTGTGCGGCACCCGAGGGCGCGGCGATCGTCAACGTGGCGTCGATGGCCGCGCACCTGCTGCCCGACGAGGTGATCCCCACCGGTCAGTTTCCTTTGGCGCTGCAGGATGTCCACGGCTTCACGCAGGCCATGGCCGCCGTGTGCGAACCGCTTCCGCCGGAGGTGCGTTCGGGTTTCGCCTACGCGGTGAGCAAGGCCTTCGTGCGCTGGTACTCCAGCGCGCAGGCCGAACGGTTCAACGGCCGAGGGTTGCGCATCGTCTCGGTCTCTCCGGGTTCGGTGGACACCGAGATGGGCCGGTTGGAGGAGCGGGCCGGTGCGGGGGCGATGGTCGCCGACGCGGCAGTCCCGCGTTGGGGGACGCCCGAAGAGATGGCTGAACTGCTGGCGTTCTGCGTCAGCACCAAGGCGGGCTATCTGACCGGCACCGACATCCTCAACGACGGCGGTGTGGTGGCTTCGGTGCGGGAGCGAGTGCGGGTGGCGGCCGCCGGCTGAGGGCCGCCGAGATTTGCGCACGTCGACTATTCGACGTAGTTTTCGAAAGTATGACGGCAGCGATGGACGGGGACGGCACGGCGCGCCCGGTCTCGTCGCCGCCGACCGAGCGGGTGATGCGGATCCTGGAGCTGCTGGCCGCCGACCCGGAAAGGCATTTCTCTCTCTCGGAGATCTCGCAGACTCTGGGCATCAGTCACGGCACCTGCCACGCGATTCTTGCCACCCTGGCGGGCCGGCAATGGCTGGTGCGGGACCGCCAGTCGGCCGGGTATTCCTGGGGCCCGGCCCTGGCCGCGCTGGCCCGCCCGGTCAACCGGCAGGCGTTCCGTCCCGAGCTGCAGCGGCTTTTCGACGCGGTCGGCCGGCAGGTGATCCTCGGCGTCCGCCAGGGCGCGACGGTGGTGGTGACCGATTCGGTCGGGGAGTCCATCGCCGGGCTGCAGTTGGGAGCCGGATTCCGGATGCCGCTGGTTGCCCCGTTCGGTCGTGAGTTCATTGCCGGGGTGGGCGAGAACGTCAAGAAGGAATGGCTCAGTGGACTGGGCGCACCGTCGCCGCGGCTGCGGCGCCGGCTGGGCGCGGTGCTCGACGAGGTCGGCCGGCGCGGTTACGCGATCGACCGGATGAGCCGTGAGTACGTCCGGGTGTACTCGGCGCTCCAGGCACTGGCGGCCGACGGCGAGCCTGACGAGATCACCGCGCGACTGGCGACGGCCTTCGCCGATCTCACCGCGGTCGACTACCTGCCCGACGAACTCGGCGGCACCGAGCGGCATCCGATCGCCAGTGTCTCGGCTCCGGTTCGCGACATCGACGGGACGGTGACGATGTCGGTGGGGGTCGCTCCGTTCGCAGCCTTGACCGCCGCGGAGGTCGCCGATCTCGGTGCCGCTGTGCGCGAGACCGCTGCGCGTATCCAATCCCAGTGGACTGCACGTGGAGAACATGAGGAGAGCTCGTGAGCGTGACGCTCAGCGCCGAACAACGCCAGCTTGGAGAGTCGCTGCGGCAGTTCGCCGCCCGGCACGCGCCGATGACCGATACCCGTAAGGCCTTCGACGCACTGGCGGACGGGGAATTGCCACCCTGGTGGGATGACCTGGTCGCCAACGGGTTTCACGCGATCCACCTGCCCGAACAGTACGGCGGGCAGGGCGGCGGACTGCTCGACGTCGCCGCCGTCCTGGAGGCAGCGGGAACGGTGTCTCTGCCGGGTCCACTGCTGCCGACGGTGACCGCCGGCGCGGTCGGTCTGCTCGCCGAGGCCACGCCGGCGCGGGCGGACTATCTGCGTGCTCTTGCCGCCGGTGCGCCGGCAGCCGTCGTGCTTGCCGGGCAGTCGGACTTCACCGCGCGACGAGCCGACGACGGCTGGCTGATCAGTGGTGCCTCCGAGGTGATCTCGGGCGCCCGCTCGGCCCGCCTCGCACTGGTCTGCGCCCGCGGTGAGGAGGGAACCGACCTCTGGGCCGTCGTCGACACAGCCCGGGCGGCGATCCAGCCGGTGGCCGGCACCGACCTGCTCACCGACCTGGCCACGATCACCCTGGCTGATCACCGGGCGAGCGCCGACGACGTCCTGATCGGGATCGACACCCAGCGCGCGGAGTACCTCGCCGTCGGTCTCGCCGCAGCGGTGTGCGCCGGCATCGCCGGGTGGTGCGTCGAGGCGGCCACCGCGCATCTGCACACCCGCGAGCAGTTCGGCGTCCGCATCGGAACATTCCAGGCATTGCAACACCAGGCGGCCATGTTGCTGGTCAACGCCGAATTGGCCTGCGCCGCTGCCTGGGACGCGCTGCGCGCCGTCACCGACACGGTCGATCAGCAGCGCATTGCCGCTGCCACCGCGGCGCTGACGGCGGTCACGCCATGTCCGGACACCGTGTTCGACACCCTGACGATGTTCGGTGCCATCGGATTCACCTGGGAGCACGATCTGCACCTGTATTGGCGCCGCGCCACCAGCATCGCGGCTTCGATCGGCGCCGCCACCGACTGGGCGCGCCGGCTCGGCGAGCTGACCGTCGCGCAGCAGCGGGATTTCACCGTGGACCTCGGCGGCGCCGAAGCCGAGTTCCGGGCGGGTGTCGCCGCGACTCTCGACGCCGCTAAAGTGCTGGACAACGACGGTCCGGGACGCCAGGGCGACTACCCGCACTTCGAGACGGGACCGCAGCGGACGCTGATCGCCGACGCTGGGCTGATCGCCCCGCAGTGGCCCGCACCGTGGGGCCGGGATGCCTCCCCGTTGCAGCAGCTGATCATCATCGAGGAGTTCGCCAAGCGGCCCGGGCTGGTCCGGCCCTCGCTGGGCATCGCCGAATGGATCCTGCCGTCGCTGGTACGCGCAGCACCGGATGCCCTGCAGCAGCGGCTGATTCCCCCGACTCAGCGCGGCGAACTCGCCTGGTGCCAGCTGTTCTCCGAGCCCGGGGCCGGCTCCGACCTGGCGTCGCTCACCACCCGCGCGGTCAAGGTCGACGGCGGTTGGCGCATCAACGGCCACAAGATCTGGACGTCGGCCGCGCAGCGCGCCGACTACGGCGCACTGCTCGCCCGGACCGACCCCGCGGCGGCCAAACACCGCGGTATCGGCTATTTCATCGTGGACATGCGCTCCGCCGGGATCGAGGTCCAGCCGATCGTGATGGCCACCGGGGCAGCCGAATTCAACGAAGTGTTCCTCGCCGACGTCTTCGTTCCCGACCAGATGCTGCTCGGGGAGCCCACCGAGGGCTGGCAGCTGGCGATCGCCACCATGGCCGAGGAGCGCACTGCCATCAGCGGCTACGTCGAGAATGACCGCGCCGTCGCGCTGCGATCCATCGCCGCCGTCCCGGGCCGATCACGCGATGACGCGCTGCGAGCACTCGGCGAACTCGACGCCTACGCCAATGCGATCAGGGCGCTCGGGGTACGCGAGACCATCAGGCTGCTCGATGGCGAGGGATTCGGGGCGTCGTCGAGCATCGCAAAAGTGGCGATGAACGTTCTGCTGCGCCGCACCTTCCACGCGACATTGGCCACCGTCGGCCGACTGGCGATGGTCGCCGATTCCGACCCGGCCGTCGTCGAGCCGTATCTGTTGTCGCCGGCCGAGCTGATCGGCGGCGGTACCAAGGAAATTCAGCTGAACATCATCGCGCAGATGATTCTCGGCCTGCCCCGCAAATGAGATGAAGGACACCCGCATGGGACTACGTGGAGACGCCGCGATCGTCGGCTATGTCGAGCTGCCGCCGGAACGGATGAACAAAGCCACCCCGGCCCCGTTCACCCTGGAGCAGTGGGCCGAGTTGAGCGCCGCGGCGCTGGCCGACGCGGGTCTTTCGGGCGAACTCGTCAACGGCATCGTCACCTCGCACCTGGGCGAATCCGAGATCTTCGTGCCGTCCACGATCGCCGAATACCTGGGGGTCCCAGCGCGGTTCGCCGAGATCGTGGATCTGGGCGGGGCCAGTGCGGCGGCCATGGTGTGGCGGGCCGCGGCGGCGATCGAACTCGGCATCTGTGACGTCGTGCTGTGCGCGCTGCCGGCCCGCTACATCACCCCGATGTCGGAACGTAAGCCTAAACCGCTGGTCGACGCCATGTTCTTCGGCTCATCGAGCAACCAATACGGTTCTCCGCAAGCCGAGTTCGAGATTCCCTACGGCAACCTCGGCCAGAACGGTCCCTACGGGCAGGTCGCCACCCGCTACGGCGCCGTCTACGGCTACGACGAACGGGCGATGGCCAAACTGGTCGTCGACCAGCGCGTCAACGCCAACCACACCGACGGCGCGATCTGGCGAGACACCCCGCTGACCGTCGAGGACGTCCTGGCCAGCCCGGTGATCGCCGATCCGCTGCACATGCTCGAGATCGTGATGCCCTGCGTGGGCGGTGCCGCGGTGGTGATCGCCAGTGCCGAGTTCGCCAAGCGGGCCCGCAACCGCCCGGTGTGGATCAAGGGATTCGGCGAACACGTGCCGTTCAAGACCCCGACGTACGCCGCAGACCTGCTGGCGACTCCGATCCGCGAGGCCGCCGACACCGCCTTCGCCATGACCGATCTGACGCGCGCGGATATGGACATGGTCTCCATCTACGACTGTTACACGATCACTGTGCTGCTGTCGCTGGAGGATGCCGGGTTCTGCGAGAAGGGCAAAGGCATGCAGTTCCTCACCGATCACGACCTGACCTTCCGCGGCGACTTCCCGCTCAACACCGCGGGCGGCCAGCTTGGATTCGGCCAGGCCGGCCTGGCCGGTGGCATGCACCACGTCTGCGACGCCACCCGTCAGATCATGGGCCGGGCCGGGGCCGCGCAGGTGGCCGACTGCAACCGGGCCTTCGTCTCGGGCAACGGCGGGATCCTGTCGGAACAGACGACCCTCATCCTGGAAGGGGACTGAGTGCGATGATGAGCTTCGAGCGGCCGATGCCGGTCAAAACCCCTACCACCGCACCGTTCTGGGATGCGTTGGCGCAGCACCGCATCGTCATCCAATACTCGCCGTCGTCCGAGCGCTACGTGTTCTATCCCCGAGTCCGCGCACCGCGCACCCTGGCCGACGATCTGGAATGGCGCGAGATCTCCGGGATGGGCACGCTGTACTCCTTCACCGTGGCCCGCCGTCCGGTCGGCCTACACTTCGCTGACGCGGTTCCGCAACTGCTGGCGATCGTCGAATGGGATGAGGGCCCCCGATTCTCGACCGAACTGGTCAACACCGATCCCGCCGATCTGGCGGTCGGAATGCGGGTGCGGCCGGTGTTCTGTGACTACCCCGAACACGACGTCACGATGCTGCGCTACGAACCGGCGACGGCTCGTGGCTGACGACGCCGCGGCGCAGATCGAGGCGATCAAACGCCTGAAGTCCCGCTACTGCCGCTACCTGGACACCAAGGACTGGGCGGCCTGGCGCGCCCTGTTCACCGACGACTTCGTCAGTGACACCTCGAGCGCGGGCGGCAAGGTCGTCACCGGAGCCGACGAATTCGTGGCCTTCACCCGCAAAAGCCTGCGAGATCAACCCACGGTGCACCAGGTCCACGCGCCCGACATCGAGCTGGACTCGCCGACCTCGGCGCACGGGGTGTGGGCGCTGGAGGACGTGGTGCGGTTCGGCCCCGGCGTCAACCTGCGCGGCTACGGCCACTACACCGAGACCTACGAAAAGGTCGACGGCGACTGGCGGATCAAGACCTCGACGCTGACCCGGCTGCGCGAGGACATCTTCAACGGGGTGTTCGCGGTCTATCTCTCGCCGCGGGTTCGCGCCGTGCTGGCCAGGGTCGCCGGCCGGTTCATCACCTGACTGCCTGCCGCAGCTGCCCCAGCTCGATCGCCGTGCCCCTTGTACGCCATACTGAATGTATTACGGGAATAGCTATAGTATAGGCACCGGGTCGGATCCCGGATCGTCGTGTCCAAACAAGGGGAGTGTTCGTGGAGATCGAGAACAAGCGCGCGATCATCGTTGGTGGCGCATCGGGGTTCGGTAAGGCGACAGCGGAGCTGTTGGCCAAACGCGGTGCCCAAGTAGCGGTCTTGGATCGGCCGCAGTCCAAAGGTAAGGAAGTGGCCGAGTCGATCGGCGGGCAGTTCTTCGAAGCCGACGTCACCGATTTCGCCGGCACCGAGCGGGTGTTGAACGAAGCGGTCGAGGCGTTGGGCGGGCTACACATTGCGGTCACCACAGCAGGTGGCGGTATCGGTCAACGAACGATCAAACGGGACGGACCGCACGACCTGGAGGCGTTTCGCAGCACCCAGGATCTCAATGTCGTCGGGACCTTCAACGTCAGCCGGCTCGCTGCCTGGCACATGAGCACCAATGAGCCCGAAGACGACGAGCGCGGCGTGATCATCAATACGTCCTCGATCGCGGCGTTCGAAGGCCAGATCGGGCAGGTCGCCTACACGGCATCCAAGGCCGCGATCGCCGGAATGTGCCTGACGATGGCCCGCGATCTGGGCGGCGTCGGCGTCCGGGTGCTGGCGATCGCGCCCAGCCTGTTCGCCACCGGCCTCACCGAGGGCATCCCCGACGAGTTCGCCGCCGTGCTGACCAAGGATGCGGCGTTCCCGAAGCGCCTCGGCCGGCCCGAGGAGTACGCCAAGCTGGCGGCCGCCATTGTCGAGAATCCGATGCTCAACGGCCAGTGCATCCGCCTGGATGCCGGCCAGCGCTTCGCACCGAAGTGACACTGCGTTGACTCTGCGGTCAGGGCGGTGAATTGCGGTGTGTCGCAGCCCTGACCGCAGAGTCAACGTTAGGCGTCGGCGAATGCCGGTGGCTTGAGCGCGGCGGGATCGGGGTTCGCGATGGGTCGTCCCATGAACCGGCGGGCGTTGTCGCCCATGAAGTCATAGGTGCGCCGGACGTCCATCCCCTCGGCGTACTTCCAGAATCCCTTCGGCTCGGCCAGCCCCTCGGGATGCGGATAGTCCGAGCCGAACAGCACCTTGTCCCAGCCGACGGTGCCCACCACATCGGAGATGCACCCTTCCCAGAACGGGCTGACCCAGATGTTGCGCCGGAACACCTCGTGCGGATGCTCCGGGAAGTTCTGCGGCATCTTCTTGTAGAGGTCGCCGAAGTCATCGAAGAGTGGCCGAATCCAGGAGCTGCCGTTCTCGACGCTGGCGATGCGCAGCTTGGGGAACCGGGTCAGGGTGCCGTGGCAGATCAGCGCGGTGATCATGTCGGCGATCTCCCGGTGGCCCAACACCATCCAGCGGAAGGCGCTCTGTGTCATGAAATTCTGCGTGTACGGCGGTTCCCACCGACCGACATAGTCGTCGAGCGGGGGGAAGCTGGCGTGCAGCACGATGGGCAGGCCCGCGGCCTGCACGTCACGCCAGAACGGGTCGAACTCCGGCAGTGCCGGGGAGCGCCAGCCACGGATGCCGTTGACCGGGCCAGGTTTGATCAGGGCCACCGCGGCGCCCTGGTCCAGGATGTACTCCAGTTCTCGCTGGGCGCCCTCGACCTCGGACAGGTTGATGATCGGCGTGGAGAACACCCGGCCGTGGTAGTCATAGGTCCAGTGCTCGGCCATCCACTGGTTCAGCGCGTGAATGATTGCCAGGGTCAGCTCCGGGTCGTCGGCACTGGAATGCTCAACCAGGCTGGCCAGGGTGGGGTAGTTCAACGCTTCGGTGACGCCCTGGCGGTCCAGTTCGGCGACCCGGTCGGCGGGGTTGCGGGTGGCCGCCGGCGCCTCGATGGCCGGGCCCTGCATCTCGCGCAGGGTCAGGCCCTCGTTGTTCTCCCCGGCGAAGAACCTCTCATGTGCGCCCGGCGCGGCGACCCGCTCGAAGGTGGGGTTGGGGATAAAGTCGCTGACCTTGCCGTTGATGATGATCCGGGTCTGGCGGCCGATCTGGGCGAATTGCACCGCCCGCGAGTACTTCTCCGGTAGGTACTTGGTCAGTGAATCGGGGGTCTCGTACATGTGTTGGTCGGCATCGAAGATCGGTGCGTCTCGGAATTGGCTCATGATTGCTCCTGGTCGCTAGCGGGTCAGGATGGTTGCTGCTGCTGTGCCCGGCGCGCCGTAGAGCTGAGCGAAACCCACCTTGGGTTGTCCGGGCACCTGGCGGTCACCGGCCTCACCGCGCAGCTGGCGCACCAGCTCGTGGATCTGACGCAGTCCCGACGCCCCGATCGGCTCGCCGTTGGCGATCAGCCCGCCGTCGGTGTTGACCGGCAATGACCCGGTGATCTCGGTTGCCCCGTCGGCCAGCAGCTTCTCCTGGTCGCCGTCGGCGCAGAATCCGCACTCGGCCATGTGGATGATCTCGGCGCCGGCATCGGTGTCCTGCAACTGAATGACGTCGACGTCTTCGGGTGCGACACCGGCCTTTTCGAAGGCATCGCGGGCGGCGTACACCGTGGGCGCCACGTCTTCGGTGACCGGGGCGAAGGTGGTGTTCACCTCGTAGGCGCCGTAGCGCCGGGTGCGGACCTCCACCGCCCGCAGGTATACCGGCCTATCGGTGTAGCGGTGGGCGATGTCGGCGCGGCACATGACCACCGCCGCCGCGCCCTCGTCGGGTGCGCAGAACATGTACTGGGTCAGCGGGTAGTTCAGCATCGCCGAGCCCAGGATCTCCTCCTCGGAGATCGGCTTGCGCCGGAACGCATTCGGGTTCAGCACGCCGTTGCGGAAGTTCTTCGCCGCGACTTTGGCCAACGTCTGCTGGGAGATGCCGTGATCGTGCAGGTAGCGATTGGCCTTCATGCCGAAGAACTGAGTGGTCAGGTACTGACCGTTCTCGGCGTACCACCGCGGCATTCCGACCAGCGCCGGGTCTTCGGTGAACGCCCCGCGCGGGTGTTTGTCCAGGCCGACGGCGATGCCGATGTCGTAGTCACCCAGCCGGATGCCGTCCGCGCAGACTTTGGTCGCACTGGCTGCGGTGGCGCACGCGTTGAACACGTTGGTGAACGGGATGCCCGACAGCCCGACCATCCCGACGATGGCGTCGGGGTTGGCCACCGTCCAGCTGCCGCCGGTCGCGGCCCCGATGTCCTTCCAGTCCACGCCGGCGTCGGCCACCGCGGCGAAGATGGCGTCGACTCCCATCGCCATCGCGGACTTGCCCTCGAATCGGCCGAACGGGTGCAGGCCGACACCGATGATCGCTACGTCATGAGTCATGGGATCGCGGTCTCCTCTACCGGCCGAAAGGCGAAGGTGACGACCTCGTTGCCGTCGGCGTCGGAGGTGAACGGAATCATGACCAGCTCCACCGGCATGCCGAATTCCAGCTTGTCCGGATCGTTCTCGGTAAGGCGACCTTCGACCCGGATGACGTCGCCCAGCTGCACCAGACCGACACCGAACGGTACGAAGTCCGTACCGGCCGGGCCCAGATACGGTGCCCCGGGCGGAAAGCCCTGGGTGGTCCAGGCCACCAGGGTTCCGGTGCGCGGCAGCAGCTCCTGGCTCATCTGGTCGCCGCTGCAACTCGGGCAGTGCGGCTGGACCGGGACCACCGTGGCGGCACAGGCGCCGCAGCGGCTGCCGATCAGCTGAGGGCTCGCCTCCGGCCATGTCGAAATGTCGGGTGCTAGCGCTTTCTGCATCGGTCCTCCGTTGACTCTGCGTTGGTGGCGGAAAAGGTCGAGTAGGCAGCGCCGTGGCCGCAGACTCAACGATGGTTAGGCGATATCGCCCGATTCTTTGAGCTTTTCGATGCGGTCCCAATCCATCCCGAGCTCCATCAGGACGATCTCGGTGTGCTCGGAGGCCTGTGGAGCACGCGTGGTCTCCAGCGGCTCGTGGTTGAACTGAACCGGGCCGCGGACCACCTTGAACGGCGGTCCGCCGTCACTGGGTTCGACCTCGGCGATCATGTCGTTGGCGATGGCCTGCTCGTCGGAGCCCAGATCGACCAGGCTCTGGAACGGCGCCCACTGACCCTTCATGGTCTTGAGGTGTTGGCGCCAGTACTCGAACGGCTTGGCGCCGATCGCGGCAACGACCAGTGCGCCGGCCGCCTCGGCGTTCTGCATCAGCGGCAGGACCTCGGCGAAGCGCGGGTCGTCGGCCGCCTCGGGAATCCCCAGATGCTCAAAGGTGTCTCGGATGTAGCCGGTCGGGCTGACGATGCACAGGTTGATGGTGCCGCCGTCGGAGGTCGTGTAGTTGCCCAGGAACGGGTTCGCGGGGGAGCCGCTCGGCCTGCGCGCCGGTCCCAGCTTCGCCTCTCCTTCGTCGAGCCTCGCTGAACCGCTCGGCCCGCGCGCCGGTCCCAGCTTCGCCTCTCCTTCGTCGAGCCTCGCTGAACCGCCGGATTCCGGCATCATCGCCCGCATCGCCTCGCCGGTGTCCATGCCCTGTGTCACGCTGGCACCGGCCGCCCACCATGCGGTGGACAGCAATGACACGTCGACCTCAAGCGCCTCGCCGGTGCGCTCGCGGTGCAGCAGCGCGGCGGCGATCCCGCCGGCGATGTTCATCCCACCGACGGAGTCGCCGAACGCGGGGATGCCCTGGGACAGCGGCGCCCCGAGTTCCTCGGGACTCAGCGCGTGGCCTATCCCGCTGCGGGTCCAGAACGCGGTGCCGTCGAAGCCGCCGATGTCGCGCTCGGGGCCCTTGTCGCCGTAGGCACTGCCGCGGGCGTAAACGATGTTGGGGTTGGCGGCGCGGATGTGCTCGACGTCGAACTTGTTCTTCTGCCGCGCGCGCGGCAGATAGTTCGTCAAGAACACGTCCGCCGTTGCCGCC
Organism: Mycobacterium sp. SMC-15; assembly: GCF_045310925.1. Classification (NCBI taxonomy): domain Bacteria; kingdom Bacillati; phylum Actinomycetota; class Actinomycetes; order Mycobacteriales; family Mycobacteriaceae; genus Mycobacterium; species Mycobacterium sp. SMC-15. The sequence continues at coordinate 186,684 of NZ_JBJIAJ010000005.1, read as the reverse complement.
AGTTCGTAAAGGACCTGCTGCCCACCGGAAGTCGATATATCGATGCCGACGCTGCGCTTGCCCCGGTTGGGGTGCTCGATCAGCGGATGCCGGTCGGGGTTGAGCTCGAAACCGCCCATCCGGATGAACCCGCGCTGGGTGTCACCGCGCACCGGGTGCTCGACCTTGATCACGTCGGCGCCCCAGTCGGCAAGGATCGCGCCGGCCGCGGGCACGAAGGTGAACTGCGCGACTTCCAGCACCCGGAAGCCGTCCATGACTTTGATCAACTCAGCGCGCTCCTGCCGCCGTGTGAACCCCTCGAGAACCAATTGAAGTATTCTACTGTAATGGTTACGGTTGGGCATCCGAAAGGGGCGAGGTGAGCGACATCGGACGGCAGACCAGCAGCGTTGAGATCGGCGAACGGGCTGCTGTGGTGGCGGAGTCGCGCCTGCTGATCGACGGCAAACTGGTGGCAGCGGCCTCGGGCGCCCAGTTCGACAACCTCAGCCCGGCCACCGGCCGGCTGTTGGGAACCACGGCGGCCGCCGGCGCGGACGACATGAACCAGGCCATCGCCGCGGCCCGCCGAGCGTTCGACGACACCGATTGGTCGACCAACCGCGAACTGCGCAAGCGCTGCCTGGCGCAACTGCAGTCGGCGCTGGAGGCGGAGAAGGAAGAGCTGCGCACCGAGTTGATCGCCGAGGTCGGCTGCCCGGTGATGACGACCCAACTGGCACAGCTGGATTGGCCGCTCGTAGCTGGGCTGCGCTACCCGGGACGGTTGATCGACGAATTCGACTGGGAGCGGCTACTCGACGGCGGGGGACTGTTCGGCGACCGCAACGTCCGCACCGTCGTCAAGGAGCCCGTCGGTGTGGTTGCGGCGATCACGCCGTCCAACTTTCCCATCGAGGTGATCCTCAACAAGCTGGGGCCGGCCCTGGCGGCCGGCAACACCGTCGTCCTCAAGCCCGACCCGAACACCCCGTGGAACGCCACCCGGCTGGGGCGCCTGATCGCTGAGCACACCGACATCCCCGCTGGGGTGGTCAACGTCGTGCCCACGCCGTCCAACGAGGTGGCCGGACTGCTCGGCACCGACCCCCGGGTCGACATGATCTCGTTCACCGGATCCACTACAGTCGGCAAGCTGCTGGCCCGCACCAGCGCCGACACCATGAAGCGGACCTTCCTGGAGCTGGGTGGAAAGTCGGCGCTGATCGTGCTTGACGACGCCGACCCGGCCAAGGTGATCCCCGGTGCGGTGGGGGTGTGCGTGCACGCAGGGCAGGCCTGCGCGGCCACCACCCGGATGCTGGTGCACACCAGCCTGTTCGACGAGTTGGTCGCTGCGGTCACCGCGGCCTTCGCGGCCGTCACCGTGGGCGACCCGGCGCTGCCGCAAACCCTGGTCGGCCCGCTGATCAGCGCCGCACAGAAGCGGCGAGTGCTCGACGCCTACGCGCAGGCCCGCCGCGACGGGGCCGAGATCACCACCGGCGGAGGCGAAGTCGCCGGCCTTCCGGACGAGCTGGCGGGCGGGCACTACGTGCAGCCGACGGTGATCGTCGGGGTCGACAACAGCGCCGCCATCGCGAGGGAGGAGGTGTTCGGGCCGGTGGTGGTGATGCTGCCGTTCGGTGACGACGACGAGGCGGTGCGCATCGCCAACGACAGTGCCTACGGGCTGGCCGGCGCCGTGGTCTCGGCATCGAACGAGCGGGCACTGGCTGTGGCTCGCCGGATCAGGACCGGCGCGGTCGGCGTCAACGGCGGCATGTACTACGGAGCCGACGCGCCGTTCGGCGGCTACAAGAGCAGCGGCTGGGGCCGGCAGTGCGGGATCGAGGGGTTCTCGCAGTACTTGGAGACCAAGACAATCGGCTACCGCAAACCGCGTGGGGCGTAAGCCGTCACTTCTCGGTGAAGGTCACCGGCAGCGACCGCGGGGAGCGAAACGGCTGCCCGTAGATATGCGGGTTACCGTCGGTCACCAGGGTGATCTCACCGAGGCGTTCCAGCAGGGATTCCATCGCGACCCGCATCTCCATGCGGGCCAGATGCAGGCCCATGCAGGTGTGCTCGCCTGCGGCGAATGTGATGTGCGGAATCCACTTGCGGAAGATGTCGAATTCCTCCGGCCGCTCCCACCGGGCCTCGTCGCGGTTGGCGGAACCGATGCAGACGTCGACGACGGCGCCGGCGGGGACTTCGACGCCGGCCACGTCGGTGTCGCGGATGGCGGTGCGCTGCACCGTGGTCAGCGGCGTCTCGTAGCGCAGCCCCTCCTCGATCGCGGCGCCGATCAGATCGTGGTCGGCGCGCACCGCCGCGAACTGTTCGGGATGGGTGAGCAGCAGATACAGCAGGTTGCTGGTGGCCCGGTAGGTGGTCTCCAGGCCGGCCGGCAGCAGCAGGCGTAGAAACGAGAAGATCGCTTCGTCGGTGAGCTTTTCGCCATCGACCTCCGCGGTGACCAGGTCGCCGATGATGTCTTCGGTCGGCTGGGACTTGCGTTTGGCCATCTGGGCCAGGAAGTAGTCCTTCAATTCCGCTGAAGCGGCAAACGCCCGCTCGTAGTTGACGGTGTAGCTGATCAGCTCGATCGCCCGCTGGCGGAACCAGGGCAGGTCCTCTTCGGGCAGGCCCAGCAGCTTGGCGATGACCCGGGTGGGGAATTCGAAGGTGAAGCCGGACACCAGATCGGTGGTACCGCCGCCGATGAACTCGTCGATCAGGGCCTTGCAGACCGGCCGGACCACCTCCGGCTCCCAGTGCACCAGTGATTTCCGTTTGAAGGCCGCCGAGACCAGATTGCGATGCTTGCGGTGTGGCTCGCCCTCCATCGCCAGGATCGTCGGTCCGATGAACAGCCCGATAGTGACGTCGTAGATGTGCGAGTTGAAGGAATCCGCCTCGCGGAAAACCTGATTCACGGCCTCGAAGGAGACCGCGGCGAATTGGGTCTTGGGCCGAAGCGATGCCGGGGTCTTGGAGTAGTCCATGACCGTTCCGGGGAAGACTCCGAGTCCTTCTCGCTTGCTCCGGAAGTACGGATAGGGGTTCTTCAGGTAGTCGGCCGGCTTGTCGAGTGCGGCAGCGATGTCGTCAACCTGACTCTCCACGGCTGATCTCCCGTCGGGTGTAGCTACATACTGTAATGATTACAGTAACCGACTAAGCGAGTATTGCGCCAGCGTCAGGCCAGGCTGATCGGCATCCGCTTGATGCCGTGCACGAAGGTGCTCTGCAGGTACTCCGGCTCGCCGATCCTGACTTCCGGCAGCCGGGTGAGCAGCTCGTAGAACAGGTGACGCAGCTCCATCCGGGCGACATGGGTGCCCAGGCAGTAGTGCGCGCCGCCGCCGCCGAAGCCCAGGTGCGGGTTGGTGGCGCGGGTGAGGTCGAACTCATGCGGCCGGTCGAACACCGACTCGTCGCGGTTTGCCGAGCAGTAGTACAGCGCCACCTTCTCGCCGGCTTTGATCTCGGTCCCGGCGACCTCGGTGTCCACCACCGCGTGACGGGCGAAGGCGAGTACCGGTGTCGCCCATCGCACGAACTCCTCGACCGCCCCGCCGATCCGATTGTCGTAATCGGCCAGCAGCCAGGCGCGCTGCTCAGGATGTTCGATCAAGGCCTTGAAGGCGTGCGTGGTGGCCTGCTTGGTGGTGTCGTTGCCCGCAGAGCCCAGCAGCACCATGAATGAGCCGAGCTCGGAATCGGTGAGGCGGTGGCCGTCGACCTCGGCATTGACCAACTCGGTCATCAGGTCATCGTGCGGTTCGGCGCGGCGGCGCTGTGCCAGCTCGACGCCGGAGCCGGCCAGCACGCCCAGCTGCGTCATGACGTGCACGGCCCGCTCCTCCAGTGAGGCGTACTCGTCGTCGCTCCCACTGAACAGGCATTCGGCGGCGTAGGCGACCTTCTGCTGGTCGGCCGGGTCGATGCCGATCATGTCCGAGACCGTGCGCATCGGCAGTTGGCCCGAACAGCTTGCGACGAAGTCGATCTGGTCGCCGGTGCGCAACTGGGTCAACAGGTCGTCGACGATGCTGCGGGAGTTGGCCTTGATCTGATCCTCGATGCGCCGAACCTGGCGCGGGGTGAATCCCGAACTGATGAGCTTGCGGTACCGAGTGTGATCGGGTGGGTCCATCGCCAGGAAGAACGTCATGTTGCGCTGGATCTCGGCCGGCATCGGGTCGACGCTGACGCCTTCGCTGGAACAGAACAGCTCTTCATGCTGGCTGATGAACTTGACGTCGGCATGGCGGGTCGCCGCCCAGTATCCGGTCTCCTGGTGGGGGAACACCGCGTCTATGGGCCGGTGCCAGGTCAGCCCCGGTTCGCCGCGCAGCGTCGCGAACGTCTCGTCCCGGGTCCGGAAGTCCTTGCCCCAGAAGCCGGTTTCGGAGATGTCCAGGCGATGGTAGGGGTGCGGCGATACCGGTGTGGTCGGTGACGAATCCAGTGTCATGGTTTCCTCTCGGGGCGTTGGCCCTACGCGGTGATGGGGGTGCCGGCGGTGATCGAGGTGATGAACCCGCCGTCGACGAGAACGTCCTGGCCGGTGATCCATCCGGCGGCGGGGGAGCCCAGGAAGTCGATCACCGGCACGATGTCGTCGACGCCGGCATGCCGGCCGACGGTGGCGCGTACGGTGTCGAGCAGCTGTTTGCCCATCGACTGCTCGAAGTCGGGCAGGATCGGCGTTTCGACCGGGCCCGGGCTCACCGTGTTGATCCGTACGCCGTACTCGGCGTGGGCCGTTGCGGCTCGCCGCTTGGCGTACAGGATCATCGCCTGCTTGGAGGTGCTGTAGACCGGGTAGGTCGGGTCCTGGCCGGCCTGCCAGCGCAGGACGGCCTGCGCGTCCGTCGCTTCGAGTAGGTCGTTGAGCGCCGGGATGCGCTGCTCCCATCCGAGTGCCGCCGTCGATGCCACCGCGACCACCGACCCGCCGCGACGAAGCCGCGGTAGCAGGCCCTCGGTCATCAGGCGCATACCCAGGTAGTTCACCGTGAGTACGTCGGCAGTCGATGCGGTGCCCGGTAGGCCGGCGACGTGGGCCAGTAGGTCCCAGCCGTCGCCGATTCCGGCGGTGAACTCAGCGATGGCTGCCGGATCCCGCAGGTCGCAGCAGGCGTGTTGCGACGCCGGCGTGTGGTGGGCGCGCACGTCGACGGCGAGAACGAAATCTCCGCGCTCGTAGAAGTGCGCGGCGGTGGCGGCGCCGATTCCCGACCCCGCGCCCACGACCACGACCTTGCGCTGCGGGTTGGTCATCCTCGCCAGCCTTCTGGTGTACCCGAAAAGTCGACAGTAAGCACGACTGTAACGAATTCGGCGCGTGCGGACAATGCTACGGTTGCCCTTACCGGATAGCCGAAAGCTGCCTTGAGGAGCCGAGAATGAGCGCAACGGGCCAGGTCGTCGGGTTCGTGGGAGCCGGCAAGATGGGCGAACCGATGGTCGCGCGCCTGGTAGCCGCCGGCTATCGCGTGCAGGTGTACGCGCGCCGGCCCGAGGTGCGCCAGCGGCTCGCCGACGTCGGTGCCGTGCCGGTCGAGTCGGTCGCCGCGGCCGCCCGCAATGCCGGCGTCGTGATCAGCTGCCTGTTCTCCGACGCCCAACTGCTCGATGTCGCCACCGGCGCCGACGGCTTGCTTGCCCATGCCGACTCCAGCACAGTCGTGGTTTCCCACACCACCGGGACCGTGAGCACTTTGACCAAATTGGCGGCGGAGTTCCCGCACGGCCCGGTGCTGGTGGACGCTCCCGTGAGCGGCGGCGCTCATGACATCGAGGCCGGCAGGCTGACCGTGCTGCTCGGCGGCCCCGACGACGCGGTGGCCCGTGCGCAGCCGGTGCTGGCGTCCTATGCCGATCCGGTGATCACCACCGGGGGGCTGGGCACCGCGCTCAACCTCAAGCTGATCAACAACGTGCTGTTCGCCGCCAATGCGCAACTGGTCGCCGCCGCGGTCGAGCTGGGCAAGAGCCTCGGAGTGCGCGACACCAGCTTGTTCGAGGCACTGTCGCAATGCAGCGGCGGCAGCCGGGCCGCGGGGTATGTGCAGTCGGCCGGTGGTGTGGATAGCTTCGCCAAAGTCGTTGCGCCCTTTATGCGCAAGGATGTGGCGGCCTGCATCGAGGCCGCCGCGGATCGTGGCGTCGAACTGGGCCAGTTGCGTACCGTGGCCGAGAACGGGCCACTGGACCTGTCGTGACGGCCGAGCTGGCAAATCTGCTGGAGAAGCAGCGGCGGTCCTTCGTGGCCGACGGGCCGCCGGGCGCCGCGGTCCGGCGCGGCCGCATCGACCGGTTGCTCGCGATGGTGCTGGACAACGTCGACGCCTTCACCGAGGCGATGGCGCAGGACTTCGGCACCCGGTCGCGAGCGGCCTCATTGGCCACCGAGATGATCGGCATCGTCCCCGTGGTCGAGCACACCAGATCGCATGTCCGACAATGGATGCGGCCGGGCAAGTTGCTGCGTGCGGCCCGGCTGGTCGGGTTGTGTGCCGAGGTGCAGCCCAGCCCGCTCGGCGTGGTGGGAATCATCGGGCCGTGGAACTTCCCGCTGCAACTGGTGGTGGTGCCGGCGGCGGCAGCCTTCGCGGCGGGCAACCGGGTGATGGTCAAGATGTCCGAGATCACCTCGCACACCGCCGAGCTGATGGCGCAGCTGGCACCGAAGTACTTCGACGAGAGCGAGTTCGCCGTCGTCACCGGTGGCGCCGAGGTGGCGGCCGCGTTCGCCGGTCTGCCGTTCGACCACGTCTTCTTCACCGGTTCGCCATCGGTGGGTGCGCTGGTTCAGCGCGCCGCCGCGGACAACCTGGTCCCGGTGACCTTGGAACTGGGCGGGAAGAATCCCGTCGTGGTGGCGCCCGGCGCCGATATCGCGCGATCGGCGAAGCGGATCGCCTCGGCCCGCATGGTCAACGGCGGTCAGGTCTGCGTGTGTCCGGACTATGTTCTGGTGCCCGAGCGCGACATCGACGCATTTGTCGATGTCGCCCGGCAAACGTTGCGGGACATGTTCCCGACGATCCTGGCCAATGGCGACTACTGCTCAAGCGTCAACGAAGCCAACTTCGACCGGGTGCTGGCTCTGATCGACGACGCGCGCGACCGCGGTGCCGTGGTGGAGGCCGTCGAGCCGGATGGGGAGGCGCTGCCGGATCGAGCTTCCCGCAAGATCGCCCCCACCCTCGTGCGCGGCGTCGATGCGACCATGCGGATCGCCGACGAGGAGATCTTCGGTCCGGTGCTGATGGTGCAGGGCTATGGCACCCTCGATGAAGCGATCGAGACGATCAACGCGCGCCCCGCTCCGCTGGTCGCCTACTGGTTCGGTCCCGGCGGCAAGAGCTTCCGGGACTTCGTGCGGCGCACCCGAAGCGGTGGAGTGGCCCGCAACGATTTTGCGGCACAGATGATTCCGCCGGGGGCACCGTTCGGCGGGGTGGGCCGCAGCGGCATGGGCGCTTACCACGGCAAGGCGGGCTTTGACGCGTTCAGCCACTACCGGACCGTGGTGGGCTCCGACCTGCCGTTCAGCATGACCGGTAGTGCGGCGCCGCCGTTTCGACCCGCGATGCGCTTCTACGCCGATGCGATGCTGCGCTCGGCGCGCAACCGGACCCGCCGCCGGATCAAACGCGGCTGACGACGCTAGCCCTGCTCGGCCTGTTCGCGCGCCCACCGGTAGTCGGCCTTGCCGGCCGGGCTGCGCACGATCGTCGCCCGGAACACGACTGCCTTGGGCAGCTTGTAGCGGGCCAGTGACCCGCCGGCATGCTCGATGAGTTCGGCGGCCGTCACGGCGGCACCGTCGGCGAGGGCCACCACGGCCACCACCTCCTGGCCCCAGCGTTCACTGGGCCGGCCCGCGACCACCACGTCGACGACACTCGGATGCGACGCGAGCGCCGTCTCGACTTCCTCGGCGAAGATCTTCTCCCCACCGGAGTTGATCGTCACCGAATCCCGGCCGAGCAGCTCGATCGAACCGTCGTCCAGGTGCCGCGCCCGGTCGCCGGGAACCGCGAAGCGTGCCCCATCGATCACCGGGAACGTCGCCGCGGTCTTGGTTGCATCGCCCTTGTAGCCCAGAGGGACGTAGCCGCGCTGGCCGAGCCAGCCCAGACCGTCGTGGCCGGGTTGCAGGACGGTCACCAGGTCCTCGGCCACCACGCAGGTGTCCGGTCCGCCGGCGAACGTTCCGGTGGACACGGCACCCGAGGTCGACATGTGACGCATCTGGGCGCCGGTCTCCGAGGATCCGACCCCGTCGATCACCATCGCACCGGGCAGGGTCTCGACGATCTGCTGCTTGACGTACGGCGTCAACAGGGCGCCGCCGTTGGCCACCACCAGCAGTGACGATACGTCGGCGCTGCCCTTGCGGATCGCGTCCAGCAGCGGCCGGGCCATCGCATCGCCGACCACGGTCACCGACAGCACTTTCTCGCGCTCAATGGCGCGTACCACGTCGTCGGCGTCGAAATGGTCCACAACCGAAGGGAAGACCAGAGTTTGGCCGGTGTTGATCGCGGTCATCACCGCCCACTGGGCGGCGCCGTGGATCAGCGGCGGCAGGATCATCAGCCTGATGCCCGGGTTCTCCCGAGCCGGCCCCACGATGTCGTCGATGGAGCTGACCTCTTCGGCGGTCATCAGGTTGCGGCCGCCGAACGAGCCCATGAAGATGTCGTGCTGACGCCAGAGCACGCCCTTGGGCATCCCGGTGGTGCCACCGGTGTAGAGCACATACAGATCGTCGGGCGAGGGTTGCACCGGAGGCGGCTCCGGCGAGCTCTCCGCCAGCACCGTCTCGTAGTCGACCGCCCCATCGAGCAGGGTGTTGCCGGAGTCGTCAGCGATCTGGATGAGCACTTTGAGTTGCGGAAGGTCGGGGAGTACTTCGGCCAAGGTGGGGGCGAACGCGGCGTGATACACCAGCGCGGTGGCGCCGGAATCAGCCAGCAGGTACGCCAATTCCTTGCGCACGTAGCGGTAGTTGACGTTGAACGGCGCCACCCGGGCCCGGAAGCTGCCCAGCAGGGTCTCGACGAACTCGTTGCCGTTGTAGGCGTAGATGCCCAACAAGTCCTGGCCGGTCTCGTGCGCGGACAGATCCGACCGCGGCGTGTGGCACCCCAGCCCGCGCGAGTGCAGGTAGGACGCCAGCCGGTTGGACCGCTCGAGGATCTGGGCATAGGTGTAGCGCCGGTCGCCCTGGACGATCATGTCGCGGTCGGGAATCGCCGCGGCCACCGCGTCGGTGACCTCGGGCACGGTGAACTGGGTCAGGGGTGCCACGTGTCCATCAGCTCCTGTGTGGTGGTGATCGTCGCCAGCAGCGACAGCGTGTTGTCGATGATGGCAGCACCGTACTCGGCCGGGACACCGGCCACCGCGTCGCGGGGCACCACCACGCGGTAAGCGGCGTTGACCGCGTCCATGACCAGGTTCGGGATGGCCACGTTCAGCGAGACCCCCACCGCGACAACGGTGGATACGCCCAGGTTGCGCAGGACTGCGTCCAGATCGGTTCCGCCCATCGGCCCGAGGCCGTGACAGCGGCTGAGCACCAGGTCAGACGGCTCCGGCCCGAACTCGGGCAGCAGGGTGGCACCGGCGCTGCCCGGATCGATGCGCACCGCGCGGCGGCCGGCGGCGAACAGCCGCGCGTTGTGGTTCGAGCCCAGGCCGTCCGGGCGACGGTGCACCAGGCAGTGCACCACCGCAACGCCGGCCGACCGCGCCACCGGCAGCAGCCGGCCGATGTTGGGCAGCGCCTCACGGCGCGCCTCGTCGGCGAGGGCCGCCAAGCCGGCGTCGGGTCCCACCACCGCGCCCTGCAGCTCCTGGGTGATGAGTGCGGTGTGCTCCGGCGCCACCAATTCCGCCAGTGTGGCGGTCATGCCGGCACATCGTAGAACTGTGTCGCCCACTTCCGCAGTGTCATAAACGGTTTCGCGTCGACCTTGGACAGTGCCGGATTCTGGATGTAGCGCTGGTAGCGCCAGATACCCAGATCGTCTTCGACGGTGGTCAGGAACTGCTTCTCGACACGCGCCCGGACGTCGTCCGGCGGCGCGTCGGAGTCGTCGCCGGGAACCCTCGGCCACCAGATCGAATAGAACAGGTCCGAGCGGCCCTCGTCGACCGGGGTGCAGGTGAAGATCAGCCGGTGCTGCTGCACGCCCTCGAAGATGCTGATCGCCCCGCCGAGCCCGAACAGGTGACTGTGGAAGCGCAACGCCATCTGTTCCGGGTCAGCCGCGCGCTCGTCGGGAAAACCGGCGACGAAGTGCCATTCCTGGCCGGCCATCTCCCAGTCGAGCAGTCTGGGCGTCACCGTCGCGTGGTGTACGTACTGGAAATGTGCGCTGTCAGCGGCATTCTCGGCGACGATCTGTGGATGGACCGGTTCGCTCTCCAGACGTCGGGAGAATTCCGGGTAGGCCCGATAGTAGTCCTGCGGGCCGGCGGTGAACTGGGGAAACTTGCCGAAGATGTCGGGCATCTCCCAATGGGGTTCGGCGCCGTCGGGGTGGTGCCATGCGAACACGCAGCCGTGCTGCTCGCGGACCGGGTAGACCCGCAGGCGCAACGCCTTGTTCGGCCGGTCCGGCTGATAGGGGATGAATTTGTTGCAGCCGTCGGGTCCCCACTGCCAGCCGTGGAAGGGGCACTCGACGCGATCTTCGACCACCGTGCCGCCGTGGCCCAAGTGGGCGCCCATGTGCTTGCAGTGCGCCTCCATCACGTGCAGTCCACCGCCGGCGTCCCGGTAGGCGACCAGGTCCTCGCCGAAGTAATGCAGGGCCCGGGTCTCTCCGATGGCGAACTCCGGTGACCAGCCGATCATGAACCAGCCGGTGACCTTCCAGGTGAACGGAACCTTCATCGCATTTCCTCCCGCGGCATCCAACTGAATACCGTACCGTAAACCCATCGATAGATGTATCGGCAGGAATGGAGTGTGGTCATGGTCGGGTCCGATCGGGTTCTCGATGAACTGGGCTACTACCTGCTGGCCGGCGCCGGCGGGGAGGGCCCGGCCGCGCTGCTGGATGAAGCCCGCCGTGGCGAGGAACTCGGGTTCGGGACCGCGTTCATCTCCGAACGCTGGAACGTCAAGGAGGCGTCGTCGCTGGTCGGGGCGGCGTGCGCGGTCACCGACCGGATGCAGATCGCCACCGCGGCAACCAATCACAACACCCGCCATCCGTTGATCACCGCGTCATGGGCGACCACCATGCACCGACTGTCGCGGGGACGATTCACCCTGGGCATCGGCCGCGGCGTGGCTGCCCTGTACGCCGCGTTCGGGATCCCGAACGTCACCACCGCGCAGATGGCCGACTTCGCGCAGGTGATGCGCCGACTCTGGAAAGGCGAGGTGATCTTGGGCCACGACGGGCCGATCGGCCGCTATCAGGTGCTGTTCTTGGACCCGGACTTCCGCGAAGACATCCGGCTGGCGCTGGTGGCATTCGGGCCCAAGACGCTCGAGCTGGGCGGCGCATTGTTCGACGACGTCATCCTGCACACCTACTTCACCCCGGAGACCTTGCAGCGCAGCGTGAAAACGGTGAAGGACGCCGCGGAACGAGCCGGCCGCGACCCGGCGAGCGTGCGGGTGTGGTCGTGTTTCGCCACCGTGGGCGATCACCTGCCCGAAGAGCTGCGGCTGAAAAAGACCGTGGCGCGGCTGGCTACCTATCTACAGGGCTACGGCGATCTGCTGGTGCGCACCAATAACTGGGACCCGGCGGTGCTGCAGCGCTTCCGCGAAGACCCGGTGGTGACCTCGATCCCGGGCGGTATCGACCACAAGGCCACCGCCGAGCAGATCGAGCACATCGCGACGTTGATCCCCGGCGAGTGGCTGGAGCCGGCGGCCACCGGACCGGCGCGGTGCTGCGCGGAGCGTATCCGCGAGGAGTTCGACTACGGAGCCGACGCGGTGATCCTGCACGGGGCCACCCCTGACGAGCTGGAGCCGGTGGTCACCGCCTACCGCGACGTCGTGGGGTGAGCGTCAGTCCAGCCCGCCGCGGATCGCATCGAACGCCGCACCGAGAACCTGAGGCAACACCAGCGACTCATCTCCCAGCCAGCGTTCGTAGGCGCTGAGAGCCACCCCTAGCATCATCCACGCCACCGTCTGCGGCCGCAGGTCGTCGGGGTCGCAGCCCGCGCGGCGTGCCACGAACTCCGCGATGACGTTGCGCCAGCCGGCGTACATCGTCATCGAGTACGCCTGCAGCTCATCGGTCTGCAGGATCACCCGCATCCGCCGGCGATGGCGCTCCGTCTCACTCGCGTCGAAGGTGTTGAACGCCAACAATGCCGCGCGCAGCGCATCGCCGAGAGGTGCGGCGGGGTCGATGCCGTCCAGCAGTTCGCGCAGTTGTTGCAGGTGGGCGTCGAAGTCGCCCCACGGGATGGCGTTCTTCGAGGCGTAGTACCGGAATACCGTGCGCCGGCCGATGCCGGCGGCCTGCGCCACGTCGTCGACGCTCACCTCGCCGAATCCGCGGGCGGCGAACAGGTCGATGGCCACGTCGGTGATGTGCTGCGGGGTGGTGGAGCGCCGCCGCCCGGCGCGGGGGTGCGCATCCGGTGTACCGCCCATCTGACAGCCCCACTTCCTTTACGGCACTCGATGCCATATTCTGTCCGAGATTGTGACGGACACGACAGTCCGTTGTCGAACCCGAATGTGAGAAAGGCCCGCGTCATGGACCAGAACCAGCAGAACGAGACTGCAGCCGAGATCGTCACCGAGACCCTGGTCGAAGAGGTGTCCATCGACGGCATGTGCGGCGTCTACTGACCATGCCGGAGGTCGCCGTGGAGTCGGAGGCAACGGTGTTCGACCCCGACCGCGGCTGGGAGCTGCACCCGCAGGTGGCGCTCCGTCCGGAGCCGTTTGGTGCGCTGCTGTACCACTTCGGCACCCGCAAGTTGTCGTTTCTGAAGAACCGCACCATCGTCGAGGTGGTGCGGTCTCTGCCGGAGCATGACGATGTCCGATCCGCCTGCCGCGCAGCCGGAGTCGACGACGCCGACCAGGGTCCGTACCTACACGCGCTGCGCGTGTTGGCGGATTCGAAGATGCTGATGCCCAGGGAGGGCCAATGACATCCGTGGCACCGGTGCCCCGGCTGATCGAACAATTCGAGCACGGGCTTGACGCTCCGATCTGCCTGACGTGGGAGCTGACCTACGCCTGCAACCTGGCGTGCGTGCACTGCCTGTCCTCGTCGGGCAAGCGCGATCCCCGCGAGCTGTCCACGCGGCAATGCAAGGACATCATCGACGAGCTGGAACGCATGCAGGTGTTCTACGTCAACATCGGTGGCGGGGAACCCACTGTGCGCTCGGACTTTTGGGAGCTGGTGGACTACGCGACCGAGCACCACGTGGGGGTGAAGTTCTCCACCAACGGTCTGCGGATCACCCCCGAGGTGGCGGCCAAGCTGGCGGCCAGCGACTACGTCGACGTCCAGATCTCCCTGGACGGTGCCACCGCCGAGGTCAACGACCCGATCCGCGGCCCCGGCTCGTTCGACATGGCGATCCGCGCGCTGGAGAACCTGGCTGCGGCCGGATTCTCCGATGCCAAGATCTCGGTGGTTGCGACCCGCCACAACATCGACCAACTCGACGACTTCGCAGCGCTGGCCAGCCGCTATGGAGCCACGCTACGGATCACCCGACTGCGGCCGTCGGGCCGCGGCGCCGACGTGTGGGACGACCTGCACCCGACCGCCGGCCAGCAGGTCCAGCTCTATGACTGGCTGGTGGCCAACGGGGAACGCGTGTTGACCGGCGACTCCTTCTTCCACCTGTCCGGCCTGGGCGCGCCCGGTGCGCTCGCCGGGCTGAACATGTGTGGTGCCGGCCGAGTGGTGTGCCTGATCGACCCCGTCGGTGATGTCTACGCCTGCCCCTTCGCCATCCACGACCGCTTCCTGGCTGGAAACGTGCTGTCCGACGGCGGTTTCGACAACGTCTGGAAGAACGCCCCGCTGTTTCGTGAACTGCGCGAGCCGCAGTCCGCAGGGGCGTGTGGAAGCTGCGACCACTACGACAGCTGCCGGGGCGGCTGCATGGCCGCCAAGTTCTTCACCGGCCTGCCGCTGGACGGGCCCGATCCGGAATGTGTCCAGGGCTACGGCGCTCCCGCGCTGGCCGCTGATCGCACCAAGCCCCGTCCGGCCGCGGACCACTCCCGCGGCAAGCCGATCACCACTGTGGTGCCGTTGACGCTGTCCATGCGTCCGCCGGCCCGCCTCTGCAATGAAAGTCCAATCTGATCATGGCTCGTGATGTCTGGTTCGAAACTGTTGCCATTGCCCAGGAGCGAGCCAAGAAGCGGCTCCCGAAGTCCGCGTACTCCTCGCTGATCTCGGCCAGTGAAAAGGGCCTGACGGTCAGCGACAACGTGGCGGCATTCAGCGAACTGGGATTCGCACCGCACGTGGTGGGTGCGCCCGCCAGTCGTGAACTGTCGACAACGGTTATGGGGCAAGAGATCTCGATGCCGGTGATGATCTCGCCGACCGGTGTGCAGGCAGTCGACCCGGACGGCGAGGTGGCCGTTGCGCGAGCGGCGGCGGCGCGCGGAACCGCGATGGGCCTGTCGTCGTTTGCCAGCAAGCCGATGGAAGAGGTTATCGCCGCCAACCCCAAGACCTTCTTCCAGATCTACTGGCTGGGCGGACGCGACGCCATCGCCGAGCGGGCGGAGCGCGCCCGGGCGGCCGGGGCCGTCGGGATGATCGCGACCACCGACTGGAGCTTCTCGCACGGGCGGGACTGGGGCAGCCCCACCATCCCGGAGAAGATGGACCTCAAGACCATGGTCAAGATGATGCCTGAGGCTCTCACCAGGCCCGGATGGTTCCTTCGGTGGGCCAAGACCCTGCGACCGCCGAGCCTGCGGGTGCCCAACCAGGCGGGCCGCGGCGAGGCCGGTCCGCCGTTCTTCCAGGCCTACGGGGAATGGATGGGCACCCCACCCCCCACCTGGGAAGACATCGCCTGGCTGCGTGAGCTGTGGGGCGGGCCGTTCATGCTCAAGGGCGTGATGCGGGTAGACGACGCGAAACGGGCTGTGGATGCCGGTGTTTCGGCGATATCGGTCTCCAACCACGGCGGCAACAACCTGGACGGCACGCCCGCGGCGATCCGCGCCCTTCCGGCCATCGCCGAGGCGGTGGGCGACCAGATCGAGGTGTTGCTGGACGGTGGCATCCGGCGGGGCAGCGACGTCGTCAAGGCCGTGGCGCTGGGTGCGCGTGCGGTGATGATCGGCCGGGCTTACCTGTGGGGTCTGGGCGCCGCCGGGCAACCCGGCGTGGAGAACGTCCTGGACATCCTCCGGGGCGGCATCGACTCGGCCCTGATGGGCTTGGGTCGGTCCTCGGTGCATGATCTGTCGCCGGACGACATCCTGATTCCGGCCGGATTCACCCGGGCGCTCGGCGTCCCGGCCGCCGAGGCCTAGTCGGAAGGCACAGGTCCGCCACTCGTCGGGTCGGCGCGCCCACCTGCTAAATCAGCGTCAGTTCTGATACGCCCGTGGCGGACGGGACGGACGTGATCACTCGAGAGCAGTCCGGGCCCCGGAGCGAAAAATTTACTTGGGTCGTACTCGTCAACAACTGGTGTACGACAGGTGAATTCGCTTACCATCGTCCGATGGCGGTTGGCGGCGAGCTCGGTAGTTCGACCTGGGACGAACTGCAGAACCAGCTACAGGGTCAGCTGCCGGAGCGGGGGATCAGGCTGCTGGTCCCGGTCGGGTCGACCGAGCAGCACGGTCCGCACCTACCGCTGGACACCGATACCCGGGTCGCACAGGCGCTCGCTCAGCGGTTGGCCGAGCGGTTGGCAGCAGCCGCGACGGGGCACGGCTGGACGGTCGCGCCGGCCATTGCCTACGGCGCCAGTGGCGAGCATCAGAGCTTTGCCGGCACCATCTCGATCGGCACCGAGGCGCTGACCCAACTGTTGCTGGAGTACGGGCGCTCCGCCTGCTGCTGGGCGCAGCGGGTGGTCTTCGTCAACGGCCACGGCGGCAATGTGCCCGCATTGGTCGAGGCGGTAGGCCGGCTGCGGTTCGAAGGCCGCGACGTGGGCTGGCTTCCGTGCGCCGCCCCGGATGCTGACGCCCACGCCGGGCACACCGAAACGTCTCTGCTGCTGCATCTTTCGCCGGAAATTGTCCGGTTCGACCGGGCTCGGCCGGGTAACAGCGCACCGTTGGCGCAGCTGCTTCCCGCGATGCGCGACGGCGGGGTCGGGGCAGTGAGCGCCGTCGGGGTGCTGGGCGACCCGACCACCGCCACCGCCGGCGAAGGGCAGCGGCTCTTCGCCGAGATGGTCGACGCCGGCCTGGCGGCCGTTGATACCTGGGCACCCGGGGCGAACGGGATGCTGCGGTGACCGCGGCCCGGCTGCCTGACGGCTTCGCCGTGCAGGTCGACCGGAAGGTACGCGTCCTGGGACGCGGATCCACACTGTTGGGCGGGTCGCCGACCCGGCTGCTGCGGCTGGCGCCGGCCGCCCAGGGGATGTTGTCCGACGGTCGTCTGGAGGTACGTGACGCGGTCAGCGCACAGTTGGCCCGTACCCTTTTGGATGCCACCGTTGCCCATCCGCGGCCAGCCGGCGGGCCATCGTATCGAGACGTGACAGTCGTTATTCCGGTGCGGGACAATGTGATCGGGCTGCAACGGCTGATTGCGGCACTGCGTGGCCTGCGGGTCGTGGTGGTGGACGACGGGTCGCAGATTCCGATCTGCCGGGAGGATTTGACCGCGGCGCACTGCTGCGAGGTGCAGGTGCTGCGCCACCCGGAGAGTCGGGGGCCGGCGGCCGCGCGCAACACCGGGTTGATGGCCTGCACGACGAATTTCGTGGCGTTCCTGGATTCCGATGTGGTGCCGCGTCGGGGCTGGCTGGAGGCCCTGCTGGGGCACTTCTGCGACCCGGCGGTAGCCCTGGTAGCCCCCCGGATCGTCGGTATGGCCGACAGCGGACACCTGGTCGCGCGGTATGAGTCCATGCGTTCGTCGCTGGACCTGGGTGGCTGCGAGGCGCCCGTAGTGCCCTACGGCAAGGTCGCCTACGTCCCCAGCGCGGCGATCATCTGCCGCTCCACGGCGCTGCGGGAGCTGGGCGGCTTCGACGAAGCGCTGCATTCCGGTGAAGACGTCGACCTGTGCTGGCGATTGGTGGATGCGGGCAGCAGGCTGCGCTATGAGCCGATTGCGCAGGTCGCCCACGATCACCGGGTGGAGCTGCGGGATTGGGTGGCGCGCAAGGCTTTTTACGGGGGATCGGCGGCACCACTGTCGGCCCGCCACCCGGACAAGGCCGCGCCCATGGTGATCTCCGGCTGGGCGCTGGCAGGCTGGGCGCTGATGGCGCTCGGCTCGGCGTTGGGCTATCTGGTCTCCTTGACCATCGCCGCGCTGACCGGGCACCGGGTGGCCCGGTCCATGCGGGGCCCCGACACTGCGCCGGCCGATGTGCTGATGGTGACGTTGCGCGGACTGGCGAGCGCCGGGCTGCAGATCGCCTCGGCGCTGTGCCGGCACTACTGGCCCGCCGCGCTGCTGGCCGCGTGCGTGTCACAGCGCTGCCGCAGGGCGCTGCTGCTGGCGGCGGTCGCCGACGGAGTGGTGGATTGGCTGCGGCACGCGCGCAGTGAGGACGATTCCCGGCCACTGGGGCTGCCGGCCTACCTGCTGCTCAAGCGGGTGGACGATCTGGCCTACGGTGCCGGCCTGTGGAGCGGTGTGGTGCGTGAACGCAACCTTGCCGCACTCAGGCCGCAGATTCGCAGCTAGGCCGCCTTGACCGTTCCGGTGGTACACAGCGATGCGCTGGTGGTGGGGGCTGGAAGCGCGGGATCGATTGTCGCGGCAACGCTCTCGTCGGATCCTTCGTGCACGGTCACGGTGGTGGAATCGGGTCCAGGTCTGGGGGATCCGGTGGTGGCTGCGCAGACCGCCGACGCGATGACATTGCCGATCGGCCCGGCCAGCCGGCTGGTGCATCGGTACCGTGCCGAGCTGATCAGCAGGGCCGACAACGCGGTGACGATAGTGCGTGGTGCCACCTTCGGCGGATCCGGCGCGGTCAACGGGGGGTACTTCTGCCGGGGGCTTCCGGCCGACTTCGCCGGCTACCCTGCGGGTTGGGCGTGGCCGCAGCTGCTGGAGTCGTTTCGGGCCGTCGAGACCGATCTTGACTTCCACGGCCCGCAACACGGCGACACCGGCCCCATACCCGTCCGACGGACTCGTGAAATGTGCGATAGCACAAAACGATTCAATGATTCCGTGCAGCGATCAGGGTTCGGTTGGATCGACGATCTCAACGACGCGACGCTGACGACACGATCCGGCGCGGGTGCCGTCCCACTCAACGTGACTGTCGAGGGCGTGCGCACCGGACCGGGTATGGCGTACCTGCGGCCCGCGCTGTCGCGCGAGAACCTCACTGTCCTGACGCAGACCCGGGCGGTCCGTGTCACCATCGAAGCTGATCGAGCCATAGCCGTGGAAGCGATCGGTGAGCAGGGCCCCATCACGCTTACTGCGGATCGGATCGTGTTGTGCGCCGGGGCGATCGGATCGGCACACCTGTTGATGTTGTCCGGTGTCGGTGGAGAGGTCATGCTGCGCGATGCAGGTGTCGCGGTAAAGGCAGCGCTTCCGGTCGGCGCGCACTGTGCGGATCACCCGGAATGGCTGGTGGCAGCGCCATGGCCGGGCACGCCCGGCCGCCCGGTGCTGGAAGCAGTGCTGCACCACGAGGACGTGGAGATTCGGCCCTACACCGCCGGTTTCGCCGCGATGGTCGGTGAAGTCGACACGCCCGATCAGCCGCAGATCGGGGTAGCGCTGATGACTCCGCGAGCCCGCGGGCGGATAAGCCTGGTCTCGGCGGACCCGCACGTACCACCGCGCATCGAACACCGCTATGACACCGAGCCGGCGGATATGGCGGCGTTGCGCCGCGGCGTGGACCTGGTCGATCAGATTGTGGGCGTGAAAGATGTTGGTGCAGAGCCGCGTTGGTCGACATCACAACACCTGTGCGGTAGTGCGCCGATCGGCGGTGACGGCGACCGGGATGCGGTGCTCGATGCGCAGTGCCGGGTGCGTGGCGTCGACGGCCTGTGGGTGATCGACGGCTCGGCGCTGCCCCGGATCACCAGCCGCGGACCGCACGCGACCATCGCGATGCTGGCGCACCGGGCCGCGGTACTGCTCTGCGGTCAGGACCGCAGCCGGTAGCGGATCGGCAGGTGCTTGAGGCCGCCGACGAACGTCGTCGACGCCAGCTGAGGCTCGCCGGCGAGCTCGATGGCGTCCAGCCGCGGCAACAAGGCGCTGAAGAAACTGCTGATCTCCATGCGCGCCAGGGCGGAGCCCACACAGAAGTGCACTCCGTGCCCGAATGCCAGATGCTTGTTCGGGTCGCGCCCGACGTCGAAGGCGAACGGGTCGTCGAAGACGTCCTCGTCGCGGTTGGCCGAAACATAGGACAGATAGACGGATTCGCCCTCCGCGATCGGTACGCCGCGCACCGCGGTGTCGGCGGTGGCGGTGCGCATGAACTCCTTGACCGGCGTCACCCAGCGGATGATCTCCTCGACCGCGGTCGGCATGAGCCGCAGGTCGGCACGCAGCCGCTCCCGCTGATCCGGGTGTTCGATGAGTGCCCGCAGGCCGCCGCCGATCGCAGCGCTGGTGGTGTCGTGGCCGGCGGTGGCGATGATGACGTAGTAGGAAGCCGTATCCACATCCGACAGCGGTGCGCCGTCGATGGTCGCGTTGGCGATCGTGGAGGCCAGATCGTCGGTTGGTTGGGCGCGCCGCGCCGCGGTCAGCGCCCCGAAGTAGGAGAAGAAGTCGAGCAGCACCGGCAGCTGCTCCTCGGGAGTCAAGCCGCGGCGGTACTCCTCGTCGTCGCCGCCGAACAGTTCCTGGGTCAGCCGCAGCATGCGACCGAAGTCCGTCTCCGGCAGGCCCAGCAGCGACATGATGACGAACAGCGGGTAGTTGACCGCGACCTCCTGCACGAAATCGCACTCCGGGCCGAGCTGCACCATCTTCTCGACGTAGCGATGGGCGAGCTCGTCGATGCGGGTCTTGAGCATCCGCATCGCCTTGGGGCGGAACCAGTCTGAGACGATGGTGCGCATCTTGTGGTGTTGCGGATCGTCCATGTGGATCAGGGTCCGCAGCCCCATTCCGGACTCGAGCAGGGAGCGCTGAAGGTCGTCGGCGTCGGCGGGCGCCAGCACGGGCCGCGGCGCGTTGATCCACAGCACGTTGTCACGCTCGATCTCCATGATGTCGGCGTGGCGGGTGATGGCCCAGAACGGGCGGTAGGGCCGATGGTCGACCAGGGACACCGGTGCGTGTGCGCGCAGGTGGGTCAGGGCCGCGTGCAACCGAGGTTCGTCGGCGTAGGCGCTGGGGTCGACGAACACCTGGGCGGCCTGGTCGATGATCGGTGTACTCATACCCTGCTCCTAGTCCCCATTTTTGACACGTGTCAGGTTTGGGTCCAGTGTTGCGGATCGTCGGCCGTCGTGGCGGCGCTTTGGGTTGATTCGGGCCGATTAGGCTCTTCGGTCATGTCGATCGGATCGTGCCGCTGGCCTCGCAGGGTCGGCGCCGTTGTGCTGGCGCTGACTGCGGTGTTGGCAGCCGGGTGCGCGCGCTCGGACGGCGCGGCGTCCCACTCGAGCGTGGGCCCTCGCGCGGTCGCGCTCAATGCCGACGTGGTGCGGACCGGATCCGGGCTGTTGAAAGGCACCGTCGGGCCGGATCACCGGCTGTTTCAAGGGATCCCGTACGCCGCTCCGCCGGTTGGGCCGCTGCGGTGGCAGCCGCCGGCGCCGATGCCGGCATGGCCCGGTGTGCGTGACGCGGTCAAGCGTGGACCCTGGTGCGTTCAGCCGGATGCCGCCGACGTGGATCCGATCAGCGAAGACTGCCTGACGCTCAACGTGTGGACGCCGACCGGCTCGGCCGCCGAGCCGCTGCCGGTCATGGTGTGGATCCACGGCGGAAGTTTCATGCGGGGCGCCGGCGACATCTACCACGCGCAACGGCTTGCCGTCCGCGGACGCATCATCGTCGTCACCATCAACTACCGGCTGGGCGCGCTCGGATTCCTGGCCGACCCCGCGCTGGGGAACCCCGGCAATTACGGGCTGGCCGATCAGCAGGCGGCGCTGCGCTGGGTTCGCGACAACATCGACGAATTCGGCGGCGACCCGGACAAGGTGACCATCGCCGGTGAGTCCGCCGGCGGCATGTCGGTCTGTGACCACCTGGCTGCCCCGGATTCGGCGGGCCTGTTCCGGGCCGCGATCATTCAAAGCGGCCCGTGTCAGGCCCAGGTCGAGGTGCCCGACGCGCAGCGGATCAGCCGCGAATACACCGAATCCCTGGGGTGCGGCGACCGGGCCACCGCGCCGCAGGACCCCGATGAGCAGATCGCGTCGTGCCTGCGGGCGTTGCCGCCCGACCGGCTGGCCAAGCCGCTGTGGTACTCACGGTTCGGCACCGATCACCTCAGCGGCCCGGTGATCGGAACCGCGCTGCTGCCCAAGGATCCGGTGCGGGTGTTCCGGGAACCTCCGGGCGAGGGCGGCCCCGCGGGTAAGCCGGTACTGCTCGGGGTCAACCGGGACGAGTTCGCACTGTTCGTCGCGCTGCGGTATCTACGCGTCGGGCAGGAGATCACCGCCGCGGAATACCCCGACGAACTCGGCGACACGTTCGGACGTGACTCCGCCGCCGCGGTGGCCGAGCACTATCCGCCGGGCCGGTTCGCCGGCAGCGTCTCGCTGGCCTATGCCGCCGCCGCTACCGACGACATCTTCGCCTGCCTGGCCGACCGGATGGCCCGCGGCCTGGTCGCCGGCGCGCCGGTGTACGGCTATGAATTCGACGACCCGCACGCGCCCGCCCCGGAGTTGTTCGACCAGGTGCCCTTCCCGATCGGCGCCACGCACTCGCTGGAGATGCGCTACCTCTTCGATATCGGTGGTGCCCCGCCGCTCGATCCCGCGCAGCGCCGGTTGTCCGACCAGATGATCGAGTACTGGACCGGGTTCGTCGTGACCGGTGCACCGATCGCCGTCGACCAACCTGACTGGCCCGCTATCGGAAACGGGCCCGACCGGCGGTGGATGTCACTGCGCACCGACGGCAGCCGGATGATCACCGACTACGCCGCCGCGCATCAGTGCGACTTCTGGGCGACGGTGCGGAGCTGACCCGCGAGCCCTGATCCGCGCCGAGCGTGAAGCCATCTTCACGTTCGGCGCTCGAGCGTGAGGCCATCTTCACGCTCGCGACAGAAATCAGGCCGGCGTGACCCAGGTGGTGATGTCGGCGTGCACCACCTCGATGCCGGCCTTGTCGGTGATGCTGACCGGCACCACCACCTCGGTGCCTTCGGTGATCGCACTGAAGTCCGGTGGGTCCAGCCGGGCCGTCGCCCGCAACGACGTCGTCGCCTTGGCCAGGTAGGCCACGTTCATCGCCTTGGGGATCCAGCGGTGGCTGCGCGGCACGGTGGCCTCCATCAACATCCCCATCGCGACTTCGGCAGCGTTGCAGGACGCGATCGCGTGCACCGTGTGCAGGTGGTTGTAGACGAACGGCCACTTGGGCACCAGCACCTCGGCCAGCCCGGGTTCCATCCGGACCACGTGCGGCAGCACCGAGGCGAAGTAAGGGACCCGGGCCATCGCCGCGGCCGAGAACAGCCGGGTCCCGCCGGGGATGCCCGCCAGCCGTCGCCATGTCTGATAAGTACTGGTAGATCCGGTCACGTTGAGCTACCTTACCGGCAAGTAAGGTCGGCCGCCGGACCGCTCGGCGGCGGCTGGTCCGAAGCCCCGCGAGCGCTATCGCTGGGTTGATGCCGCGGTCCCAGTGCCGGCTCTCCTTCGTCGAGCCTCGCTAAACCGCGGGGATTTGGCCGCTGACCCGATCTGGGGCATACTATTCAGGTTCGCCTGCGCCGGGGTTGTCCCTGGCCGGGCATACGACCAGCGCCCACCCGGGCGCATCCGGTCCCATTCTCGCCGTACGGAGCTTTTTCACCGTGCACGGGACCGCGTGAGGGCGACACGCCCGACCGCGGGGACCGGTGGACCAGGACAGGTAAACAGCGGCGGCAGCGCCCAGCGAAGTGTCGACACCGGACTCACGGGTCCTAAAAGGTACAGACGAGCTGGGGCACGTAAGGGTTCGAAAAACGGACCCCCTTTGCAGGAGTGAGGTAGCAGAAGCGTGGCGGGACAAAAGATCCGCATCAGGCTCAAGGCCTACGACCACGAGGCGATTGACGCCTCGGCGCGCAAGATCGTTGAGACGGTCACTCGTACCGGTGCGTCCGTAGTCGGCCCGGTGCCGCTGCCGACCGAAAAGAACGTGTATTGCGTCATCCGGTCCCCGCACAAGTACAAGGACTCGCGGGAGCACTTCGAGATGCGCACCCACAAGCGGCTGATCGACATCCTCGATCCCACGCCGAAGACCGTTGACGCCTTGATGCGCATCGATCTGCCGGCCAGCGTCGACGTCAACATTCAGTAGGAGCACCGAAAACCATGGCACGCAAAGGTATTTTGGGTACCAAACTGGGCATGACGCAGGTGTTCGACGAGAACAACAAGGTCGTGCCGGTCACGGTCGTCAAGGCCGGGCCCAACGTGGTGACCCGCATCCGTACCCCCGAGCGCGACGGCTACAGCGCCGTCCAGCTCGCTTACGGCGAGATCAGCCCCCGCAAGGTGAACAAGCCGGTCACCGGTCAGTACGCCGCCGCGGGTGTGAACCCCCGCCGTCACCTCGCCGAGCTGCGGCTCGACGATGAGGCCGCCGCGGCCGCGTACGAGGTCGGTCAGGAGCTGACCGCAGAAATCTTCGCCGACGGCAGCTACGTCGACGTCACCGGAACCTCCAAAGGTAAGGGCTTCGCCGGCACCATGAAGCGGCACGGCTTCCGCGGTCAGGGCGCCGGGCACGGCGCCCAGGCCGTGCACCGCCGGCCGGGTTCGATCGGCGGCTGCTCGACCCCCGGCCGGGTGTTCAAGGGCACCCGGATGTCGGGCCGGATGGGTAACGACCGTGTCACCACCCAGAACCTGGTGGTCCACAAGGTGGACGCCGAGAACGGTGTGCTGTTGATCAAGGGCGCCATTCCGGGCCGCAACGGTGGGCTGGTTCTGGTCCGCAGCGCGATCAAAAAGGGTGAGAAGTAATGGCCGGCATCAAGATTGACGTCAAGACTCCGGACGGCAAGAAGAGTGGCTCGGTTGAGCTGCCCGCCGAGCTGTTCGACGCTCCCGCCAACATTGCGCTCATGCACCAGGTGGTGATCGCTCAGTTGGCTGCGGCCCGTCAGGGTACGCACTCCACCAAGACCCGCGGTGAGGTCAGCGGCGGTGGCCGTAAGCCTTACCGGCAGAAGGGAACCGGCCGGGCCCGTCAGGGTTCGACTCGGGCACCGCAGTTCACCGGTGGTGGTGTGGTGCACGGCCCCAAGCCGCGTGACTACAGCCAGCGCACCCCGAAGAAGATGATCGCCGCCGCCCTGCGCGGAGCGTTGTCGGACCGGGCTCGTAACGGCCGGATCCACGCGGTCACCGAGCTGGTGACCGGTCAGACCCCGTCGACCAAGGACGCCAAGGCGTTCCTGGGCTCGATCACCGACCGCAAGCAGGTGCTGGTGGTCATCGGCCGGGCCGACGAGACGGGCGCCAAGAGCGTGCGCAACCTGCCGGGTGTGCACATCCTGTCCGCGGACCAGCTCAACACCCACGATGTGCTGCGTGCCGACGACGTGGTGTTCAGCGTTGAGGCTCTGAACTCCTACATCGAGGCTCACACCGCCAAAACCGAGGAGGTTTCGGCCTGATGGCGACCATCACCGACCCCCGCGACATCATCCTCGCGCCGGTCATCTCCGAGAAGTCCTACGGGCTGATCGAGAACAACGTGTACACGTTCGTGGTCCACCCCGACACGAACAAGACGCAGATCAAGATTGCGATCGAGAAGATCTTCGCGGTCAAGGTTGCGTCGGTGAACACCGCGAACCGGCCGGGTAAGCGCAAGCGGTCCCGGACCGGCTACGGCAAGCGCAAAGACACCAAGCGCGCCATTGTGACTCTGGCGCCCGGCAGCAAGCCGATCGACCTGTTCGCCGCACCGGCCTGACCGGAGTGAGAGAGAGATCTAACTGACATGGGAATCCGCAAGTACAAGCCGACGACCCCCGGTCGTCGCGGTGCCAGCGTCTCCGATTTCGCTGAGCTCACCCGCTCTCACCCGGAGAAGTCGCTGGTTCGGCCGCTGCACGGCCACGGTGGGCGTAACGCCCACGGCCGGATCACCACCCGGCACAAGGGTGGCGGTCACAAGCGTGCTTACCGCGTGATCGACTTCCGTCGCCACGACAAGGACGGCGTCAACGCGAAGGTCGCACACATCGAGTACGACCCGAACCGCACCGCCCGCATCGCACTGCTGCACTACCTGGATGGCGAGAAGCGCTACATCATCGCCCCGCAGGGTCTGTCGCAGGGCGACGTGGTCGAGTCGGGCGCCAACGCCGACATCAAGCCCGGTAACAACCTGCCGCTGCGCAACATCCCCGCGGGCACCCTGGTGCACGCCGTGGAGCTGCGCCCGGGGGGTGGCGCCAAGATGGCCCGCTCCGCTGGCTCCAGCATTCAGCTGCTGGGCAAGGAAGGCGCCTACGCCTCGCTGCGTATGCCGTCGGGTGAGATCCGCCGTGTCGACGTGCGCTGCCGCGCCACTGTCGGCGAGGTGGGCAACGCCGAGCAGGCCAACATCAACTGGGGTAAGGCCGGCCGTATGCGGTGGAAGGGCAAGCGCCCGACCGTCCGTGGTGTGGTGATGAACCCGGTGGACCACCCGCACGGTGGTGGTGAGGGCAAGACCTCCGGCGGCCGGCACCCGGTCAGCCCGTGGGGCAAGCCGGAGGGTCGCACCCGCCGGCCGAACAAGCCCAGCGACAAGCTCATCGTCCGACGCCGGCGCACCGGCAAGAAGCGCTAGGAATCGGAGGGAAAGCGATGCCACGCAGCCTCAAGAAGGGTCCGTTCGTCGACGAGCATGTGCTCAAGAAGGTCGACGTTCAGAACGAGAAGAACACCAAGCAGGTCATCAAGACCTGGTCACGTCGGTCGACGATCATCCCGGACTTCATCGGGCACACGTTCGCCGTTCACGACGGCCGCAAGCATGTCCCGGTTTTCGTCACCGAGTCGATGGTCGGGCACAAGCTCGGCGAGTTTGCTCCGACGCGCACTTTCAAGGGACACATCAAAGACGACCGGAAGGCTAAGCGCCGGTGAGCGTTACGACTGAATTTCCGTCCGCTGTCGCCAAGGCCCGCCATGTGGGTATCTCGGCCAGTAAGGCGCGCCGGGTGATCAACCTGGTGCGCGGCAAGTCGGTGACTGAAGCGCTGGACATCCTGCGCTGGGCGCCGCAGCAGGCCAGCCTGCCGTTGGCCAAGGTCATCGCCAGTGCGGCGGCCAACGCCGAGAACAACGACGGTCTGGACCCGTCCACCCTGGTGGTGGCGACGGTCTACGCCGACGAGGGCCCGACCGCCAAGCGGATCAAGCCGCGCGCCCAGGGGCGTGCGTACCGGATCCGTCGGCGCACCAGCCACATCACTGTGGTGGTGGAGAGCCGGCCGTCCTCCGGCGGAGGTTCGGCGCAGTCCGCCGGTGCCACCCGGGCGCGTCGTGCACAGGCCAGCAAGGCCGCCTCCGAGGCGGGCGCGAAGGCGCCGGCCAAGAAGGCACCGGCCAAGAAGGCTTCCGCGGCCAAGGCTGCTGAGAAGACGACTGAAAAAGCGGCGGCTAAGAAGGCGCCCGCCAAGAAGGCGGCAACCAAGAAGGCGCCTGAGACGTCCGACGCGAAGGAGGGCTCGGAGTAATGGGCCAGAAGATCAACCCGCACGGCTTCCGGCTCGGGATCACCACCGACTGGAAGTCGCGGTGGTACGCCGACAAGCAATACGCGGATTACGTCAAGGAAGACGTGGCGATCCGCCGCCTGCTGTCCAGTGGCCTCGAGCGCGCCGGCATCGCCGACGTCGAGATCGAGCGCACCCGTGACCGGGTTCGCGTCGACATCCACACCGCCCGGCCCGGCATCGTCATCGGCCGCCGCGGTACCGAGGCCGACCGGATCCGTGCCGACCTGGAGAAGCTGACCGGCAAGCAGGTGCAGCTGAACATCCTCGAGGTCAAGAACCCGGAGTCGACGGCGCAGCTGGTAGCCCAGGGCGTGGCCGAGCAGCTGAGCAACCGTGTGGCGTTCCGTCGGGCGATGCGCAAGGCGATCCAGTCGGCGATGCGTCAGCCCAACGTCAAGGGAATCCGGGTGCAGTGCTCGGGCCGTCTCGGCGGCGCCGAGATGAGCCGCTCGGAGTTCTACCGTGAGGGTCGGGTGCCGCTGCACACGCTGCGCGCCGACATCGACTACGGGCTGTACGAGGCGAAGACCACCTTCGGCCGGATCGGCGTGAAGGTCTGGATTTACAAGGGCGACATCGTTGGTGGCAAGCGCGAGCTGGCCGCTGCCGCACCGTCGGCCGACCGTCCGCGCCGGGAGCGGCCGTCGGGCACCCGTCCGCGTCGCAGCGGCGCCTCGGGTACCACCGCGACCAGCACCGACGCCGGGCGGGCCGCTGAGAGCACTGAGAACACCGCTGCTGCGGAAACGGTCACCGAGACCGCTCCCGTCGCAGTGGAAACGCAGAGCACGGAGAGCTAATCATGTTGATTCCCCGTAGGGTCAAGCACCGCAAGCAGCACCACCCCAAGCAGCGCGGTATCGCCAGCGGCGGCACCGCGGTGACGTTCGGTGAGTACGGCATCCAGGCACTGGAGCACGCCTACGTCACCAACCGGCAGATCGAGTCGGCTCGTATTGCCATCAACCGGCACATCAAGCGTGGCGGCAAGGTGTGGATCAACATCTTCCCGGACCGTCCGCTGACCAAGAAGCCCGCCGAGACCCGCATGGGTTCCGGTAAGGGTTCGCCGGAATGGTGGGTCGCCAACGTCAAGCCGGGTCGGGTGCTGTTCGAGCTGAGCTACCCGAATGAGGCCATTGCCCGCGCCGCACTGACCCGGGCGATCCACAAGCTGCCGATCAAGGCGCGCATCGTCACCCGAGAGGAGCAGTTCTGATGGCAGTGGGAGTTACCGCTGGCGAACTGCGCGAGCTTAACGCCGACGAGCTCGTCGAGCAGTTGCGCGAGTCCAAAGAAGAGCTGTTCAACCTGCGTTTCCAGATGGCGACCGGGCAGCTCACCAACAACCGTCGGCTCCGCACGGTGCGCCACCAGATTGCGCGCATCTACACCGTGTTGCGCGAACGGGAACTGGGCCTGGCGTCCGGTCCCGCTGGTTCTGAAGGCGAGGCATCGTAATGGCACAGGCTGCAAAGGCTAACGCCGCGGAGAAGGGTGCCAAGCACACCCCGCGCACGGAGACGGTGCGGGGCCGCCGCAAGACCCAGATCGGCTACGTGGTCAGCGACAAGATGGAGAAGACCATCGTCGTCGAGCTCGAAGACCGTGTGCGGCACCCGCTGTACGGCAAGATCATCCGGACCACCAAGAAGGTCAAGGCGCACGACGAGAACAACACGGCCGGCATCGGCGACCGCGTGTCGCTGATGGAGACCCGTCCGTTGTCGGCGTCGAAGCGCTGGCGCCTGGTCGAGATCCTTGAGAAGGCCAAGTAGTACGGCGACGTAGTAACGACAGAGCCCCGCGACCTGGGTCGCGGGGCTTCGTCGTTTCTGGGGTCGGGTGCGGCTTAGGCCGGCACCTTGACCCGCGCCACTGGTTGCGGCGCGGTCGGACCGAGCGGAACCTGCAGTGACTCCTGGCCGTTGAGCGCACGGGCCGGCACCACCAGTGTGCGTTGTGTCGGCGTCGGCAGACTTGTCCGCAGGGCCGTCAGTTGTCGGCCGTTGAGCCGGTTCAATCCGGACGAGGTGTTCCGGCGTAATCTGCTCGCGCTGTGGTAGCGCACCAGCACGGCGACGTCGGTGTTGCGCTGACGCGGTGTCAGGCGGACCGTGACCGCCGTGGTGTCGGTCTCAGGCAGCCACAGCCGTTCCAGGTTCTCCGTGGAGATGTCTCGCGGCGACATCCAGAACGTGGCCGCGAAGTGCTTGGGCCCCTTGGGCTCTTTCTGCTTCAGTCGGCGGCGACGTCGGCGGATCTGGGTGGGCTGCAGGCCCGCCAGCAGCGCCGCATCGACCTGGTCGAACTCATGGGCCGACAGGATGCGCGCGTCCAGGTGACGTTCGCAGAGGTCTCGTGCCAGGCGTTCGGTGGCTACGGCCAGGGTCGCTGCTACTGAATCGCGAACAGCCACCGCCTCGGTGTTGTGCATCGGATCCATCCGCAGGATCAGCCAGTTGTCTTGCGGCCCAGGGCAGCCGGTCCCGGCGGCCGCCGCTGCGTCGTCGTCGGTGTGTTCGTCGTCGGGGGAATCGCACGTTCGTACTGACACGATGTCGATCCCATCCAGGCGCACGTCGAACTGCCGCAGGCCGGCGGCGACGAGCGCCGCGGGAAGCGTCGGTGCCGGTACCGGGGCCGAGACGCGGCGATGCCGCCCAGCCGCTTCGGCCGGGGTGGCGGGCATGGCGGGTATGGCGATCACCGAGACCAGCCGGCCGCGATATTCGCGCACGCCCACCACGTCGCGGCTGTAGCGGCGGCGGTGGTCGAAGCCGGGCGTACAGCCTTCGGTGAGAAACGCCGCGGGCGTGGCAAACCGATCGAACAGCCGCGCCAGCACGATCGCCGTCAGCGGTACCCGGCGGTGCGTGATCAACGCGGCCGTGGTGAGCACCGCGGCAAGGCCGACCGCCGGCCACCATGCGCGCTCGGCCGGCCCGAGCTGCGCCGGCCAATGACCTGCTACCCACAAGATGCCGATGTCGATCAGAAACACCGTGGTCACGCGCAGCCAGGACAGATTCAGCCCCAACGAATGCTGCGCCCTCATCGATGTGTCCAACTCATGGTTCCCCCAGAACTTCCATGAAGTGTGCGGTGACCGGGCTACCCACTGAATCACCGAGCCAAACATCCCAGGCCCGGGGTGCGAGGGTGGACCTGGGATGTTCGGCTTGTGACGCGGGTCAGATTCCGAAGAGGTCCGACGGATCGAACATGCCCGAGATGTCCGGGAGGCCCCCGGCGAGGTCGGCCGCGCCGCCGGCGGCGTCCGCCGCACCACCGGCTGCGTCGGCTGCGCTGCCCGCCGCTGCGGAAGCGGCGTCGGCCGCACCACCCGTGGCATCGGCGCCCATCGCGGACATCCCGAATGCCTCGCCCGGATCCAGGAGCCCGGCCGCGTCGAAATCGGTCGGGATGTTGAAGTCGCCGAACGGAGTCGACAGCGTGTCGGTGATGGAGTTGGCGGCGCCGTCCGCCCCGGGGATATCGGTGTAGACGTTCTCGAACCCGTTGCCGAAGTTCATCACGTCATACACCGTTCCCACCGCGGGAAGGTCCGAGGCGGTCGCACCGGAGGCCGGGTCCACGTCGGTGATGGTGAACTGCGTGTTGTGGATACCGCCGAAGAGGTTCGTGACATTCTCGCTGGCGGTCACGGTGCCCAGGTCGGTGGCGCCGCTCCCGGTACCGCTGGAGACGTCGAACGACTGGTCGCCCTCGCCGACTTGGAACAACGGCGGAGCGCTGAACAGCGGGCTGAGCGGAGTGAAGCCCTCTGACCCGTCGGCCTGCACGGGGTTGAAGGTGGTGTCGCCGATGGTGAACCCATCGCCGGTACCGGGCGTGACGTCACTGGTCGTGGCATCGGGTGTGCCGGCGGGCGTGGCGTCGGGTGTGCCGGCGATCGGCGGGATCGCCCCGGTGTCGCCGAGGGTCGGCGGGCTGGGGGTGCCCGCCGTGGGTGTCAGCGCGCCGAGATCGCCGAGCGGGGCAGGGGTGGGCGTGGACCCGTCCGGGCCGAGGGCACCGGCGTCGCCCAACGCTCCTGTTGCGCCGGTACCGGCGACATTGCTCGCCAGGTCGACTGGAATCGCGGTACTGCCGACATTTCCGGCCGCGCCGACCCCGTTGTCGGCGAAAGCGACTGTCGCGGGCAGGAATGTGGTCGAGAGTAGACCGGCGGTGACCCCACCGGCCGACAAGATGATCCGACGATTCATTTTCGGTACGTTCCTTCCGTACGTGGATGGTCCCGGTCCTGAATGCTCCCCATCGAACATGCCGGGACGAGCTGAACATCGTCCGTCGTCCCGCGTTACGCGCACGACAAATCCGGCTGAGATGTTGTTGTAGCGGCGATAGTGTTGGGCGACAACGGATGTCCGGATGCCAGCGACTGCTTCTCAACCCCCCGTTGGCATCCTCGTCAGACGCTAACGGGTCGGCGACGCCGTCACCACCCCTGCGGGCGGATATTTCAACAGTTAATCTCAATGTAGAGAATCGCCATCGTCGATCGATGCACGTAAAGGCGGCGATGTAAGTTATTGCGGCAGAGGAATTGTGACTAAGGACAGTTTCTACTGAGGTTTTGTCTCAGCCAGCTCCAAGTAATCGTGTTGGGGTAGGCCAACATTCGATTTGACCAAACCGAGCTGGGCGGCACACTGATCGCTATGGAGCTGCGGCAGTTGAAACATTTTGTCGCTGTCGCCGAGGAGCTGCACTTCACCAGGGCGGCTGCGAAGGTTCACGTGGTGCAGTCCACCCTGTCCGCGTCGATCAGCAGCTTGGAGCAGGAACTCGGTACCGCGCTGCTGGTCCGCAACAATCGCCGCGTCGACCTCACCACGGCTGGACTGGCGCTCCTGCCGGATGCACAGAACGCCCTGGCTGCCGCCGACCATGCGCGAGCCGCCGTCGACGCGGTCCGGGGGGTGTTGTGCGGGCGGCTGAGTATCGGGGTCATCCAGGGACTGAGCACCGTCGGTCTGCCGGGGCTGCTGGCGCGATATCACCGACGCTTCCCGCGCATCGACATCACCCTGCGGCACGATCCCATCGACACACTGGTGCAGGCGACCGCCGATGGCGACCTGGACCTGGCCCTAGTCAGCAGGCCCTACGACGACAGCAGAGTCAAGGACCTGCCCTTGGGAATCGAACCGCTGGTGCTGGCGGTGCGCCGCGACGATCCGCTCGCCCGCAGTGCCGTCGTCGCTCTGGCCGCACTGCGCGATCGCGAGTTCGTCGAGCGCCGGGCGGACTTGCGGACCCGACTGCACATCGATGGCGTCTGCGCAGAGCTCGGATTTGTCCGAACCGTCTGCGCCGAATCCAACAGTCCGCTCGACCTGGTCGATCTGGTCGCTGCGGGCCTCGGCGTCGCCTTCCTGCCGCCGGCCTTGGTGGCGAAGTCGGATCAGCTGGTCGGGGTGGCGACCGATCCGGTGATCCCGCGTGAACTCGCACTGATCACCCCGATCGAGCGGGCACCTTCGCCTGCGGCCGCGGCGTTTCTCGGCGAGCTGGTGTCGGCGGGGGCGGGGGACAATCGTCCATCGGGCGCGCCCGAGCGGCCCCCGGCTTCAAAGGCTGCCGCTTCGGCACCGGGCCGGTAGTGTCTCATCCGTTCCGGGGGCCGACGACGGAGTGAGCGATGGTGGAATTCACGGGCAAGGTCAGTCTCGATATCCGGGATTCCGAGCCGGACTGGGGGCCGTTCGCTGCGCCCACCGCCCCCGAGGGGGCGCCCAACGTGCTGTACCTGGTCTGGGACGACACCGGCATCGCCACCTGGGACTGCTTCGGCGGACTGGTGGAGATGCCCACCATGAGCCGGATCGCCGAGCGTGGCGTCCGGTTATCTCAGTTCCACACCACCGCACTGTGCTCCCCGACCAGAGCGTCGCTGCTGACCGGGCGGAACGCCACCAGCGTCGGCATGGCCACCATCGAGGAGTTCACCGACGGCTTTCCCAACTGCAGCGGGCGTATCCCATTCGAAACCGCCCTACTCAGTGAGGTTCTCGCCGAGCAGGGATGGAACACCTTCTGCGTCGGCAAGTGGCACCTGACCCCGCTGGAAGAGTCCAACATGGCCGGCGCCCGGCGGCACTGGCCCACCCAGCGCGGATTCGAACGGTTCTACGGTTTCATGGGCGGCGAGACCAACCAGTGGTACCCGGATCTGGTCTATGACAACCATCCGGTCGCACCGCCGGCCACGCCCGAGGACGGCTACCACCTTTCCAAGGACATCGCCGACAAGACAATCGAATTCATCCGGGACGCTCAGACGATCGCGCCCGGAAAGCCCTGGTTCGGCTATGTCTGCCCCGGCGCCGGGCACGCCCCGCACCATGTGTTCGCCGAATGGGCCGACCGCTATGCCGGACGCTTCGACATGGGCTACGAACAGTACCGGGAGATCGTGCTGGCCAACCAGAAGAAGCTGGGGTTGGTGCCGGAAGACACCGAACTCTCCGAGATCAACCCCTATGCCGGTGTCACCAGTGCCGACGGCCAGCCCTGGCCACTGCTGGACACGGTCCGCCCGTGGGACAGCCTCGATGACGCCGAGCAGCGGCTGTTCGCCCGGATGGCTGAGGTGTTCGCCGGATTCCAGAGCTATACCGACGCCCAGATCGGCCGCATCCTGGACTACCTGGAGGAATCCGGGCAACTCGACAACACCATCGTCGTGGTGATCTCCGACAACGGTGCCAGCGGCGAGGGTGGACCGAACGGGTCGCCCAACGAGAACAAGTTCTTCAACGGTTACATCGACACCGTCGAAGAGGCGATGAAGCTCTTCGACGAGCTGGGCAGTCCGGAAACCTACAACCACTACCCGGTCGGGTGGGCGATGGCGTTCAACACGCCCTACAAACTCTACAAGCGCTACGCCTCCCACGAAGGCGGCATAGCCGATCCCGCGATCGTCAGCTGGCCCAACGGAATCGCCGCGCGTGGCGAGGTTCGTGACACCTATGTCAACGTGTGCGATGTGACCCCGACGGTCTACGACCTGCTCGGCATCGAACCGCCAGCAACCGTGCGCGGCATAGCCCAGCGTCCACTGGAAGGCGTGAGCTTCAAAGCAGCGCTGGTGGATCCGGCCGCAGATACCGGCAAGCACACCCAGTACTACACGATGTTGGGCACCCGCGGGATCTGGCATCGCGGCTGGTTCGCCAACACCGTGCATGCGGCGACCCCATCGGGATGGAGTCACTTCACCGACGACCGGTGGGAGCTCTACCACCTCGCCGAGGACCGCAGTCAGTGCCACGACCTGGCTGCAGAACATCCCGAGAAACTCGAAGAACTCAAGGCGATGTGGTTCGCCGAGGCCGAAAAGTACAACGGGCTGCCGCTCGCCGACTTGAACATCTTCGAAATGACCAGCAGGCAGCGGCCTTACCTGTCCGGCGACCGTACCGGCTACACCTACTACCCCCACACCGCCGAGGTGCCGTTGGGGGCCTGCGTGGAGCTTCGTGGCCGGTCATTTTCGGTCCTGGCCCGTGTCACGGTGGATTCGGCCGACGCGCAGGGAGTGCTGTTCAAGCAGGGCGCCCGGCACGGCGGGCATGCGCTGTTCGTGCAGGGTGGCCGGCTGCACTACGTCTACAACTTCCTCGGCGAGCGTGAACAGTGGCTGTCCTCGCCCGATCCGATTCCGTTGGGCCGGCATGTTTTCGGCGTGCGGTTCGAGCGCACCGGAACCGTCGAGGGCGCTCACACGCCGGTCGGCGAGGCCTCGTTGTACATCGACGACACGGTGATCGCCACTTTGCCGGGCATGGTCGCCCAGCCGGGCGCGTTCGCGTTGGCCGGCGGTGGAGTCAGCGTCGGGCGCAATACCGGCCAGGCGGTGTCGTCGGCGTACCGTGCACCGTTCGCCTTCACCGGTGGGACCATCGCGGACGTCGCGGTGGATGTCAGCGGCGAGCCCTACCTGGATGTGAAAAGAACTATCGCGGCAGCGTTTTCGCGGGACTGATGTGATGCTGACGGACCTCGTCGAGATCCCGGCCGGGGTGTTCCGGATGGGCTCGACGAGTTTCTATCCCGAAGAGGCGCCCATTCACAGCGTGGCGGTGCAGCCGTTCGCGCTGGAGCGCCATCCGGTGACCAATGCGCAGTACGCCGCATTCGTCGCCGCAACCGGGTATGTGACCCTCGCCGAGCAGGAACTCGATCCCGCGCACTACGGCGACGCCGAGCCGGGCGCCCTGGTGTTTCAGCCCACTGACGGGCCGGTCGACCTGCGCGACTGGCGGCAATGGTGGCGGTGGGTCCCCGGCGCCAGCTGGCGACACCCGTTCGGACCGGACAGCACGGTCGAGGACAAGCCGGATCACCCGGTGGTCCAGGTGGCCTATCCCGACACGGCCGCTTACGCCCGATGGGCCAGGCGGCGGTTGCCGACCGAAGCCGAGTGGGAGTACGCGGCCCGCGCCGGGCGCGTGAGCACCTATGCGTGGGGGGAGGAGGAGAAGCCGGGCGGTGCGTTGATGGCCAACACCTGGCAGGGCGACTTTCCGTACCGCAACGACGGTGCACGGGGCTGGGCCGGGACGTCGCCGGTGGGGACGTTTCCACCGAACGATTGGGGGCTGGTCGACATGATCGGCAACGTCTGGGAGTGGACGACCACCGAGTTCTCGGCCCATCATCGGCTCCAGGACCGGCCAGCGCCGCCGAAGTCCTGCTGCGCTCCCGTCGGCCCAGCCGACCCGGGTATCAGTCAGACCCTCAAAGGCGGATCGCACCTGTGCGCGCCGGAGTATTGCCATCGTTACCGACCGGCGGCCCGGTCCCCGCAGTCGCAGGACACTGCCACCAGCCACATCGGGTTTCGTTGCGCGACAGACGGACAGAGCTAGCGCGACCGTGCACGTCTGTACGTCCTGGCGCGGCGTGTCGCTGTGCAAACACGCACGCTGGCGACAAATGCCGGGCGCCTTAGGAGATGGCGTCGATGGCCGCCCAAACCCGTGATTGGAAGTCCGGTGGCAGCGGGATATAGCCCTGCTTGTTCAGATTGGCCTGGCCCAGGCCGGCGGCCGCCTGCAGGAAGCCCTTGACCGCCTGGCCCACGGCGGGGTCGGGATACTTCGAGCAGACGATCTCGTAACCGGCCAAGACGATCGGGTACACGTCGCCCTGGGTCGGGTTGTAGAACGACGAGATATCGACCACGAGATCGTTGCCGCTTCCGGTGATCGTCGCGCCGGCGATGGTTTTGCCCACGGAGTCGGCTCCGATGCGCACCGGGCGCTTGGACTTGCGGCTGGCCGGGGTCTTGATCTCGGCGGCGAAAAGTCCTTGGTCCATGGCGAAAGCCAACTCGTTGTAGCTGATCGAACCCTCGATGGTGCGCACCATCGCGGCGGTGCCGTCGTTGCCTTTGGCGCCCACACCGACGCCACCGTTGAAGGTCTTGTCGGCGCCCTTGTCCCAGACCCCGCCGGATGCGGCCCGCAGGTAGGCCTGGAAGTTCTCGGTGCTGCCGGACAAGTCGCTGCGGTAAACGACACGGATGTCCTGGGCAGGCATGGGCCCGTTGAGTGCGACGAGGTCCGGATCGTCCCAGCGCGTGATGCTGCCGTTGAAGATCTTGGCGATGGTGGGCGCGTCGAGTACCAGCGAGTCGACTTCGGGCAGGTTATAGGTGATGGCCATCGGCCCGAACGCGATCGGTAGGTGCCAGGCGTCCGCACCGCCACAACGCTGCTTGGCCAGCTCCCGCTGCTCGGCGCTCAGGGGTGAGTCGGACGCAGCGAAATCGGTTTCTCCAGCCAGGAAGTCGGCGATGCCGGCGCCCGACCCGTTGGCGGTGTAGTCGAGTGTGCGATCAACGCAGGCGGCGCGGTAGACACCGACGAACTCGGCCATCGCGTGCGCCTGCGCGGTCGAACCACTGGCCTTCAGATCTGTCTTGCCCCCGCACGTCACCAGTTCACTGGCGTAGGCCAGCGTCATATGGGGAACGCTGCACGCCGACAGTGCCACTGCGCCGGCAGTCAGCAGGATGCCGGCGGCCACGGCCGGCGTTCGGGTTGCGACAGCCCGAAAACGATTCATGGCCGTGTGTATAACAACCGAAACCCGCATATTGCCGAACAGTAGGTAAACGGGGTGCGGGCGGAGAGTGACGTCTGAGCTAGTTAGATCGGATTCCGATACGCTTGCTGGCCAGCGTGTTTCGGGACATCTGCTGCTCGGCGCGGTCGGCGCCGCTGTTCGCTACCCTGACTGCCGATGACCACTGAGCCCCAATCAGGCGCGGCCGGCACTGCGGCGGCGAAGCGGCGCCAAAGGCCGCGCTACTTGACCGGCGCGGTGATCCTGGCCGCGATCGTTGTGGCATATGCGTCATCGCTGTTCGGCGTCCACACGCTGCAGAGATCGGACAATCCGCTGCCGCCGCTGGATCTGAGCGCGGCGAATCCGGAAGACACCATCGTGCAGGTGCGCCTTCAGGAGCTGAACCCGGTCGCCAATCGACTCGCGGTGGATGTACTCGTCCATCCCGGAGAGGCGTTGTACGACAAGCGCTTCGACGTGCTGAACACCGAGCTTGCGGTGCGCCTGTATCCCCCGAACGATCTGGGGGACCTCCACTTTCCCGAAGGGGATGCGCCGGCCCGGGTCAGCACGACCATCGAGGCGTACGGCGCCCCCGGAAACTGGCCCTTCGACACCTACACCACCGAAGAGCTGTCGGCCGATGTGTTCGTCGGGACCGGCGAAGACCGCAGGCGGCTGCCCGCCCGAGTGGAGGTCACCGGATCGCTGGACGGCTGGGACGCCAGCGTCGCTCGGGTGCATGACGCCAGCCGGACCCGAAACCAGCGCGGGGATGCCGATGCCGCGGTGGTGCTCAAGATCCAGCGCGCCAGGGGGCCGCTGATCTTCGACCTCGGAATCTGCCTGGTCCTGATCAGCCTGCCCACCCTGGCGCTGATCGTGGCCGTGCCGATGGCGATGGGCCGGCGGAAGTTTCTGCCCCCATTCGCCACCTGGTACGCCGCGAACCTGTTCGCCATCATCCCGCTGCGCAACATCCTTCCCGGCGCCCCGCCGCCGGGCTCCTGGATCGACCAGGCAATCGTCCAGTGGGTGCTGATCGCGCTGGCGGCCGCGATGGGTCTGTTCATCTACGCCTGGGTGCGGCAAGGGGACGACTGAGGCCGCCCGCGCCGGCCCTTCTCCGCCCGGCTTGGCCAGCAATTTGGTGTTGCGGGATCCGTCACCTAAGCTCTAGGGGTTGCCGTCAGCAGACCTCGGCCAGCGCAAGTTGGCCCTGCGTGCACTTCGGCAATGAAGAAGACAATGCACGACCGGGGAGAATCCGGCATGCCACTTGGCGTGCCGGGCGTCGACTCGATTATTTAGGAGATCTGGTGATTCAGCAGGAATCGCGGTTGAAGGTCGCCGACAACACCGGCGCCAAGGAGATCTTGTGCATCCGGGTGCTCGGCGGCTCGTCGCGGCGATACGCAGGCATCGGTGATGTCATCGTCGCAACCGTCAAAGACGCCATCCCGGGCGGCAACGTCAAGCGGGGTGATGTCGTCAAGGCCGTCGTGGTGCGCACCGTCAAGGAGCGTCGCCGCGCCGACGGCAGCTACATCAAGTTCGACGAGAACGCGGCCGTGATCATCAAGGCCGACAACGACCCGCGCGGCACCCGCATCTTCGGGCCGGTCGGTCGCGAGCTGCGCGAGAAGAAGTTCATGAAGATCGTCTCGCTGGCACCGGAGGTGTTGTAGATGAAGGTCCACAAGGGCGACACCGTCCTGATCATCGCCGGTAAGGACAAGGGCGCCAAGGGCAAGGTCCTGCAGGCTTTCCCCACCCGCAACCGCGTGCTGGTCCAGGGCGTCAACCGGATCAAGAAGCACGTCGCGAACTCGGCCAACCAGGCCGGTGCGTCCTCAGGCGGGATCGTCACGCAAGAGGCCCCGATCCACGTCTCCAACGTGATGGTCGTCGACTCCGACGGACAGCCCACCCGGATCGGTTACCGGGTGGACGCCGAGTCCGGCAAGAAGGTTCGCGTCTCCAAGCGCAACGGCAAGGACATCTAGAGATGACGACTGCAGAAAAGATCCAGCCCCGGCTGAAGGTGCGCTACCGCGAGGAGATCCGGGACGCGCTCAACAAAGAGTTCAACTACGCCAACGTGATGCAGATCCCGGGCGTGGTGAAGGTCGTGGTGAACATGGGTGTCGGCGAAGCCGCCCGGGACGCCAAGCTGATCAACAACGCGGTCACCGACCTGGCCGCGATCACCGGCCAGAAGCCGGAGATTCGCAAGGCCCGCCTGTCCATCGCACAGTTCAAGCTGCGCGAGGGCATGCCGATCGGTGCCCGGGTCACCCTGCGCGGTGACCGGATGTGGGAGTTCCTGGACCGGCTTACCTCGATCGCTCTGCCGCGTATCCGCGACTTCCGCGGGCTGTCGGCCAAGCAGTTCGACGGTTCCGGCAACTACACCTTCGGGCTGGCCGAGCAGTCGATGTTCCACGAGATCGATGTGGACTCCATCGACCGTCCGCGGGGGATGAACATCACCGTCGTCACTTCGGCGACCAACGACGACGAAGGACGAGCGCTACTGCGGGCTCTCGGCTTTCCGTTCAAGGAGAACTGACCATGGCTAAGAAGGCGTTGGTTATCAAGGCGGCCCGCAAGCCCAAGTTTGCGGTGCGCGCCTACACCCGCTGCAACAAGTGCGGCCGCCCGCGCGCGGTGCTCCGCAAGTTCGGCCTGTGCCGAATCTGCCTGCGCGAAATGGCGCACGCCGGCGAGCTGCCCGGTGTGCAGAAGAGCAGCTGGTGAGGGTGGAGGAGCAGCCTAAATGACTATGACGGATCCGATCGCGGACTTCCTGACCCGTCTGCGTAACGCCAACTCGGCGTACCACGACGAGGTGACCCTGCCGCACTCGAAGATCAAGGCGAACATCGCCGAGATCCTCAAGCGCGAGGGTTACATCACCGACTACCACGTCGAAGACGCCCGGGTGGGCAAGGCGCTGGTGGTCAACCTCAAGTACGGCCCGAACCGGGAGCGCAGCCTCGCCGGTCTGCGCCGGGTGTCCAAGCCGGGCCTGCGGGTCTACGCAAAGTCGACCAACCTGCCACGGGTGCTCGGCGGCCTGGGCGTGGCGATCATCTCCACGTCCTCGGGTCTGCTCACCGACCGTCAGGCGGCCAGGCAGGGCGTGGGCGGCGAAGTCCTCGCGTACGTGTGGTGAGGGAGTAGCAGACATGTCGCGTATTGGTAAGCAACCGGTCCCGGTTCCCGCCGGGGTCGACGTGACCATCGATGGTCAGAACGTATCGGTCAAGGGGCCCAAGGGCACCCTGGAGCTCTCCGTGGCGGAGCCGATCAACGTTGCTCGCAACGATGACGGCGCCCTCGTGGTGACCCGGCCGGACGACGACCGGCGTAACCGGTCGTTGCACGGCCTGAGCCGCACCCTGTTGGCCAACCTGGTCACCGGTGTGTCGGAGGGCTACGTCCGCAAGATGGAGATCTTCGGCGTCGGCTACCGCGTCGCGCTCAAGGGCAGCGACCTGGAGTTCGCGCTGGGCTACAGCCACCCGGTGCTGATCAAGGCTCCGGAGGGCATCACCTTCGCGGTGGAGACGCCCACCAAGTTCTCCGTCTCGGGCATCGACAAGCAGAAGGTCGGCCAGATCTCGGCGAACATCCGCCGTCTGCGTCGCCCCGACCCCTACAAGGGCAAGGGCGTGCGCTACGAGGGTGAGCAGGTTCGCCGCAAGGTCGGAAAGACAGGTAAGTAGTCATGGCGCAATCACAAACAGGCACCCCGGACCGCAAACCCGTCGGGCAGAACATCTCCGAGGTTCGGCGCACCCACCGGATTCGTCGGCACGCGCGGCTGCGCAAGAAGGTGTCCGGCACCGCCGAGCGTCCCCGCTTGGTCGTGCACCGCTCCTCGCGGCACATCCACGTCCAGTTGGTCGACGACCTCGCTGGTCACACCGTGGCTGCGGCGTCCTCGATCGAGGCCGACGTGCGGGGTGTGGACGGCGACAAGAAGGCCCACAGTGTGCGGGTCGGCCAGCTGATCGCTGAGCGTGCCAAGGCCGCCGGCGTCGAGAACGTGGTGTTCGACCGCGGTGGCTACACCTACGGTGGGCGTATCGCGGCGCTGGCAGACGCAGCGCGCGAGGGCGGATTGAACTTCTGATGACTGACGTGAAGATGACTGGAAGGACCGCATGATGGCGGAGCAGCCGACAGGGGCCTCCTCGGCAGGTCCCGACACGGGCAGTGCCCACCGCAGCGACGGGCGCGACAACCGTGACAACCGGGGTGGACGTGGTGGCCGCGACGGCGGCCGTGGCGGCCGCGACAACCGTGACGGCGACAAGAGCAACTACCTGGAGCGCGTCGTCGCGATCAACCGGGTGTCCAAGGTGGTCAAGGGTGGCCGCCGGTTCAGCTTCACCGCTTTGGTGATCGTCGGCGACGGCCACGGGCTGGTCGGCGTCGGCTACGGCAAGGCCAAGGAAGTGCCCGCCGCGATCGCCAAGGGCGTGGAGGAGGCTCGCAAGGGCTTCTTCCGGGTCCCGCTGATCGGTGGCACCATCACCCACCCGGTGCAGGGTGAAGCCGCCGCCGGTGTGGTGTTCCTGCGCCCGGCCAGCCCCGGTACCGGTGTGATCGCCGGCGGCGCGGTGCGTGCCGTGCTGGAATGCGCGGGCGTGCACGACATCCTGTCCAAGTCGCTGGGCAGCGACAACGCGATCAACGTGGTGCACGCCACTGTTGCCGCGCTGAAGATGCTGCAGCGTCCCGAAGAGGTGG
Source organism: Mycobacterium sp. SMC-15 (assembly GCF_045310925.1). Lineage (NCBI taxonomy): Bacteria > Bacillati > Actinomycetota > Actinomycetes > Mycobacteriales > Mycobacteriaceae > Mycobacterium > Mycobacterium sp. SMC-15. The sequence continues at coordinate 144,723 of NZ_JBJIAJ010000005.1, read as the reverse complement.
CGGCCCGACGCGGCCTGCCCATCGAAGACGTTGCGCCGGCCGCGATGCTCAAGGCTCGTCGTGAGAGCGAAGCTCTGGCTGCCGCCGCGGCGCGGGAAGGCACGGCGTAATCATGGCAAACCTGAAGATCACCCAGGTCCGCGGCACCATCGGTGCACGCTGGAAGCAGCGCGAGAGCCTGCGCACCCTGGGCCTGCGCAAGATCCGCCAGTCGGTGGTGCGTGAGGACAACCCCCAGACCCGTGGGCTGATCCGGGTTGTTCACCACCTCGTGCAAGTGGAGGAAGCAGAATGACCATCAAGCTGCACGACCTGCGCCCTGCGCCCGGGTCGAACACCAAGAAGACCCGCGTCGGTCGCGGTGAAGGCTCCAAGGGTAAGACCGCGGGCCGTGGCACCAAGGGCACCAAGGCACGCAAGAACGTGCCGGTCCGGTTCGAGGGTGGGCAGATGCCGATCCACATGCGGCTGCCCAAGCTGAAGGGCTTCCGCAACCGGTTCCGCACCGAGTACGAGGTCGTCAATGTCGGCGACATCAGCCGGCTGTTCCCCGAAGGCGGGACCATCGGTCTCGACGAACTGGTCGCCAAGGGTGCCGTCCGGAAGAACACGCTGGTCAAGGTGCTCGGCGACGGGAAGCTGACCGTCAAGGTCGACGTCACCGCGCACAAGTTCAGCGGCAGCGCCCGGGACAAGATCACCGCAGCCGGAGGCTCCGCCACCGAGCTGTAGGGACTGTCTCTGCGAAGCTACAGAATCGCACTCCACCTCCTCGGTGGGGTGCGATTCTGCGTCTGGTGGGCATGTCCGCCGGCGCCGGTAGGCTCAAAATCATGTTCTCCTTGCTGACCGGCGTGCCCGGCCTGGACGACCTGCGCGGCGTCGCGCGCCGCATCGACACGGCTCGCCACCACGGCGTGCCCAACGGCGTCATCCTCGAACTCGACCTGCAGGAGTTGCCCCACGAGACCGGGGCTTTCGACCCGCTGGCCCTGATCCGTTCCGGTGGTCGCCCCCCGGTGTTGCGTGATGTGGTGGCCGCCATCCACCGGGCCGCCGAAGACCCGCGGGTCGCGGGACTGATTGCGCGCGTGCAGCTGTCGTCGGCGGCCGCCGGGCCGGTGCAGGAGCTGCGGGCTGCCATCGCCGAGTTCGCCGCCGTCAAGCCGTCGCTGGCGTGGGCCGAAACCTACCCAGGCACGCTGTCCTACTACCTGGCCTCGGCATTCGGTGAGGTCTGGATGCAGCCGTCGGGGACGGTCGGGCTGATCGGATTCGCCACCAATGCGACCTTCCTGCGCAGTGCGCTGGGCAAGGCCGGCATCGAGGCGCAGTTCGTGGCCCGGGGCGAGTACAAGTCGGCGGCCAACCTGTTCACCCAGGACTCCTACACCGATGCGCACCGCGAGGCCGACACCGCCCTGGTGGAGAGCCTGCACGCTCAGGTGCGCGCGGCCGTGGCCGAGTCCCGCAAGCTCGACGCCGGCGTCATCGACACCCTGGCCGACAAGGCGCCGCTGCTGCGCGATGACGCTCTGCAGTCGGGTCTGATCGACCGGATCGGATTCCGTGACGAGGCCTACAACCGGATCGCCGAATTGGCCGGCGCCGAGGGCACCGCCGGCGCCGACGACGACGGCGCGCCACCGCGCCTGTACCTGGGGCGCTATGCCCACGCCACGGCCGGCGGATCGGGACCCACCCTGCCGGGGCGCAAGCCCAAGCCGGCGATCGCGGTGGTGACGGTGTCCGGGGCGATCGTCAGTGGCTCGGGCGGGCCGCAGCTGTCGCCGCTGGGCAACCGCAATGTCGGTGGCGACACGATCGCCGCGGCGCTGCGCGAGGCCGCCGCCGATGACGAGGTCGCCGCGATCGTGCTGCGGGTGGACAGCCCCGGTGGCTCGGTCACCGGGTCGGAAACCATCTGGCGGGCGGTGCAGCAGGCCCGCGATGCGGGCAAGCCGGTGGTGGCCTCGATGGGCGCTGTCGCGGCCTCCGGTGGCTACTACATCTCCGCGGGCACCGACACCATCGTGGCCAACCCCGGCACCATCACCGGATCCATCGGGGTGGTGACCGGCAAACTGGTCGCCCGTCAGCTCAAGGACCGCCTGGGCGTCGGCACCGACTCGGTGCGCACCGGGGCCAACGCCGACGCCTGGTCGATCAACGCCCCGTTCACCGCCGAGCAGCAAGGACAGGTCGAGACCGAAGCCGATCTGTTCTACAACGACTTCGTGGCGCGGGTGGCCCAAGGCCGCAACCTGTCCACCGACGCGGTCGACGCGGTGGCGCGCGGGCGGGTGTGGACCGGCGCAGACGCGGCCGAACGCGGGCTGGTCGACGAGCTGGGCGGGCTGCGCGCGGCGGTGCGCCGCGCCAAGGAGCTGGCCGGACTCGACGCGGACGCGCAGGTCCGCACCGTGTCCTACCCCGGCTCGTCGTTGTGGGAGTTCGTCCGGCCGCGCCAGTCGTCACAGCCGGCAGCCGCGCTGTCCGATGCGGTCGGCAACCTGCTGGTGCGGTCCCTGACCGGGATCGTCGACCAGGTCGAACGCTCGGTCAACGGGGCGCACGTGCTGTGGATGGGGGAGCCGCGCTGGTAAAGCGCGTAACCCAGAATCAACAATTCTCTTCGCGACAGTAAAAGCTCGGTAACACGTTTTTAACGGGTCCCGGCCATCCTTAGAGCCATGAAACGGTTACTGCTGCTGGCAGGTCTGAGCGCGATGGTCGGCCTGGCCGCTCCCGCCAACGCCGCGCCGACCGGTATCGATGGGCAGTTCCTGGCCACCTTGAACGGTGCCGGACTCAGTCACCGGGCCAACGACGATGCCACCGTCTCGGCCGGCCACGCCGTCTGCCAGCTGATGGACGCGGGACTGTCGCCGATGGACACCGTCGTGGCAGTGCAGACCACCAACCCGGGCTTCACCATTCAGACGGCCGGCCAGTTCGCCGCGATCTCCACGGCGCACTACTGCCCGCAGTACATGTAGTCCCGTTTCGCTAGGACTGCAGCCGGGCACCCAGCACGTCGCGGAACAACGCCTGGCGCAGTGCGAGTTCGCGAGGATCGCTGTAGAGGTGAAAACCCAGGCGGTTCATCACATACGAGTAGCCGATGCCGGTGTCGGGGTCGGCAAACCCGAAAGAGCCGCCGAAACCCGGTGTGCCATAAGCCTTGTCCGAGGAACCGAAGGCGGAGGCGAACGCCGGCTTGGACAGCCCCAGCGAGAACACCACGTCAACACCCAATACCTTGTCGCGTTCCCCGCGAGACGGCGGTGCCGGCATCGCGGTGAGTTCATCGTGTACGCCTGGGCTCAGGGGCAAGGTGGGATCCGCGGTGGCGGCGGCGCCATAGAGCCGGGCGATGGCGGAGGCGGTGCCGATTCCGTTGGACGAGGGCATCTCCACGGCTCGCACGTCATCGCGGTTGTAGTCGCCGTCCCACGGTTTGATATCCCTGGGCAGGTCGCTTGCCCGTGCCAGCAGCCCGAACGGGTTGAAGGACGCGGCCACCAGGGCCGCCGGCATCACGTTGAGGTGCAGTAGGGACTCGGCGCGCTTCCACTGGTGCAGCAACGCGACCTGATCGCGGGTCACCGAGGTCGGCAGGCCGATGTGCATGTTCAGCCCGAGAGGCCGGGCGATTTCCTCGGCGAGGAACCGTCCCAGGGTGCGGCCAGCCGGATCGGTTCGCCGGATGAGCTCGGATTCGTACCAGCCCAACGTGATCGCGTGATACCCGTGCCGGGTGCCCGGCGCCCAGAGCGGCTTCTGCGCGGCAAGCATGGGCGCCAGCCGGTTCGGGTCGGCGACATCGGCCAGGGCGGGTGCGGGTTTGAGTGCGCACAGGCCGGCCTGGTGGCCCAGCAGTTGGCGGACCGTGACCTCACCCTTGCCTGCCTGGGCGAACTCCGGCCAATGGGTTGCCACCTTGTCGTCGTAGCCGAACAGGCCCCGCGAGACCGCCAGCGCCACCGCCAGGGCCGCCACGCCCTTGGTGCTGGAGAAGACGTTGACCATGGTGTCCTGCTGCCATGGCTCGCGCGTAACCCCGTCGCGGTAGCCGCCCCACAGGTCCACGACTTTGACACCGTCGCGGTACACCGAGACCGCGGCGCCGACCTCACGGCCCGCAGCGAAGTTGGCCCGGAACGCATCGGCGACCTTGCCGTAGCCCACATCAACGTCGCCGCTGATCAGGTCGTGCGGAACCTTGACTTTGAGCACCATGGGGTGGTTATACCGCCGCCGGTCGCCTGGTTATCGCTGAATGGCGAAGTCAGGGCGCCGCGCCCGCACCGTCGCCACACCCCGGTAACCATCCCTGCACCACCGTGTCCGGGCGGTGCTCCGGGATCGGTATTTCGGTCGGTCAGTGCACGAGATTGTCCGATAGGGCCGTTAGTCATTTTTTTGGAGGGTCTTGCTATTTCAAATAGTGGAGTCCATACCTAAGCAATATTACCTAATCTGTGGTGGCAGTCACAAATGTACGCAATCCATGATGTCGCCCATATGACCCGCCTCTCAATTTCGGCTAATTCTCAGGTCAGTCATGGTTTATCGCGACACGAGCCTATGCGGAACCCTAAATTTCAATTCGTCGGGCCCGTCAAATTCGGCTAACTTGCAGCGCGAGTGGTCGCGTTACGGTTCGCGTTTTTCATGCTGAACCGGCGATTAATTAGGCAATGAATTCAGAAATTGAGAGGTCGGCATGAAACAGAGTCGTGACCGTCGGCAAGGTGGCCGTCCGGGTGGTGTGGGTCGGCGGGTAGCCGGCGCGGGTAGCGCAGTCGGTGCATTCCTGGCCTTCGGGGTGGGCCCGGTGGCAGGTGCTCCGTCAGCCAGTGCTGACTTCGACGACCTGTTCTCGCAGCCGATCCTGGAGATGTTCGACTCGTGGTCCGCGGGCTCAGACCTGTGGCTCGCCGGGTCGTCGGCCGACTTCCTGGACGGCCTCGAAGCGGGTGCCGCGTTCGACTCGAGCATCTTCGCCTTCGACCCGACCCAACCGTTGGGGCCATGGCTGGCGGAGATGGATCACCTGCTGTACACGGGATTCCAGAACTACGTCTACCTGCCGTTGTACGCCGTCAGCCAAGACCTGATGGGCTACGCCGAGCCGTTGCTCAACATCGTCAACCAGCCCTTCGTCGACCTGTTCGGTCGGGTGCTGATCGGTAACGGCATCGACGGCTTCGACGGCGTCAACGACTCGCTGCTGGGCAGCTCGGGACTCTTCGGCAACCTCGGCGACGGTGGGTTCTTGTTCGGCGACGGCGGCGCCGGGGTGGCCGGTGACGCCATCAATGCCGACGGCGGGTTCGGTGGAGCGGCCGGCCTGATTGGTAACGGTGGCGCCGGTGGCGCGGGACTCGACGGCATTGCCGGTGGCGACGCCGGTAGCGGCGGCGACGGCGGTGCGGGCGGCTGGCTGCTGGGCAACGGCGGCTTCGGTGGCGCCGGCGGCGTCGGTGGAATCGGCGGCGGCGCAGGTGGTTTGGGTGGCGCCGGCGGTGCAGCCATCTTCATCGGCAACGGTGGTGCCGGTGGCGCTGGTGGTGCCGGAGGTTTCGGGGGCGACGGAGCCGACGGGGCCACTTTCGGCGCGAGCGGTGACAACGGCGGCTTCGGCGGTATCGGCGGCAGTGGCGGTACCGGCGGCCGGGCGGGCTTGCTGTTCGGTGCCGCGGGCAATGGCGGCAATGGTGGGATCGGCGGCGACGGCGGTGCCGGCGGTGACGGTCAGAACGGTCTGCACGGCACCAATGCCGGAGGTGCCGGCGTGAGCAGTGGCCTGCCCGGTCAAGACGGCATGAACGCCGGCAACGGCGGCAACGGTGGCAACGGCGGCGCCGGTGGTAACGCCGGTAAGGGCGGCGCGGGCGGATTCCTCGGCATTCACCCGGCTGGTGCGTCCGGTGTGGCCGGGGCCGGCGGCAGCGCCGGTGACGCCGGCAATGCCGGTAACGGCGGCAATGGTGGCAACGGCGGCAACGACGGGACCGGCCTGTCCGCCGGCGACGGCGGTAACGGCGGTGCGGGCGGTGACCGTGGCATCGTCGGTGTCGCGGGCCTGGGCGGTCTGAACAGCGACGGCACCCGGGCCGCGTCCGGCGCGGACGGCGCGGTCGCCATCAGTGGTGGCAACGGTGGTCACGGCGGCAATGGCGGCCACGGCGGCGTGCTGGCCGACGGCCAGGGCCAAAACGGTGGTGCCGCCGGAAACGGTGGCGCCGCGGGCCGGATCGGCGACGGCGGTAACGGCGGTAACGGCGGCCATGGTGGCGACAGCGCCGCCGGGGCCGACGGGGCCAATTCCGGCGACGCCGGGGTGGACGGCAAGGTCGGCGGTTACGGCGGCAACGGTGGACACGGCGGTGCCGGCGGTCGCGATGCCGGGAACTCCGGCAACGGCGGCAACGGCGGCAACGGCGCGGATGGCGGCGACGGCGGCGCCGGTGCCAACGGTGCGGACGGGATCCTCCCCGGCCAAGACGGTCAGGACGGCGGCCGAGGCGGCAGCGGCGGTGACGGTGGCGCCGGCGGTAACGGTGGCAACGCGGGCGTCGTCTACAACGGCGTGGTCGGACTCAACGGCAACGGCGGCGACGCCGGTAACGGCGGCAACGCCAACACCCCCGGCAACGGCGGCAACGGCGCGGCCGGCAATGCCGAGAACCCCAACGGCGGCAAGGGCGGCAACGGTGGCGACCCCGGCACGGCGGGCAACGCCGGCGTCGCCGGCGTGCACGGCACCGGCGGCAACCCGGCCAGCGGCGTCGACGGGCTTGGTGGTGTGGCCGGGACCGGAGTGACCGGCATTCACGGCAACGGCGGTAACGGCGGCGCCGGCTATGACGCCTCGAGTGACCCGGACGCGGTTCCCGGTGCCGACGGCGGCGCCGGCGGGGCCGGCGGCCACGGTGGCCTGATCGGCAACGGCGGCAACGGCGCGGCCGGTGGTAGCGGTGCACTGGGCGCAATCGGTGCCGACGGTGACGTGCCCGGCGCATCCGGTGGTACCGGCGGTGCCGGTGGCGCTGGCGGCGCTGGCGGCGCCGGTGGTAACGGCGGCGCGAACGCCGGTAACGCCGGTAACGGCGGCAACGGCGGCGATGGCGCAACGGGTGGCAGCGGCGGTACCGGCCAGGACGGAGCAACCGGGGTGGCCGGCGTCGACGACGGCGCGGGCGGCGACGCCGGCGACGGCGGTAACGGCGGCGTGGGCGGAAATGGCGGTGTGGGCGGCAATGCCGGTACCGCGGCCAACGGCAACGGCGGCAGCAACGGTGACGGCGGGAACGCCGGTGACGGCGGGAACGCCGGGAACGCCGGCAACGGCGGAACCGGTGCCGCCGGTGACGCCGACAACCCCGACGGCGGCAAGGGCGGCGACGGCGGCAATCGCGGTGAGGCCGGTCTGGGCGGCACCGGTGCCGGACCCGGCACCGGTGGCGACGGCGGTACCGCCGGAAGCGACGGCGTTGCCGGCGCGGACGCCACCGCAGGCGGCAATGGCGGTACCGGCGGTCGCGGCTTCGACGCCACCGCCCCGGGAACCAACGGCGGCAACGGCGGTGCCGGCGGTAACGCCGGGGCCATCGGCACCGGTGGCGACGGCGGCGCGGGTGGTACCGGCGCCAACGGCCTGGCCGGTGTGACCGACGGCAACGGCAACGGCACCCTCGGCGGCGATGGCGGTCAGGGCGGCAATGGTGGCGCCGGCGGCGCGGGCGGCACCACCTCCGGTGACGCCGGAAACGGCGGTGTCGGCGGGGCCGGTGGCGTCGGCGGCATCGGCGGAAGCGGCGCCAACGGCACCGCTGGTATCGACGCCACCCTGCCCGGCGGCAACGGTACGGACGGCGGCGACGCCGGCAACGGCGGTGTCGGCGGCACGGGTGGCAGCGGCGGCAACGGTGGCGTCGGCGGCACTGCCACCGACGGTAAAGACGGGCATGCCGGCGATGGCGGTGTCGGTGGTGCGGGCGGTAACGCCGGTAACGCCGGCAACGGCGGTGTCGGTGGCGCCGGCCTAGGCGGCGGTGCCGGTGCGGAAGCCGGCAACGGTGGCGACGGTGGGGACGGCGGCGTGCGCGGCACGGCCGGGGCCGGCGGCCAGGGCGGCACCAGCGGCGACGGAACCACCCAGGCGGCCAACGGCTCCACGGGTGCCAATGCCACCGGCGGCGACGGCGGCGCCGGCGGCAAGGGTGGTGCGGCAACCAACGCGAACCAGACCGGCGGCGACGGCGGCAAGGGCGGCAACGCCGGCCCCGATGGCCGCGGCGGCAACGGCGGCGCTGGCGGCACTGGCTTCAACGGCGCCAACGGCACCAACTCCACGGACCCGAGCGTCGACGGCACCAACGGCGGCAACGGCACCGCCGGCGGCAACGGTGGCGCGGGCGGTCTCGGCGGCACCAACTCCGGCGTCGGCGGCAACGGTGGCGCCGGCGGTGCCGGCGGTAACGGCGGCCACGGCGGCCACGGCAGCAATGGCACCACCGGCGGCAACGGCACCAGCGCGAACCCGGACGGCGCGGCCGGCGGCGACGCCAGCAGCGGCGGTAACGGTGGCAACGGTGCTGCCGGCGGCAACGGCGGCGTGGCCGGTACCGGGGCCAATGGCAGCGGCACCGCTGGTGCCGGGGGCAAGGGCGGCAATGCCGGTAACGCCGGCAATGCCGGCAACGGAGGTAACGGCGGCGACGGGATCGCCACCAACACCACCGGGTCCGGTGCGCATGGCGGTCACGGCGGCAACGGCGGCGACGGTGGTGACCGTGGCACCGCAGGTACCGCGGGCACGGGCGGCACCGGCGGTAACGGGAGCCAAGCCGCGGACGGCAAAGCCGGGTCGACCGGCACCGGCGGTAACGGTGGGAACGGCGGCAAGGGCGCCGACGCGACCAGCACCGGCCAGTACGGCGGCAACGGCGGCAAGGGCGGCAACGCCGGCGCTGACGGAAACGGCGGTAACGGTGGAGACGCCGGTAAGGGCGCCAATGCCCCCACCGGCCCCGGCACGACCGGAGGAACCGGGGAGACCGGCACCGACGGCGATCAGTCCGGCAACCCCAACGGCGGCACCGGCGGTACCGGTGGCAACGGCACCGGGATCGGCGGCAAGGGCGGAAACGGTGGCACCGGTGGTACCGGCGCCGACGCCGGCAGTGCACCTGGCGAGTCGGCAGGTGCCGGTGGCACCGGTGGTACCGGCGGCAACGGCTCCAACGGCGCCGATGGTGGCTACGGCGGTAAGGGCGGCGACGGCGGCCTCGGCGGTAGCAACTCCGGCAACGGTGGTGACGGCGGCAAGGGTGGCGCCGGCGGCAACGGCAGCAGGGGCGGCGACGGTGGCGCCGGTGGTGCCGGTGCCAGCGGTGGTGACGGCAGTGAGTCGAACCCCAACGGTGGCGCCGGCGGTAACGGCGGCAGCGGCGGTAACGGCGGCAGCGGCGGAAACGCGGCCGGCGGCAACCTCGGTGGCAAGGGCGGTGCGGCGAACAACCCCAACGGCACCGGCGGCCAAGACGGTGGCAACGGCGCCGACGGCACTCCCGGCGGACCTGGAGCCGCCGGGCCGGGTGGCCCGGCCGGTGGCGGCGGCGCGGCTGCCGGCGGCGGCACCGCCGGTCCGCCTGGACTGCCCGGCGAGGGTGGCAAGGGCGGCGGGGTCATCCCCCCGAGCTGATAGCGGGGCCACCGCGCATCACGACTATGGCCGCCGGTCCTTCGGGCCCGGCGGCCATAGTCGTTGTGGTGGCGAAGAGCTGTTTAGAGCCGAATCGCCTCGACCGCAACCGAATTGCGCAGCCGCGCCACGATGTCACCGTCGGGGAAGGTGCGACCGTAGTCGGCGAACACGGTCTCTCGGCCACGCTCGCGTACCTGCCACCCACGCTCGCTCAGGTACGCACCCACCGGGTTCCGCTCGCCGGAGTACACCAGGCTGGTGATGTCGAGATCCAGCCCCTGGTCGGCGAAGCGCTGACCCAGCGACTGGTTCGAGCCGCTCAGCGCGGCCGCGCCGTCGGGGTGGTACTCGGTGGCCAACCGGCTGCCCGGAGCGCTGAGCGCGGTGATGTGGTCGAACAGCCGGTCCTGAGCCTCCGGAGGCAGGTAGATGAGCAGGCCCTCTGCGCTCCACGCGGTGGGCTTCGTTGCGTCAAAACCGCTGTCGCGCAACGCGGCCGGCCAGTCGTCACGCAGATCGACTGCGACGGCGCGGCGATCGGCGGTCGGCTGGGCTCCCAGGTCGCCCAGCGCGCGGGATTTGAACTCGATCACGTCCGGCTGGTCGATCTCGTAGACGATGCTGCCTTGCGGCCAATCCAGCCGGTAGGCCCTCGAATCCAGTCCGGCGGCCAGGATGACCGACTGCCGGACTCCGGCGTCAGCGGCCTGGCCGAAGAAGTCGTCGAAGAACCGGGTACGTACCGCCATCACGGCGGTCATCGGTTCGGCGGCGGACTTGGCCTCCGCGGCCACCGCGGGGTCCAGCGTGCCGTCGACCATCTTGGTGAAGAAGTCGATACCCACCGCACGCACCAGCGGCGCCGCGAACGGGTCGGAGATGATCGGCTGGGCTTCCGTGGTGGCCAGCGCGCGAGCGGCGGCGACCATGGTGGCGGTGGTACCCACGCTGGAGGCCAGGTCCCAGCGGTCCCCGGAAAAACGTGCGCCGGTGCGTTCCATATCCACTACCCCCGGACCGCGCTGATGTAGGCCAGCTTGCCGAAGCCGGGCTCTTGGTCGACATCCAGCGGTGGTAGGCCGTACTCGGCGAACAATGCGCCGACGTCGTGGCTGTCGACCCGCCAGTCGTGGCCGGCCAGATAGGTGCCGGCCTCGTTGCGGTCCCCGAAGTAGAGCAATTCGGCCATGTCGATGTCGACGCCGTGGCTGCGCATCCGTTCCGCAGACTCCTGCATGCGCCGGCGGGCCTGTTGTTCGGTGTCGGCGTCGAGGCCCGGGGTGCTCTCGGTGGCAATCCGGCTGCCTGGTGCGCTCAGCGCGGTGACGGTGTCCAGCAGCCGGTCCTGTGCGTCCGGTGGCAGGTAACCCAGCAGTCCCTCCGCGCTCCAGGCGGTCGGCAGGGCGGGGTCGAACCCCGCGGCGCGCAGCGCCACCGGCCAGTCATCGCGCAGGTCGATCGCGACGGTTCGCCGGTCGGCGGTGGGCTGGGCGCCCTGCTCGGCCAGCACCCGGGTCTTGAACTCGATCACTTCGGGCTGGTCGACCTCGTAGACAACGGTGCCGGCCGGCCAGTCCAGTCGGTAGGCGCGCGAGTCCAGTCCAGAGGCCAGGATGACCGCCTGGCGGATGCCGGCCGTACCTGCGTCGGTGAAGAAGTCATCGAAGAAGCGGGTGCGGGCCGCCATGTTGTCGGCCATCCGGGCCATATCCATCGGCGCCTGGTCGCCAAAGTCTTCCGGGGCGATCTCGCCACTGGCCAACCGGGTGAACAGGTCCAGGCCGACGGCGCGCACCAACGGTTCGGCGAACGGGTCGTTGATCAGGGGATGGTCGGCGCGGCTGGCGATCGCACGGCCTACGGCCACTCCGGTGGCGGTGATGCCCACGCTGGAGGCCAGGTCCCAGGTGTCTCCAGGAAATCGGCCGGTACTTGCCATGGTGCACACTCCTATCTATCTAGCTCTGCCGGCTGAACGGCGCCGGGAAGTTAGTTAGCGTATTTAACGAGCCATCGCTGACTGTACGCCGCTACGCTGATCGCACGCTGGCAGTGCCGCCAACGCCCGCCCGGCCCGCAGTGCGCAGCTGTTACTCTCGTAGACTGCTGACGCGCCTAGGACACGCGTGGCCCCGTCATGATTCGGCCGGCACGTGGACGCGAAAACGCAGGACTAACCCAGGACTAACCGGGGCTGGGACAGAACAGCCCATTGGAACGCCGCGACCGGACCTCGGCTGCGCAGGAGGAGAAGAGTGTTCTCGGCTTTCATCTCATCACTGCGGACGGTCGACCTGAGGCGCAAGATCTTGTTCGCGCTGGGCATCATCGTGGTGTACCGCCTGGGAGCCGCGATCCCGTCGCCCGGCGTCGACTACCAGAACGTGCAGCAGTGCATCAAGGAAGTCAGCGGTGGCGATGCCGCGCAGGTCTACTCGCTGATCAACCTGTTCTCCGGCGGCGCGCTGCTGCAGCTGACGGTGTTCGCCATCGGCGTGATGCCCTACATCACCGCCAGCATCATCGTGCAGCTGCTCACCGTGGTGATCCCGCGTTTCGAGGAGCTGCGTAAAGAAGGCCAGTCCGGCCAGAACAAGATGACGCAGTACACCCGTTATCTCACGGTCGCGCTGGCCGTTCTGCAGGCCACCAGCATCGTGGCGCTGGCCGCCAACGGTGGACTGTTGCAGACCTGCAGCTTGCGGCACGACATCATCTCCGACCACAGCATCTTCACCCTGATGGTCATCGTTCTGGTGATGACCTCCGGCGCGGTGCTGGTGATGTGGCTCGGTGAGCTCATCACCGAACGCGGCATCGGCAACGGCATGTCGCTGCTGATCTTCGTGGGTATCGCCGCCCGCATCCCGATCGAGGGCAAGACCATCCTCGACTCCCGCGGCGCCATGGTGTTCACCATGGTCTGCCTGGCGGCACTGGCCATCGTCGTCGGTGTGGTCTTCGTGGAGCAGGGCCAGCGCCGTATCCCGGTTCAGTACGCCAAGCGCATGGTGGGCCGGCGCATGTACGGCGGCACCTCGACCTACCTGCCGCTGAAGGTCAACCAGGCCGGTGTTATCCCGGTCATCTTCGCCTCGTCGCTGATCTACATTCCGCAGCTGATCACCCAGTTGGTCCACAGCGGCGGCGGCGCCGGCAACGGCTGGTGGGACAAGTTCGTCAGCACCTACCTGTCGGACCCGTCCAACTTCGTCTACATCGCCTTGTACTTCGGCCTGATCATCTTCTTCACGTACTTCTACGTGTCGATCACGTTCAACCCCGACGAGCGGGCTGACGAGATGAAGAAGTTCGGTGGCTTCATTCCAGGCATCCGGCCGGGACGCCCGACCGCGGACTATCTGCGCTACGTGCTCAGCCGGATCACCCTGCCTGGCTCGATCTACCTCGGCGTCATCTCGGTGCTGCCCAACCTGTTCCTGCACATGGGCAGCTCGGGCACCGTTCAGAACCTGCCCTTCGGCGGCACCGCGGTGCTGATCATGATCGGCGTCGGTCTGGACACGGTGAAGCAGATCGAGAGCCAGCTCATGCAGCGCAACTACGAAGGGTTCCTCAAGTGAGAGTCGTACTGCTGGGACCGCCGGGGGCAGGCAAGGGCACCCAGGCGGTGAAGCTCTCGGAGAAGCTGGGGGTCCCGCAGATCTCCACCGGTGACCTGTTCCGGCACAACATCGCCGAGGGCACCGAGCTGGGCAAGCAGGCCAAGCAGTACCTCGATGCGGGCGACTTGGTGCCGCCCGAGCTGACCAACGCGCTGGTCGAAGACCGGCTGGACCAGCCCGATGCCGCAGGCGGGTTCATCCTGGACGGCTACCCCCGCTCGGTAGAGCAGGCCGAGGCGCTGCACGCCATGCTGGAAAGCCGCCAGGCCAAACTGGACGCGGTGCTGGAGTTCCGGGTCACCGAGAGCGAACTGCTCAAGCGGCTCAAGGAACGTGGCCGCGCGGACGACACCGCCGAGGTCATCCACAACCGCATGATGGTCTACCGCGAGGAGACCACGCCGCTGCTGGACTACTACCAGGACGAGCACGACCTGCACGTCGTGGACGCGCTCGGCACGCTCGATGAGGTGTTCACCCGCGCCCTGAACGCCCTGGGAAAGTAGTGATCGGACTGCCGAAGCGGCGCAAAGCGGTGCCGCATCGCAGCCCGGGCGAGCTCGACGCGATGGCTGCGGCCGGCGCCGTCGTCGCCGCCGCACTGGCCGCGGTCCGCGAAGCGGCGGCCGTCGGCGTCTCGACCCTGCAACTGGACGAGATCGCCGAATCGGTGATCCGGGACGCCGGCGCCACGCCGTCGTTCCTGGGCTACCACGGATTCCCGGCGTCGATCTGCAGCTCGGTCAACGACCGGGTGGTGCACGGCATCCCGACGGCGGCCGAGGTGCTGGTGGCGGGCGATCTGGTGTCCATCGACTGCGGAGCGATCCTGGACGGCTGGCACGGCGACGCCGCGGTCACCTTCGGGATCGGGACGCTGAGCGCGGCCGACGAGAACCTCTCCGCGGCCACCCGGCAGGCGATGGAGGCCGGAATCGCCGCGATGGTGGTGGGCAACCGGCTCAGCGACGTTTCGCACGCCATCGAAATGGGTGCCCGGGCGGCGTCGACGGAGTTCAAGCGCTCGTTCGGCATCGTTGCCGGCTACGGCGGCCACGGCATCGGCCGTCAGATGCACATGGACCCCTTCCTGCCCAACGAGGGATCGCCGGGTCGCGGACCGCTGCTGGTGGCTGGCTCGGTGCTGGCCATCGAGCCGATGCTGACCCTGGGCACCGACCAGACCGTGATCCTCGAAGACGAGTGGACCGTCGTCACCGCCGACGGGTCACGCGCCGCGCACTGGGAGCACAGCGTCGCGGTGACCGAGGACGGGCCCAGAATTCTGACCAGCCCGGCCGCCGGCTGACCCGTAGGGAAATGAACCAAACTCCCCGCTGAACCGTGTCACCACGGTGAAGGTGCGAGCCTTGAACGCGCCATCAGCCTTGCGCATCCTCGTGGTCGGTGCGGGCGTGGCGGGGATTTCGCTTGCTCGCGGGCTGCTGCGTGACGGTCACGACGTCACCGTTTTCGAGCAGCGGCCACACCTTCAACCCGGCGGCGGTGCCGTGACCATCTGGTCCAACGGCGCGACGGTGTTGGGGCAGCTGGGCGTGGACATGGTGGGAGCCGGGCAGCCGTTGTCGGCGGTGCGGGTGATGACGTCCACGGGCCGCTCGCTCGCCACGCTCGACATGACCGCGATGGCGCGCGGGCTGGGCGCACCGGTTCGGATGGTTCCGCGCCGGGTTCTGCTGGAACGCCTGCTGGAGGACTTTCCGGCCGAACGCATCCGGTGCAATGCCCGCGTGGTGGGCGTGAGCGCTACCGAGGGCGAATCGCGAGTCGACTTCGACGACGGCAGCTCGATCAGTGGCGACCTGTTGATCGGTGCCGACGGGCTGCATTCGATGGTGCGGGACCTCACCGACGCGCCACCGGCCCAGCCGACCGGCTGGAGCAGCTGGCAGGGCCTGCTCGACCTCCCCGATGTTGTGGCGGACAAGCGGGTGGCCCTGATGATTGTCGGCAAGCGCGGAAACCTCGGCCTGTGGCCGGCCGGCGGATCCGAGCTGCAGTGGTGGTTTGACCTGCCGTGGTCACCGGACTTCGTTCGCCCGGCATCCCCGATCGACATGATCCGGCAACAGTTCGCCGGCTGGTCCGAACCCGTCGATCGGGTGCTCAGTGCCCTGACCGACGACGACCTGACGGGCTCGCCCTACCCGCATTATCGCCATCCGGTTCCCGGGGCAGGCCGGGGCGCGCTCACCCTGATCGGCGACGCGTCGCACACCATGCCGCCCACCATGGCGCAGGGGACCAACCAGGCGCTGCTCGACACCATGGTGCTGTGCAAGGCGCTGGCGGATCTCCGGCCGGAACCCTCGCACGGCGATCTGGCGCGCGCGCTGCGCTGGTACGAGAACACCCGACGCCGCAAAGTGGCCGCGGTGTCCCGGGTGACGGCGCTGCAGCTGTCCCACAGCGAGCTGGTGCTGCGGCCGGCGGCGTTCATCCCGGACCGATTGCACACCTGGGGGATGACCATGTTCCTGCGCTCGGTCAGTCATCGCCGGATGTCGGCCGAGATCAGCCGCGGACTCGGCCCAGCCGATATCAGCCACATCGCCGGCCGGACAACAGATCGCAGTCATTGAGGAGAGTGGGCCGATGTCACTTCCCGCGCGTGAAGACGTGGCCGCCCGCCCCGTCGCGCCGGCACCGGCCGGTCCGGTACGGGTGCGCGGTGAATACGACAGTCCCTCGCGCTGGCTCTGGCTGATCAAATGGTGCGTGCTGGCCACCCCGCACTACCCGATCCTGATCGCCCTGTATCTGGCCTACATTCCGATGACTCTCGTTGCCGGAGTGGCGATTGTGATCACCGGGCGATACCCGCGACCGATCTTCGACTTCAATGTGGGCGTGCTGCGCTGGTCATGGCGCGTCATGAATTACCGGTTCCCGATGAACAGCACCGACAGATTCCCACCGTTCACGCTGGCGTCTCGACCCGACTATCCGGCCGATCTGCAGGTCGACTATCCCGAACGGCTCGACCGCCGGGCGGTGCTGATCAAATGGTGGCTGTTGGGGTTGCCGCAGATCCTGATGTGCTGGGCACTGGAGCCTGCGCTGCAGTTGCTGTGCCTGATCACGGCGGTGGCGCTGTTGATCACCGGGACGATCCCGACCGGCATGTCGGACCTGCTGTTGGGCATCGTTCGGTGGCGTTACCGGGTGGCCGTCTACGTCTCTTTGATGAGTGACGTGTATCCGCTTTTCCGGCTGGATCAGGGCGAGCTGTGGGGAACCGATGGCGCGCCGTAATCCGCTGTTCCCGTACGTGTATCGACTCGGCATGCCGTTCTTCGACCGGCTGTTCTATCGCAGGTACCGACGGACGGCCATGAGCTACGCGATGGGCCGGTTGCTGATGATCGGCCTTGGTCCCGGAGCGGACCTGGTGTTTCTGCCGGCGGCGGTCACGTCGGTCGCGGCCATTGAGCCGGAGCCCGCGATGCGTCGGATGGCCGCCGCGATCGCCCGCCGCCACGGCATCACGGTGGATATCGTCGATGGGGTCGGGGAGTCGATTCCCTTCCCGGACAACAGTTTCGATTCGGTACATGTTGGGCTCGTGCTGTGCTCGGTCGACGACGTCGATGCCACTCTCGGTGAGATTCGCCGGGTGCTGGCCCCGGGGGGCCGGCTGGTGGTGCTCGAGCATGTCCGCGGCGATGGCGCGATGGGTCGATTCCAGGACCTGATCGCGAAGCCGTGGGCGTGGCTGGCATCCGGCTGCCGCCCGAACCGCCGGACCATCGACGCCATCGCCGCAGCAGGATTCGACACCACCGCTCTGTCGAGCATTCGACGTACACCGGTACCGCCGCCGTGCACACCGCAGCTGCAGGGGTTCGCCACTGTGCTGCGTCGTGAACCGGGTGGCAACAGCGTGGGCCTAGGTAATGTCGAGAGATTGGAGTCCCACCATGAGTAATACCGTTGCGAATCGGCGCCGGGCAGTGATAGCCGTCGGCGCGGCCGTGGCCACCGGGCTGGTCCCGTTGGCGTTCAGTGCCCCGGCCTATGCCGACGGGGGTTCTCGTGGCGCGAGTCCCGACCCTTGGTTCATCGGTGATCCCGGCGACCTGAGCGCTGTGCTGTTCGGGTCGGCCGATGATCCGGACTTCATCAGTAACACCACCGATTTCGGGTTGTTCACCCTCACCTCGGCTGGCGACCCATCGGACGACAACTACGTTGCGGTCGTCCTGCAAACCTCGCTGTTCACCAACATCCTTACGTCCGGAACCGACCCGGAGGACAATCTGGGGTTCGGGGCCGCGAGCATCGGGGTCGCCGGGGAGACGGTCAACACGTTCATCGTTCCGGACAATCCGGACCTGGATTTCACGTTCTCCCTGCCGTTCACCGATCCCTTCGCCGCGCTGTTCATTGACCTCATCGAGCTCGGCCTCGTCTGAGCCAGAACACTATTCGGAGGCGACCGCGTCGATGATGTTGAGTCGGGCGGCTCGTCGTGCGGGCGGCACCGAGCCGAGCAGGCTGATCGCCACCGCCCCCAGGGCATAGGCCGGTGCCACCGCGCTCGGCCGGAACGTGACGGTGAAATTCATGATCTCAGCACTGACCAGGCTGTAGAGCCACTGATCTGTCAGGCCGATCGCCAGCCCGATCAGGCCGCCGATCACCCCGATACCCACCGCTTCGGCCAGCACCATCTGCACGGTGAAGCGGCGGTTGGCGCCGATCGCCCGCAGCACGCCGATCTCGCGGCGCCGTTCGAGCACCGAGAGCGTCAACGTGGTGAACAACGCCACCGCGGCCACGAACACCACGATCAGCCACACCGCGTTGGCGATCACCATGCTCTGATGCAGTGGCGCCTCCAGGCCCGCCAGGGCGGCGCGTCCGTCGTAGACGTAGTTCGGCTCGGGGACCACTCGGCGGATGTCGGTGAGCAGCCGCGCCGGGTCCACATCGTCGCCGGCGATCACCTGCAGCGTGGTCACCGCCGGGCGATCGAACCAGGTGCGCAGTTGGTCGAGCCCGATCCCGACGGTCCCGATGACCGTCGAGAAGTAGGGAACCAGCGCCAGCACTGCGGCCTGCCGGGGACCGCGGGGTGTCTGCAGGTGCAGTTCGTCGCCGACCCGCACACCCAGGGTTGTGCCCAGGTTCTGTGACAGCACCACCCCCCGGCCGTCGAGCACGTCGCGGCGCGTCTGGTCGCCGAGCGCGCTAAACAGCGGATCGGCCGATCCGGGGGAGAATCCATCGAGCATCACCCGGGTGCCGCCGATCACCGCAAACCCGTAGGCGCCCGGGCAGACCCGGGCTACCCCCGGCAGCGCGGCCACCCGATCCTCCAGGCCCTGCGGCAGCGCGTCGGTGGGGAAGCTGTCCGGAGCGTTCGCGCTGACCCACACGTCGACTCCCGCGACGGGGGCGAAGATGGCGCGCGCCGAGGAGATCATGTCGTTGTCGGTCCCGGTGATCACCACGGTGGTCACCACGGCGATCAGTACGGTCATCACGGTCGCCCACACCCGCCGCGGTGCGCGCTCGATCGTTGCCGCCCCGACCGCGCCGACCGTTCCGAAGAGGCGGGCGGCTGTGGCAGCGGCGGCGACCAGGGATGCGGTCAATGCGAAACCGAGGGTGATCTCGGCGCAGAACACCGCGATCATCGCCGCCAGGGAGGTGGTGCCGCGGTGGCTGATGATGATCAGCAGTGACACCGCGATCACCGCGACGGCCGCGATCCCGCTCACCGTCCGCAGCCGACTGGGCACGGTGTCGGCGGCGGAAGCGCCGACGGGAGCCAATGCCTCGATCGGCGACACCTTGTAGACCTGTCGTGCGGCCATGGCCGCCGCGGTCACGCTGCTGAGTACTGTCGCCGCTATCGCCACCGGCAGGGCGTAGCCGGGCAGCCAGTACTCGACCCGGGCTTCGAGTCCCTGCGTGATGGCCGGCGGTAACCTCCGGATCGCCAAACGTCCCAGGAGGATTCCCAACACCGATCCGGCGGCACCGCCCAGCACGCCCAGGGCGGCGGCTTCACCGATCAAGTCGGCCACGATGGTGGAGCGTCGGCCCCCGATCGCTCGCAGTGTCGAGATGGCCGGACGGCGCTGGGCGATCGCCATGGTCATCGTGGTGTAGACCAGGAACGCTCCGACCACCAACGCAACCGCCGCGCCCATCAGCGCCATGTAGTTCATCAGCCGGACGCCGTCGCCGGCGCGGGTCGCCCGCATCCGTGGCTCGGCGACGATGGCTCGCCCGTTGACGGCGGAGGTCACCGCGGTGCGCACCGCGGCCGGGTCCGTTCCCGGCTTGGTGGTGATCAGAATCGAATCGAGCTGGCCGAGCCGCCCAGTGATGTGCTGCGCCAAGGCAAGCGGAGCCAGCACGTAGTTGCCGCCGTTGAGGTCGGCGAGATGTTTGCCGGTCAGTACCTGGGTCACGGTGACCCAGGTCGTGCCCAGCCGGAACCCGTCGCCGCGGCTATGGCCGACGCCCGGCCCGACCTGCACGCCGCCCGGTGTCCTCGATGGCCCCGGCGGCGGATGAGCCAGAGCGTCGGCCAACGCGCCGGCCAGGGCGACGCTGCTCGCATCCGCGCCGAACAACAGCATCGTCCCGGTGGCTGTGGGGGCAGCGGCCCGGATCAGCGGTGCCGCGGTGGCGACGCCGGGAACCCGGGCCACGTCGGCCGCCAGCGAGTCGGGAAATCCGGCGTCGGTGACACCGGACACCTCGAGTGCGGCGATCCCGGCGATCCCGTCGGAGAGCCGGTTCACCGAGCCGGTGATCGATCCGAAGATGCCCAGCACCGCAACCAAATACATGGCCGACACGGCCATCACAGTGATCGAGGCGACGGTGCGCCGCCGGTGCACGGCCAGTTCGCGCAGACTGAACAGTCGAAGCCGGCTGGCAGTGGCGGCTATTGCCGACGTCATCGCCGGACCGCGGCCCGCTCGTGGCGCGGCGACCCGTTGTGCCCGGCCTCGCCGCGCCCG
This sequence comes from Mycobacterium sp. SMC-15, assembly GCF_045310925.1. Classification (NCBI taxonomy): domain Bacteria; kingdom Bacillati; phylum Actinomycetota; class Actinomycetes; order Mycobacteriales; family Mycobacteriaceae; genus Mycobacterium; species Mycobacterium sp. SMC-15. The sequence continues at coordinate 124,375 of NZ_JBJIAJ010000005.1, read as the reverse complement.
CGATCGCCGGAGTCGTTGGGCGGCGACCCGCTGCGCCCGGCTTCGCCGCGCTGGCGATCGCCGCGGTCGGACCCGACCCGGCCGTCCTGCAGGCCGATCACTCGGTCGGTGGCCGCCGCGGCATCGCGGTCATGGGTCACCATCACCACCAGCCGGGCTCGGCCACCCTCGTGCGCCACCTCGGCAAGCAACCGCAAAATCGAAGCACCCGTGGCGGAATCGAGGTTGCCGGTTGGTTCGTCGGCGAGAATCAGGGACGGATTCATCATCAGGGCCCGCGCGATCGCGACGCGCTGCAACTGCCCGCCGGACAGCTCGGCCGGGCGGTGCTCGATCCGGTTACCGAGCCCGACCCGCTCCAGCAAGCCGATCGCGTCGTTCTTGACCCGGTCCAGTCGGCTGCCGTCGAGCAGCTTGGGCACGGCCACGTTCTCCCACGCCGACAGGGTCGGCAGCAGATTGAAGAACTGAAAGACGAAGCCCACCCGGTGCCGGCGAAACGCCGAAGCCTGCTCGTCCCCGAGTCGGCCGATCTCGGCGCCGTCGAAGATGATCGAACCGCTGTCGGGCGAGTCCAGTGCCCCGAGCAGGTGCAGCAGCGTGCTCTTCCCGGCGCCCGACGGACCGACGACCGACACGAACTGTCCGCCGGTGAGGTGCAGGTTGATCCGGTCGAGTGCTCGCACCCGTTGGCCGCCGATCCGGTACTCGCGCACGACGTCGCGCAGTTCGATGGTCAGCTCGCGCGGGCGCGACTGATCCGCGTGAAGACGAAGATCGGTGTGCAAGGGCGTCACTCCCTATCCGCGGGTTCTGACCCTTGACACGGTTGGCGAGGCTGCGCGGTTCACAGTGAGGAGGACTCCGGCGCCGGGGAATGCGCCGACGGGCGCCTAGGGCGTCGCGGCGTCGAACAGTGCGCGCAAGGTGGTATGGATCTGGCGGACGGCATCGTCGATGCTGCCCATCGGCTGCAACAGATGGCTCAGCGTCAACCGGACGTCCACCTCGACGATCGAGTTGAGCTGCCGGTCGATCGCGTCCGACAGGTCGTAGGAGGACCGGACCGCAGCTGCCATGGCCTCGATTGCACCGGCCAGGATCGGTCTCGGCCCCACCGTCAGTAGCGGAGTCAGGCCCGCTTCGGCGTCGTTCTCGCGGGTCAGCGTTGCGGTGACCAGGGGATCGTCGGTGGCGGCGCGCAGGGTGAAGGCGGCGCCGGCCGCCAGACCTGCGGCGACGTCGTCGGGGTGCGATTGGATGGCCGCGATGACCCCGGCGATGAAACGGCTCGTCTCGCGCTGAACCAGGGCCTCGCCCAGCGCCTGCTTCGCGCCGATCTCCTTGTAGAGCACCTGTCGACTGATGCCGACGGTGGCGGCGATGCGGGACATGTTCACCGCTTGCCAGCCCTGTTCGCAGACCAGCGCATGGGCCGCATCGAGGATCCGGTTGTGCAGCATCTGCCGGACCTCGGCCTGAAAATTCGGCACGGCGGGCATGCCTCACAGGGTAGACGACAAAAAGATAGAAATGTCTCGCCGGGTACATCTAAGGTGTATCTGTATCGTTGCCGTACAAGTACTGGGAAGTTGCACCGGGTCGGAGGCGGATCGGGATGGTGCCGTCGTCGGGGAGCGCGGACCAGGTCAAAGGTGCGCTGGCCGGGTTGTCGGGCCGGTATCGCGCGGTGATCTACCGGTCCTACTACCTCGGTTGGACGACTGCGCAGATCGCCGTGGATCTCGGGATCGATGACGACACGGTCAAGGGCGAACTGCACGACGCGCTGTGCGCATTGTGGGCAGGGCTGCGGTCCGTGGACGGCCGGCCGCTGCGGTCGTCCTGACGAGCGCGGGGGCGATTCAGGCGTAGCCCAGAGCCGTGTTCTCCAACCGGATCCGGACCCACAACAGTGCGGCATTGGCCAGCGTGAAGGTGACGGCGGTCAGCCACGCCGTGTGTATCAACGGCAATGCCAAACCCTCGAGGGAAACCGCCACATAGTTGGGATGACGCAGCCATCGATACGGCCCCCGCTGCACCAACGGAACATCGGCCAGCACGATCACCCGGGTGTTCCAGCGTCGGCCCAACGTTCGCACGCACCACCAGCGCAACGCCTGGCTCAACGCGGCCAAGGCCAGCATCGGCCAGCCCAGCCACCCGATGAACGGGCGGTGCAACAGCCACACCTCGGCCACGCAGGCGATCAGAAAGCCGGAGTGGAGGATGACCATGGCGGGATAGTGGCCGCGGCCGAATTCCTTGGCTCCCCGGCTGAAAGCCCAGTCGGCGTTCGAGGTGGACACGGCCAGCTCTGCCAGCCGTTCAAGCCCGACGGCCAGGATCAACAGGTAGTACATCGGCTACCAGCCGAGCAGCACAAGCTCGGAGCAGAATCCCGGACCCATCGCGACCATCAGGCCGAACGAGCCCGGCGGCGGCGGATCGGCCATGGTGGCGCGCAGTACGTCGAGTACTGAGGCCGATGACAGATTCCCGTTCTCGCGCAACGACGTTCGGGTTCGATCCAGCGCGTCGGCAGGCAGGTCCAGCACGTTCTGGACCGCCTCGATGACCTTGGGCCCGCCGGGATGGCAGACATAGGTCGACACGTCATCGGCGGACAGTCCGCAGTCGGCCAGGAAGTTGCGGACATCTTCGGCCAGATACTTCTCGACGACGGTGGCGACCTCGACGGACAGCTTGATCCGGAACCCACTGGTGCCGATATCCCAACCCATGACGTCCTGGGTGTCGGGATAGAGCCGGCTGCGGGTTGCCAGAATTCTCGGCAACCTCGGTCCCGCCGCGCGCCGGTTCGCCCCCGTGGCGATCACCGCGGCCGCGCCGTCACCGAAGAGGCTGGCCGCCACGAAATTGGCCATCGAACGGTCATCGCGCTGGATGGTCAGCGAACACAGTTCGACCGCGACCAACGCCGCCACGTGGTCGGGGTAGGAGCGCAGATAGTCGTACATCCGGGCCACCCCGGCGGCGCCCGCGACGCAGCCCAAGCCGAACAGGGGCACCCGTTTGACGTCGGGCCGCAGTCCGACTCTGGCCGCCAGCCTGGCCTCCAGTGTCGGTACGGCAAGCCCGGTCACCGTCGTGGACACCACCACGTCGACGTCGGCCGGTTTGACCTTGGCGGCGTCCAGGGCTGCCAGCAGCGCCTGCTCCCCAAGATCCAAGGCGACCTCGATGAAGGTGTCGTTCGCCTCGGTGAAACCGCTCAGCTCGGCGTAGCGCGGCAGCGGCAACGCCAGGTGGCGGGATGAAACCCCGCTGGCCTCGAAGAACCGCCGAAATTCTGGGCCGGCGAAATCGCCCAGGGCCTGGGCCGCTTCCTCTTGGCTGTATCGGTTTGGTGGGAATTCAACGGCTACCGCGGCAAGCGAAGGCGAAGAGGGGGTCATGCCGGTGTCACGTTGCCGAGCGCCCAACGGTTCAATTCCGCTACCGCGCTGAACCTTCCGGCCTGTGCCTTCGCGGCCTGCGACCGCCGCGCCGGCGCGCTGAACTTGGCAATTGACGCACACCGACGTGGGCGCGCCGCGCGGTGCGGTAAGAAAGGGCGTGGCAGCTTCCAGTTCCTCCGGCGACGCCGACCCGATCGCGCTGGCCCGCGCCAACTGGGAGCGGGCCGGCTGGGGTGAGGTCGCCGATGGGATGGTGGCGGTGACATCGGTGATGCGCGCCCACCAGATCCTGCTGGCCCGGGTGGAAGCGACCCTGCGGCCCTACGACTTGAGCTTCTCCCGATTCGAGCTGCTGCGGCTGCTGGCGTTCAGCCGTTCGGGCGCCCTGCCGATCACCAAGGCGTCCGACCGGCTGCAGGTCCACGTCACCAGCGTCACGCACGCGATCCGGCGGTTGGAGGCGGCCGGCCTGGTCGAGCGGCTGCCGCACCCCACCGACGGCCGCACCACGCTGGTGTCCATCACCGATTTGGGCCGCACCACAGTCGCGGACGCGACGGTCAGCCTCAACCGTGAGGTGTTCGCCGATGTCGGTATGTCGGTGCAGGAATCGCGGACGCTGTCGTCGGCGATCGAGACGTTGCGGCGTAACGCCGGAGACTTCTAGGGATTCACGCCCGCGCTGCGGGGGACGGGATGGGGATGGTGGCGGTGACGGCGGTGCCCGCCCCCGGCCGCGACCGGATGTTGAGCCGGCCACCGACCAGCTCGGCGCGTTCGGACATCGACAGCACCCCGTAGCCGCCCATCTCGTCGCCGCCCACCGGGTGCTCGAAGGTGTCGAAACCCACGCCGTCGTCGATGATCTCCAACCGCGCGGTATCGGGATCGGCGGTGATCGCGAACCCCAGCCGCACCGTCGTCGCGGCCGCGTGTTTGACCACGTTCTGCAGACCCTCCTGCGCGATCCGGTACAACGCCAGCTCGATGTGTTCGGGCAGCCGGGTCTCGGCCAGGTCCAGCTCAATCGTGAGTTGCGGGATGGACTGGGCGAGGCTGGCCAGACCACCGGACAGGCCCAGATCGTCGAGCACCGGTGGCCGCAGCCCGCTGATCGCCACGCGCGTCTCCTGCAGGGTCAGTCCGGCGAGTTCACGAGCGGCCTCCAGTTGCGCCGACGCCTCGTGCGGATCGTTGCCCACCGCGCGGGCAGCGGCATCCAACCGGTAGGACAGTGTCACCAGCCGCTGCGAGATGCCGTCGTGGATATCGCCGGCCAACCGGCGCCGCTCGATCTCCTGGGCTTCGATCACCTGCTCGACGAAGAGCTCGTGGGCACGTTCGCGCGCCACCAGCTGCCGGTGCAGCCGGGCCTGGTGCATGGCGCCGGCAATGAGCCGGCCGATCACCCGCAGCAGCTCGACGTCGCCGGGGGTGAACTTGCGGCGCGTCACGGTGTGCACGTTGAGCACACCCACCAGCCCGCCCGGATCGGTCTCCATCGGCACCGACACCATCGAGGTGAAGTCACGCCCGCGCAGCGACTCGATCGGCAGGTAGCGCGGGTCGGACTCCTTGTTGTCGCTGATCACCACCGGCTCTCGGTGCCGCGCCACCCAGCCCGACACCCCTGATCCCAGCGGCAGCCGGATCTTGCCCACCTCGGTGTCGAACGGCGGGGTCGCGCCGGTCAGGGTCAGCGAGCGCTCGGTGTCGTCGAGGACGTGCACGAAGCAGACGTCGGTGCCGGTGGCTGCGGTGATCATCCGGGCGGCCGCGGCGGCCAGCGGTTCCACCCCGGGCCCGCTGGAGGCGGCCTGGATGAGCTCCCGCAACAGCGCCAGCTCATGGTTGGCGTCGACGAAGTCCCGTACCGCATTGGGTTTGCGGGGGCGGGAGCGCGGGCCGCCTGCGGAACTCACCGGTAGATGCCTTCGCGCAGTGCGGTGGCCACCGCACCGGTCCGGTCGGAGACCCCGAGCTTGCGGTAGATCGAGCGGAGATGGGATTTGACCGTCTCGTCGCCGATCACCAGCTTGGTGGCGATCCCGCGGTTGGACAGCCCGCTGACCATGTAGGCCAGGATCTCACTTTCCCGCTGGGTGAGCCCCTGGCGGGCGCCGGGCCAGAACTCATCGCGCTGCAGGCGGGCGGCGGTGCCGGCCGCCCGTGCCGCCAGACCCGGGTCGATCACCGTCTCACCGCGGTGCGCCAACTCGATCTGGTGCACCAGATCATCGCTGCTGATGCTCTTGAGCAGGTAGCCGCTCGCGCCGACGCGCAGCGCCTCGAACAGGTACTGCTCGTCGTCGTAGACCGAGAGCATCACGACCTTGCGTTCCGGGTCGCGTTCCCGCAGCGCCAGGCACAGGTCCAGGCCGCTCTCACCGCGCATCCGCACGTCGCACAGCACGACGTCCGGGTCGGTTTCGCCGATCACGGCGATGGCCTGCTCGGCGTTGATCGCCTGCCCGACCACTTCGATCCGGTCGGTGAACGCGGTGAGCATGGCCCGCAGGCCCTCGATCACCATTTCGTGGTCGTCGACGAGGACCAGGCGCACGGGCATAGCAAGACAATAAAGCCTCCCGCGGCCGCCCCCGGAACGGTTCCATTGGGCGATTTCCCCGCCCAGATCCCCCCAATGGGGGAGGACACTCGCGCTCGTTTCCGGCACGGTGTCTGTTATGCAGATCACAACTGAACTCGCGACATGGACCGGTCCGGGCCGCCCGTTCTGGTGGGACCAGATGCACCCGGATGCCGAGGTTTACCCCCTACAAGCGGTGATCTTTGATCTCGACGCGCTCGCCGACGCTGACGGTGAACCCCGGTCGGGCCTGGTGGACCTGGTGTTGAGCCTGTTCGCCACCGGTCTGTGGATCGCAGTGGTCGGCGCCGGCCCGCGTGCCTGGGTGCAGGAGCGGGTGCGCGAACTGATCGGCGACGGCATGGCCGAGACCGTGGTCAGCGCGGACGACCTGACCGGTCCGGCCGGTGATGCCGAGCTCTACCGGCTGGCGCTGTGGGAGCTGGGCATTGTGGCCGGAGAGGCGCTGGTGATCGCCGGATACGAGTCCGGGGCCCGTACCGCAGCCGCGATCGGCCTTCCGGCGATCTACGCGGGTTCCAGTCGTTATGACGGGTTGCTGGCCAACGGATGCCGGGAGTTGCAGTCGCAGCGGGTGGTCGCCCGATTCAGCTCCCGCGAAGCGGGTTGATCTCGGCGCCGGTTGCCGCCGCGCCGCAGTCATTGTTTGACGCTGACGCCTCCGGTCGCTGACCATGATGTGGTGCGTCGACTGGTGGTTCTTTGGTGCGTAGCGCTGTGTGCGATGGGAGTGACATCGGTGACCGCGCCGCTGGCCGCGGCGGTCGTCGAACCGTGGTTCGGAAATGCGGTCGGCAACGCCACCCAAGTCGTTTCGGTTGTCGGAGTGGGTCATTCGACCGCAAAGATCGACGTCTACCAACGGACGCCCGCAGGCTGGGAACCGGTCGCGGCCGGGATCCCGGCGCATGTCGGCTCGGCGGGCATCACGCGAGAGACCAAGGAAGGCGAGCCGTCGACCCCGATGGGCATTTACACCCTGGATTCGGCGTTCGGCACCGCGGGAAATCCCGGCGGTGGCCTGCCGTACGTGCAAGTCGGGTCCGACCACTGGTGGGACAGCGACTCGGGCAGCCCGACCTACAACACCATGCAGGTCTGCAAAAAGGCTCAGTGCCCGTTCGACACGGCGGTCAGCGAGAACCTCAACATCCCGCAGTACCGGCACGCGGTGGTCATCGGCGTCAACAAAGCCCGCATACCCGGTGCCAGCTCTGCCTACTTCTTTCACACCACCGACGGCGGGCCGACGGCGGGCTGCGTGGCGATCGATGACGCCACACTGGTGAAGATCATCGGCTGGCTACGGCCCGGCGCGGTGATGGCAATCGCGAAGTAGCCGGCAGGCCGCAGATCAGCGCCAGAACCCGGACGGCAATGGGCAGAATGCGAATCTGGAGTTCCTGGCCGCCAAAAACCGGAGAAGTCGCAAGCGTTTCAATGTTGCTATGAAGGGGCCGGCCCCGACCCCTCGCGTCGAGATGCCGCCCCTCATACCGAAGGCGCCGCCGCCAATACCGAGTCGCGTGGCGTGACGGTACCCGTGCGCCCACCGCGCCGTAGCAAAATGAGGAGCGGTCAAGATGTAGAACTGAGGCCGCCGATTCTGTCGTCGCTCGCCACCGATGGCGCCCGCCTGTTCCTGCCGCCAGAGCTACCCAATGATGGCCGGCTGTTCTGGCCCCCGCAAACATGATGTGTGGCACGATGCCGTCGACAGGGACGAAAGACGAGGCATCGAAGTGAGCTTCTATCTGCGCAAAAGCATCAAGGCGGGCCCGTTTCGGTTCAATCTGAGCAAATCCGGCATCGGTGTCAGTGCCGGTATTCCGGGGTTCCGTGTCGGCACCGGCCCGCGCGGACATTACGTGCACATGGGCCGTGGCGGCGTGTACTACCGGGCAACGCTCGGCCCTAGGTCGCAGCTACATGCCCCGCCACCCACCAAACCGACGCAGGGCGTTTCTGGTCAGCCTTTTCGGCCCAGCGGCGTGGTCATGGAGGACGTCACCGGCAGCACGGCCTTCGAGTTGGAGCCGACCAGTAGTGACGACGTGGTTGAGCAACTCAACGGCGCGTCGAGCCGGGTGGCATGGGGCTGGTGGGCGATCGGCGCGGTGTTTTTGCTCGGCTTGTCGACGCTGCCGTTCGGACTGATCGTCTGGGTATTGGCGGCTCCCGGGTGCGCATGGCTGGTGCTCAACGACCGCGCGCACAAGACGGTGGTGCTGTTCTACGACGTCCACGACGAGCAAGCGTCCTGGTTCGACTCCCTGGTGACGCAATGGGATTGGCTGACAGACTCGCAGCGGGTCTGGCGGGTGCTGCAATCGGGTGCGGTGACTACCACCTATCAGTTCAAGACGAACTCCGGTGCCGGAAGGCTGCTGTCGCGGGTGACGGGCTCGGCGACGACGGCGGGCCCCAAGGAATTGGCCACCAACATCGCCGTCCCGTCAATCCGGGCAGGCAAAGCTGCCCTGTACTTCCTGCCCGACCGCGCCCTGATACAGGAGGGCAAGCACTTCAGCGACGTCGGCTACGCGCATCTGCACGCGTCTGCTGGCCGCACCCGATTCATTGAGGACGCTGCTCCGCCCGGCGACGCCGTCCAGGTGGATTACACGTGGCAGTACGTGAACGTCAAGGGCGGACCTGACCGGCGCTACAAGGACAACCGCCAGCTACCGGTGATGCGCTACAGCACCCTCGACATCACCTCCCCGCAAGGGCTGCAATGGCAACTTCAAGTGTCCCGCGATGGTTCTACCGACGCGGTGGCGAAGGCACTGTCGGCGAGTCGCGGCCCGCAAATCCGTACCGCCATCGAGCCGATAGCCCAGCAAATTCCGCAGCTCAATACCGTGACCAAACCGCGCAATCCTGCTTCCGCCCCCGACCCGGCGCCACCTGCGTCACGATCCGACTCCGTCGGCACCGGCGGTCCAAACCCCGCACCCACCGCAACGGCATCGGATATTCCCTGCGCTCTGCTCACCCGCACGCCTACAAAGCACACCGTCGACGGCGTTACATTCACGGCGATCGACATCGAGACCACCGGCTTGGACCCCAGCGCCGATCAGATCGTGGAGATCGGCTTGGTCAAGTTCACCGCGGACGGCACGGTCCTCGACGAGTTCGCCACGTTAGTCGACAGCCCTGGTTCAAGTCTTGGCGCCCGGGAGGTCCACGGCATTCTCGACGACGATCTCACCGGGGCGCCGCGCCTGGACCAAGTGCTGCCGGAGGCGTTCGCGTTCATGGCGGGAACTGCCCTCGTCGCCCACAATTTGGACTTCGAGGGTGGATTCCTTGCTGCCGCCGCGGCTCACACCCGGCTGACTCTGCCGCCGGTGCTCGGCCTGTGCACGTTGCAGACCTCCCGGCGACAACTCGAAGGGCGGGCATTCAGCCTGACGTCGATGTACAAAACAGCCACCGGAGGCTGGAACGATCAGCGGCATACAGCGCTCGGCGATGCGCGCGCCGTCCGTGAGGTGCTGCTCTGGTTGCTGCGTACGTCACCTCACCGGCTCTACTTGACGCAGGCGCCGCCCGCCGCAATACCGGTGCCCATGCGGCAGTGCGCCATCAGCTGTCGACCCGTCGGGCTTTCCCGCGCCTCGGTGGCGGAGCTTCTGGATGCATTCCCGCAGTCACCGGTGATACGAGTCGGTGACCCACTGGCGATCTCGCAGTATCAGGCTGTTCTCGCCGATGCCGTGGAAGACGGCCGGTTGACTTACGAGGAAGCAGCTGCGCTCATCGACCAGGCCCGCCTGACCCGACTAACCGGTACCCAGCTTCGACAGCTTCACCAGAAGGCCTGGGAAGCAGCGTTTCCCGAGCATCGCTCCGACTGGGCCACTTTGTCCGCCACCCACCGCAAGGAGATGTATCTGCTCGCCGACGCCCTCGGTTTGACCGTCCTGGCCGAGGAACTTCGTCACGTCATCGAAGCCAGCGCCGAGCCCCCACCGTCTGCCGAGGCCCGTTACCTTCGGGGTCTGCGCATCGCGATCCTCGGTGATCACAGCGAAATCATCGAGCTGCGTAAAGAGGCCGAATCGTACGGCGCCAAACTCGCTGTCAACATCACCAAGACCGTCCGGTGGCTGGCCACCTCAACCCCGGAGGCCACAGACTCGCGGCATATCACCGCCCGCGCACTCGGCATCCCGATCATTAGCCCAGCCGAGGCCCGCGCGCGGCTTTTGGAAGCCGTTCGGGAGGCCGAACTGAAAGCGTTTGAACGACAACGCCAGATCGACGAACAGCTCGCGCAGCGCCGACAACGAGAAGCCGAGGCCGACCTGTACTGGCGGCCCACTTGGCGATCGTGGGAACTTGACTATGATCCGCCGCGTCAGTCGTGGGGCGACTGATTCCGCTCAGCGGGCTTGCGGTGACACCGACCGCGACAGCAGCTCCCCCGCACATGCCCTGCAATCGGGCCTGGGCTGCAGATTGATACGGCCAATCAGTTGGTGCTCGGCGGTGCTTGGGGTTGGAAGGGTTGGTACCACCACCAGTCGGCTCGTTCGCCGGTCGGCCCGGGGCAGGGTGCGACTACCGGTGGCGGGTTGCGCGGTGGGCGGGCCAGGGATCCGGGGTGCAGTTGTCGGCCGTCTGTGTCGGCGACGAGGAGATGACCGGCCGGCCCGGCGATGGTGATGATGCCTCGGTGATGCAGCCGGTGGTGGTAGGGGCAGACCAGGACCAGGTTGTTCAGTTCGGTGGGGCCGCCGTCTTCCCAATGTCGGATGTGGTGGGCGTGCAGGCCGCGGGTGGCGCTACACCCGGGCACGGCGCAGGTGGCGTGGCGGTGTTCGAGGGCGCGGCGCAGTCGACGGCTGATTGTGCGGGTCGATCGACCGCACCCGATCACTTCGCCGGCGCGCTGGAACCACACTTCGCAGGTGGCGTCACAGGTCAGGTATTGCCGCTCGGAATCGGGCAGTAGCGGGCCCAGGTGCAGGTTGCCGATGTGCTGTTCGACATCGAGATGCACCACCACGGTGGTGCGTTGACCGTGCGGTCGTCGTTGTACTTCGGTGTCCCAGCCGGTCTCGACCAGCGCTAGGAACGCATCGATCTGGGTCGGCATCGGGGGATCGTTGTCGGGCTTTGCGCTGCTGCTGTCGCGGTCGCGGCTCCACTCGGCGACCAGGGCATCAAGATGTGACTGCAGTGCAGCGTCGAGCATCGCTGATTCGGTGTGCGGCAAGGCGATGCGCCAGATGTCGAGCTCGGCGTTGGAAGTCTTGGTGATTGCCGGTTGCAGGTCGGACCGTGGAGCGGGGTCGGGGCGTGGCTCCAGTTTGACGGCGGTGCGTAGCTGGCTGACGGTGGCTACACCGGCGAGCTGGGCGTAGTGCTCATCGGATCCGTCGGCGGCTCGTTGGGCGATGACGCCGACCTGGTCTAGCGAGAAGCGGCCCTCCCGCATCCCCTGGGTGCAGCGGGGAAACGCTTCGAGTCGGTGTGCCACGGTCGCGATGGTGTGCGCGTTGCCCGGCGACGTCCCGGTCTTCCAGGCCACCAGCGCGGCGACCGAGCGTGCCCCGGTAGCGCCCCACAGTTCGTCGTGGTCGATTTCGGCGATGATGTCCACGATGCGGCCGTCGATCGCGTTGCGCTGGCCGGTCAACTCCGACAGCTCCTCGAAGAGCACCTCAAGACGTTCGCCGGGACGCGCTTCGGCCCCGGCTGAGGTCGCGGTCGCGGACATGGCATCAGCATGGCAGCAGGGTCTGACAAGTTTGAGCGGCCCGATCGTGAACGATCAGGCCGGCGGGGCACTCAGCTCTCGCGCAGCAGGTTGATCACCGCGCTGAAATCCTGCGCGCCGTGTTTGGCGGCGAAGTCGCGGTAGATCGCCGCGGCGTGGCTGCCGAGCGGGGCGGCCGACCCGGTGGAGGCGACCGCGTCCATCGCCAGGCCCAGGTCCTTGTTCATCAGCGCAGTGGCGAAACCCGGCTCGAAATTCCGGTTCGCCGGTGACGTGGGCACCGGCCCCGGGACCGGGCAGTTGGTGTGCAGCGCCCAGCAGTTCCCGGTGGCGCCGGTCATCACGTCGAACAGCGCCTGGTCGGCCAGGCCCAGCTTTTCGGCCAGCACGAACGCCTCGGCGACCGCCACCTGCTGCACGGCCAGCACCATGTTGTTGCAGACCTTGGCGGCCTGGCCGGCGCCCGCCGCACCGCAGTGGATGATCTTGGCGGCCATCGGTTCCAGCACCGGGGTGGCTCGCGCCACTGCGGCGTGTTCGCCACCGACCATGAACGCCAGTCGCCCGGCGACCGCTCCGGTCACGCCGCCGGAGACCGGCGCATCGAGCTGGGCGAACCCGTGCGAGCCGGCCAGGGCGTGGACCTCGCGGGCGTCGGCCACCGAGATGGTCGAGCTGTCGATGAACAGGGTGTCGGGGGAGGCCGCGGGCAGGATCTCGGCGTAGCAGCCCTTCACCGCGTCCCCGTGCGGAAGCATGGTCACCACCGTGTCGGCGCCGGCCACCGTCTCCGCGGCGCTGGCGTGGATGCTCACGCCGTGTTGCTCGGCGGCCGCGGTGGCGGCCGGCGCCGGGTCGAAGCCGCGCACGGTGTGCCCGGCCGCGGCCAGGTTCGCCGACATCGGCCCACCCATGTGGCCCAGACCGAGAAACGCGACGATTGCCATATGTGCTCCTAAGTGGCCCTGGGGTCTTGGGTGGCGGGGTTACTGCCCGGAACGGACGCGGGCCGCCTCGGCCCGGCCGATCACCAACCGCATGATCTCGTTGGTGCCCTCCAGAATGCGGTGCACCCGAAGATCCCGGACGATTTTCTCCAGACCGTATTCGCGCAGATATCCATACCCTCCGTGCAGCTGCAGCGCCTTGTCGGCGACGTCGAAGCATGCGTCGGTGACGTAGCGCTTGGCCATCGCGCACAGCTCCACCTTGTCGGGAGAGTTGTTGTCGAGCGCGGTCGCCGCGCGCCACAACAGCAGCCGTGAGGTCTGAAGCGCGGTGGCCATGTCGGCGAGGGTGAACCGGATCGTCGGCTCGTCCAGCAGCGACTTGCCGAATGCCGTCCGGTCAGCCAGGTAGCTGCCGGTCTTGTCGAACGCTGCCTGGCCGCCGCCCATCGAGCAGGCGGCGATATTGATCCGGCCGCCGTTGAGGCCGTTCATCGCGATGGCGAAACCGTTGCCCTCCCCGTCGGGACCGCCGAGCATCGCCTCGGCCGGCACCCGCACGCCATCGAAGATCACCTGCGCGGTCGGCTGGGAGTTCCAGCCCATCTTCTGCTCGGCGGCGCCGAAACTCAGCCCCGGCGTGTCCTTTTCGACGATGAACGTGGAGATTCCCCGGGGGCCGTCACTGCCGGTTCGGGCCATCACCACGTAGACGTCCGAGACGCCGGCGCCGGAGATGAACTGCTTGACGCCATCGAGCACGTAGTCGTCGCCCGAGCGCACCGCACGCGTGCTCAATGCACTGGCATCTGAGCCCGCCCCGGGCTCGGTGAGGCAGTAGCTGGCCACAACCTCCATCGACGCCAGTTGTGGCACCCAGCTCTTGCGCTGGTCTTCGGTGCCATAGCTGTCGATCATCCAGGCACACATGTTGTGGATCGACAGATAGGCGGCGATCACCGGGTCGGCGATCGAGAGCTGCTCGAAGATCCGCACCCCGTCCAGGCGGCGCAGCCCGGAGCCGCCGACGTCGTCGCGGCAGTAGATCGCCGCCATCCCCAGCTGGGCCGCCTCCTGCATCACGTCGACCGGAAAGTGGTGGGTGGCATCCCATTCCAGGGCAAAGGGGGCCAGTCGCTTGTCGGCGAACGCTGCCGCGGTGTCGACGATCACCCGTTCTTCGTCATCCAAGATCGTGTTCATAAAGCGGCCCTATTGCATTGTGGGGATGTGGAATTCAGCGCCGTCCTTGATGCCCGAGGGCCAGCGCTGGGTGACGGTCTTGACCTTCGTGTAGAAGGTGATCGACGCCGTCCCGTGCTGGTTGAGGTCGCCGAAGCCGGACCGCTTCCAGCCGCCGAAGGTGTGATAGGCCACCGGCACCGGGATCGGCACGTTCACCCCGACCATGCCGACCTGCACCCGGGAGGTGAAGTCGCGGGCGGTGTCGCCGTCGCGGGTGAAGATCGCCACCCCGTTGCCGTACTCGTGCTCGCTCGGCAGCCGCAGGGCCTCTTCGTAGTCGTGGGCCCGGACGATGCACAGCACCGGGCCGAAGATCTCCTCGGTGTAGATCGACATGTCGGTGCCGACGCGGTCGAACAACGTGGGGCCGGCGAAGAAGCCGCCGGTCAAGTCGGCGTCCCCGAACACGGTGTCGTCGCTGGCCCGTTCGCGACCGTCGATCACCAGCTCGGCGCCGGCGGCGACGCCTTGGCCGATGTAGTCGTTGACCCGGTCCAGAGCGGCCCGGGTGACCAGCGGGCCGTAGTCGGCCTTGGGGTCCAGGCTGTGGCCGACCCGCAGGTTGTTGATCCGCTCCACGAGTCGCGACCGCAGCCGCTCGGCGGTCTGCTCGCCGACCGGCACCGCCACCGAGATCGCCATGCAGCGCTCGCCGGCACTGCCGTAGCCGGCGCCGATCAGCGCGTCGACGGCCTGGTCCAGGTCGGCGTCAGGCATCACGATCATGTGGTTCTTGGCCCCGCCGAAGCACTGGGCGCGTTTGCCGTTGGCCGTGGCCGTCGAGTAGATGTACTGCGCGATGTCGGAGCTGCCGACGAAGCCGATGGCGGCGACTCCCGGGTGGTGCAGCAGCGCGTCGACGGCCTCCTTGTCGCCGTGCACCACCTGCAGTACGCCCGGCGGCAGCCCGGCCTCACAGAACAGCTCGGCGAGCCGCACCGGCACCGACGGGTCACGTTCGGACGGCTTGAGGATGAACGCGTTTCCGCATGCCAGGGCCGGTCCGGCCTGCCACAGCGGGATCATCGCCGGGAAGTTGAATGGGGTGATCCCGGCGACCACGCCCAGCGGCTGGCGCAGCGAGAACACGTCGATGCCGGGGCCGGCACCCTCGGTGTGCTCGCCCTTGAGCAGGTGCGGAATGCCGACGCAGAACTCGATCACCTCGATGCCGCGCTGGATGTCGCCGCGGGCGTCTTCGAGGGTCTTGCCGTGCTCGCGGGAGAGCAGTTCGGCCAGCTCGTCGACATGGGTGTTGACCAGGTCGATGAAGCGCATCATCACTCGGGCCCGGCGCTGCGGGTTGTAGGCGGCCCAACCGCGCTGGGCCGCTGCCGCGGAGGTGACCGCGGCGTCGACGTCGGCGGTGTTGGCCAGCGGCAGGGTGGCTTGCACCTCGCCGGTGTTGGGGTCGAAGACGTCCGTGCTGCGCTGCGAGGTGCCGGCGTTGCGGCGGCCATCGATGAAGTGCGGAATCTGGCGGGTCATGATCGCCAGATTACTAGGACATCCTAGTAAATGCGAGGGGGTGTGATCCTCGAGTGTGCGGATTTGTGGGGTTTGTCGCCGTTGGGCCTACCAATCCGCACAGTCGGCGGGGTGGAGGGGTTCTAGCTCGGCTCCCAGTCGGGGAGAAGCCCGGCGGCGCGGACCTGCGCCAGCGTCGGGGCATCCGCATCGCGGTGCGAGAGCACCAACGGGTGATCGTCGGGCCAGTCGATCCCGATCGCGGGGTCGGTGGCACAGATGGTGTGCTCGCGCTGGGGATCGTATTCAGCGGAGCACAGATACATCACCGTCGAATTATCTTGTAGCGCAACGAATCCATGCGCCAGTCCGGCGGCGAGATACACCGACCGGCGGTCCCGGGCGTCCAGCAGCACCGCATCCCAGCGGCCGTAGGTGGGGGAGCCGACCCGGATGTCGACGACGACGTCGAAGACCGAGCCCGACACGCAGGTGACGTATTTGGCCTGCCCAGGCGGCAGCTGGGCGAAGTGCAGGCCGCGCAGCACCCCGGCGCTCGATACCGAGCAGTTGGCCTGGCGCAGGTCGAAACGGTGCCCGGCGAACGCGGTGAACTCGCGGTCGGTGAACCATTCGAAGAACGTGCCGCGGGTATCGGTGTGCTGGGTCGGAGTGAGCTCCCACGCACCCGGGATGGTCAGTTCGCGCGCGTCCACGTCAGCGTCCCAGCGCCGCGTAGCGGGCCTCGGAGGACTCTTTGAGCGGGGCCCACCAGGATTCGTTGGCGCGGTACCAGGCGATGGTCTCGCGCAGGCCGGCATCGAAGTCGGTGTGCTCGGGCTTCCAGTCCAGTTCGTCACGCAACGCCGACGGGTCGATCGCGTAGCGCAGGTCGTGACCGGGCCGGTCGGAGACGTGGTCGAAGTCGTCGGGGTCGTGGTCCATCAGCCGCAGGATGGTCTGCAGCACGCTGCGGTTGTCGCGCTCCCCATCGGCGCCGATCAGGTAGGTGCGGCCGATATGGCCGCCGGTCATGATCTGCCAGACGGCGCTGTTGTGGTCGTCGACGTGAATCCAGTCGCGGACGTTGGCGCCGCTGCCGTAGAGCTTGGCCCGGCGCCCGGTGAGCAGGTTGGTGATCTGGCGTGGGATGAACTTCTCCACGTGCTGGTACGGCCCATAGTTGTTGGAGCAGTTCGAGATGGTCGCCCGCACCCCATAGGAGCGCACCCAGGAGTGCACCAGGAGATCGGCGGCGGCCTTGGTCGACGAATACGGGCTGGACGGGCGATAGGGCGTCGTCTCGGTGAACCGGCGCGGATCGTCGAGGGCCAAGTCCCCATAGACCTCATCAGTGGAGATGTGGTGCAGCCGTACCCCCTGGGCGCGCACCGCTTCCAGCACGGCGAAGGTGCCGATCACGTTGGATCGCAGGAACGGCTCGGGGTCGGCCAGCGCGTTGTCCACGTGGGTTTCGGCGGCGAAGTGCACCACCGCGTCGGTTGCGGGATCCAGCTCGGCGACCAGCTCGGTGACCAGCGCGGCATCGGTGATGTCGCCCTGCACCAGCCGGATCCGATCAGCGACGTGGTCGAGGGACTCGCGGCTGCCGGCGTAGGTCAACGCGTCCAGCACGGTGATCGTGGTGCCGGGGCGCTGCGCGAGCGTGCTGTGCACGAAGTTGGCGCCGATGAACCCGGCGCCACCGGTGACCAGCAGATGCATGGGGCAACCCTAACGGTGGGGCGAGTGGTGTCGTGGCTGCCAGCGGGAAAACCACGACGCCGCGTCTGCGTGTCGCGTCGTGAGGTTCCCGCTCGCGTTCAGTCCCGCGGCGTCAACCCGAGCGGCCCGGCCAGCTCCGTCAGTGTCGGCAGCAGGTTCTGCCATCCGCCCAGCACCTGGATGGTCACCTGATCCGCGCCGGCCTCCAAATGCTCGCCCAGCCGGGCGGCGATCTGGCCGGCGGTGCCGTGGGCCACCACCGCATCGATCAACCGGTCGCTGCCCGGCGCGCGCACATCGCGGTCGGAAAAGCCCAGCCGGCGCCAATTGTTGACGTAGTTGGACAGCCGCAGGTAGAAGCCGACCGCCTCGCGTCCGGCCTCGCGGGCGGCGGCGGCATCTGTGGACAGCACGACTTTGTGCTCGGGGGCCAGAAACACCGACGGGCCGACCAGCTCGCGTGCGCTGGCGGTGTGCTCGGGAGTGGTCAGGTAGGGGTGCGCCCCGGCGCTTCGCTGCGCCGCCAACTGCAGCACCTTGGGGCCCAGCGCTGCCAGCACCCGGCGGCTGGTGGGCACCCCGGCCTCATCGAGGGCATCCAGATAGTCGGTCAGGGCGGCATACGGGCTGCGGTACTCGGCGGTGGCCTCGGAGTGACCGACACCGATGCCGAGCAGGAACCGATCCGGGTAGGCCGATTCGATGCGGTGGTAGGACTCGGCGACCTGCTCGGCCGGCGCCGACCAGATGTTGACGATCCCGGTGGCCACCTGAAGGGTCGATGTCGCGGCCAGCAGCGGCTCGACGAACGCCAGGTCGGCGGCCGGCGAGCCGCCCACCCAGATCGCGCCGTAGCCCAGGCGTTCGATCTCGGCGGCCTGCTCAGGGGTGGGGGATCCGAAGGTCCACACCGCGTAGCGGCCCAGGTCGGGCTTGAGTGCGAACGTGTCCGACATCGTGACTCCTCGCTCGTCGCGGTTACTCGGTGGGCAGCGGATACGAGTTGTCGACCGGTGGGGGTTCGGCGGCCTTTGGGCGCAGCATCGCCGCCACGTCCACCCCGGACGCCTTCAGCGTCTCCAGCACCTTGGCAATGCCCAACGGACTGATACCCAGCAGACCGCCGATCGCATCATGCGCATCGCCGGCGCCGCCGACGATCGACAGTCGCTCGATGTCCGACAGCGGCGCGGCCGCAGCCTGGGTGGCGGCCACCACCGAGGCCAACACGTCGGGGAGCATCAGCATTCGGGCCGCCTCCGCGCTGTAGCTGTTGAGGGCGTTGGCGATCTCCTTCTTGCCCTCGGCTTCGGCAAGCAGCTTGGCCTTGGTGCCCTCGGCCTCGGCGACCAGGCTCGCCTTGGCGCCGTCGGCCTCGGCCTGGCGTTCCACCCGCAGCGCGTCGGCGGCCGCCTTGCGAGCGTCGGCTTGGGCCTCGCCGGCTTGTCGGGCCGCCTCCGCCTGGGCCTGCGCGGCCAGGATCGCGGCCTGGCGCTGCCCCTCGGCACGGGCCACATCGGCCTGCCGCTGCGCCTCGGCGGGGGCGATCACATCGGCCTGCAGCGCGGCCTGGGCCTGCTCGGCGCGACGCTGCTCCACCTCAATGCGGGCCTGCACCCGGGCGGCCTCGGCCTGCTCGACGGCGATTCCGACGTCCTTCTCGGCGCGGGCGTGCGCCAGCGGACCGGCTTGGTCGGCTTGGGCGTTCTCGGCCTCGGTCTGGGCACGCAGCCGGGCCAGCTCGACGTCGCGCTTCTGATTGGCGGTGGCGATCGCCGTGTCGGCTTCGGCCTGGGCGACCGCCCCCGCCTGACGGGCCTTGGCGGACTGGATCTGGGCGTCCCGCTCGGCCTCGGCGGTCCCGACCGTGGCGTCCCGTTTCACCTCGGCGATGCGGCGTTGACCCAGCGATTCGAGATAGCCGTTGCGGTCGGAGATGCCGGCGATCTTGAGCACGTCGACTTCCATGCCGATGCGGGACAGGTCGGTGCCGGCTTCCTCGACCACGCTGCGGGCCAGCGTGTCGCGGTTGGAGTTGAGGTCCTCGACGGTCATCGTCGCGGTGATGCCACGCAGGCTCCCGGCGAGGATGTCATTGATCTGGCGCTGCAGATCGTCGAGGTCCGAGGTCAGGAAGCGCTGTACCGCGGTCTGCACGGCATCGTCGGCCGAGCCGATCCGGACCAGGCCGACGGCTTCCACGTTGACCGGCACCCCGTTGTTGGACAGCGCGTTCTGCAGGTTGATGCTGACGTTGAACGGCTCCAACGACATGATGTCGACCCGCTCGATGCCCGGCATCCGGAACCTGGCCCCGCCGCGCACCACCTTCGGCTGACCGCGCCCGGTGAACACCGCGACCTCGTTCGGCGGGACCTTGATGTAGTTCTGGACGTAGATCATCGGCAACACGACCAGCAACAGCAGTGCGGCGACGGTGCTGATGACCACGATCAAGACAAGCGACACGATTACTGCCTCTCCAGCTGGGTTACTGAGCGGGTACTGCGACGACGTGCAGGTAATCGGCGTCGACATCGGCGATGTAGACGCGGGTGGCTTTGGCGAGAGTCTGCGGCTCCGGGCTGATCGCCCGGGACCGGACCCGGTTGCCGTCGGGGTCGACGAAGGCGATCTCACCCCACCCGCCGGGCGGCACGTCGATCGTCACTGTGCCCAACAGGCCGACGTAGGCCGACCGTCCGTGCTGGGAATTGGATTCCTGTCGCCGCAGGTAGGGCAGCACCACGCCGTGCAGGATGAGCGCCAGCGTGACTCCCGTGCCGAGTCCCAACGCACCCGCGGGCAGGGCACTGAACCCGGCCCACGTCCCCACCAGTCCGCCGGCACCCGTTCCGACCAGGGCGGCGGACATTCCGGTCAAGCTCAGGAACGGCATCCCGTCGTGCCCGATATCGGTCAGTAGCAAGGCGGTGAGCAGGGCGATCGCGCCGACGGCGAATGCCGCCAGGTAAACAGCCGTCACCACGCCTCCTGCAGATCGAGCGCCGCCACTTCACCGCTTGTCAGGGTCATCCTCGCATGTCGCGGGCGTGCGTGAACCCGGCGGTTTAGCGAGGCTCGACGCAGGAGAGGTGAAGCTGGGGCCGCCGCATGAACCCCGCGGTTTAGCGAGGCTCGACGCAGGAGAGGTGAGGCTGGGGCCGCCGCATGAACCCGGCGCTTTTGGCGTGGGAGGCGGATGCGGGTATCGTAGGTCGACGGTGCGGCGTCCGCGTCGACTCTTGCGTGTCCAGTCTGAGATTCTTGGGGTTCTACCTGGAATTTCCTGTCACCGGCCCACGTTTTGAAGTCGTAGTCGATGCTGCGCCGTGGCGGGCGCATGCATACGCGACAAGTAAGTCAGACACGGAGGATCGCCGGAGAGTAATGGCCAAAAAAGACGGTGCAATCGAGGTCGAGGGTCGAGTGGTCGAGCCCCTGCCCAATGCGATGTTTCGCATTGAGCTGGAGAACGGTCACAAGGTGCTCGCCCACATCAGCGGCAAGATGCGGCAGCACTACATCCGTATCCTGCCGGAAGACCGGGTGGTCGTGGAGTTGTCTCCCTATGACCTGTCCCGGGGACGCATCGTCTACCGGTACAAGTAGCTCCCGACCGCCCGAAGTACGTCAACCAGCGATTAGAACAGGACCACAGCAGCCGTGAAGGTGAACCCCAGCGTCAAGCCGATCTGCGACAAGTGCAGGGTGATCCGTCGGCACGGCCGGGTCATGGTGATCTGCTCGGACCCGCGCCACAAGCAGCGCCAGGGCTAGCAGTCGCCGGCCCGGCGTAGCCGGGCACCAGCCACAACTGAATGCAGACCTCCCAGTACCAGTGAGCGGATAGGCCGCTCACACACGCCCGGATCGGAGGCCGGGCCCCGGAGCTTTTAGCCGGGAACGGGCTGGGACCATAACCTCCGCTACGAAAGAGGAATGCCACACATGGCTCGACTTGTGGGCGTCGACCTGCCGCGCGATAAGCGCATGGAGATCGCGCTGACCTACATTTACGGCATCGGCCGTACTCGCTCCAACGAAATCCTGGCTGCGACCGGTATCGACAAGGACCAGCGCAGCAAGGACCTGACCGACGACCAGCTCACCCAGTTGCGTGACTACATCGAGCGCAACCTGAAGGTTGAGGGCGATCTGCGCCGCGAGGTGCAGGCGGACATCCGTCGCAAGATTGAGATCGGCTGCTACCAGGGTCTGCGGCACCGTCGCGGTCTGCCGGTGCGCGGCCAGCGGACCAAGACCAACGCGCGCACCCGTAAGGGTCCGAAGCGCACCATCGCCGGTAAGAAGAAGGCCAGGTAATCGTCATGCCACCGAAGAAAGCGACCGGCCCGAAGAAGGGTCAGAAGACCCGCCGGCGGGAAAAGAAGAACATCCCGCATGGTGCCGCTCACATCAAGAGCACCTTCAACAACACGATCGTGACGATCACCGACCCGCAGGGCAACGTGATCGCATGGGCGTCGTCGGGCCACGTGGGCTTCAAGGGCTCGCGTAAGTCCACCCCGTTCGCCGCGCAGCTGGCCGCCGAGAACGCTGCCCGCAAGGCGCAGGAGCACGGCGTGAAGAAGGTCGACGTGTTCGTGAAGGGTCCGGGTTCGGGCCGCGAGACCGCGATCCGCTCGCTGCAGGCCGCCGGCCTCGAGGTCGGCGCGATTTCCGATGTCACCCCGCAGCCGCACAACGGCTGCCGTCCGCCCAAGCGGCGTCGGGTCTAGGAGGACTGAAACAACATGGCTCGTTACACCGGACCCGCCACCCGCAAGTCCCGCCGTCTGGGCGTCGACCTCATCGGCGGCGACCAGGCATTCGAGAAGCGGCCCTACCCGCCCGGCCAGCACGGCCGCGCCCGGGTCAAGGAAAGCGAATACCGACTGCAGCTGCAGGAGAAGCAGAAGGCTCGCTTCACCTACGGCGTGATGGAGAAGCAGTTCCGTCGCTACTACGAGGAAGCCGTCCGTCGCGGCGGCAAGACCGGCGAGGAACTGCTGCGCATCCTGGAGAGCCGGCTGGACAACGTGGTTTACCGCGCCGGCCTGGCCCGCACTCGTCGGATGGCCCGCCAGCTGGTCAGCCACGGCCACTTCACCGTCAACGGTGTGAAGGTCGATGTGCCCAGCTACCAGGTGTCGCAGTACGACATCATCGACGTCAAGGACAAGTCGATCAACACGGTGCCGTTCCAGATCTCGCGTGAGGTCGCGGGCGACCGCCCGATCCCGGGTTGGCTGCAGGTGGTCGGGGAGCGTCAGCGCATCCTGGTCCACCAGTTGCCCGAGCGCGCGCAGATCGTCGTTCCGCTCACCGAGCAGCTGATCGTCGAGTTCTACTCGAAGTAAGACAACTCGGGGTTCCGACCCCGAGTCCCCCGCGGGGATCGCGAGCGCGGCGTAGCCGGGCGAAGCGGATCGCCGCGAGACAACCGAGCGGCATCAAATAGCGGGTGCCAGAAGGAGAAAAGAACACCATGCTGATCTCACAGCGTCCGACCCTGTCCGAAGAGGTCGTGGCCGACAACCGGTCGCAGTTCGTCATCGAACCGCTGGAGCCGGGATTCGGCTACACCCTGGGCAACTCGCTTCGTCGCACCCTGCTGTCGTCGATCCCCGGCGCGGCGGTCACCAGCATCCGCATCGACGGTGTGCTGCACGAGTTCACCACGGTCCCGGGCGTCAAGGAGGATGTCACCGACATCATCCTGAACCTCAAGGGCCTGGTGGTCTCGTCCGAGGAGGACGAGCCGGTCACCATGTACCTGCGCAAGCAGGGACCCGGTGCGGTCACCGCCGGTGACATCGTCCCGCCGGCGGGCGTGACGGTGCACAACCCCGACATGCACATCGCCACCCTGAACGACAAGGGCAAGCTCGAGGTCGAGCTGATCGTCGAGCGCGGCCGCGGTTACGTTCCGGCCGTGCAGAACAAGGTGTCGGGCGCCGAGATCGGCCGCATCCCGGTGGACTCGATCTACTCGCCGGTGCTCAAGGTGACCTACAAGGTCGAGGCCACCCGTGTCGAGCAGCGCACCGACTTCGACAAGCTGGTGCTGGACGTGGAGACCAAGAACTCCATCAGCCCCCGGGACGCGCTGGCCTCGGCCGGTAAGACCCTGGTTGAACTGTTCGGTCTGGCACGCGAGCTCAACGTGGAGGCCGAGGGCATCGAGATCGGTCCGTCGCCGGCCGAAGCGGACCACATCGCGTCGTTCGCCCTGCCGATCGACGACCTGGACCTGACCGTGCGGTCCTACAACTGCCTCAAGCGCGAGGGAGTGCACACGGTCGGGGAGTTGGTCGCTCGCACGGAGTCCGACCTGCTCGACATCCGTAACTTCGGTCAGAAGTCCATCGACGAGGTCAAGGTCAAGCTGCACCAGCTCGGCCTGTCGCTCAAGGACAGCCCGGCCAGCTTCGACCCGTCGCAGGTGGCGGGTTACGACGTTGCCACCGGCACCTGGTCGGCCGACGCCGGATATGACGAGCAGGACTACGCCGAAACCGAACAGCTGTAACGCCCAACCTCTCGAAAAGAGAGCCGTCCCGGCCCTACCTGATACGGGGGCCGGCCCCATTTAGGAGAAGTCGCAATGCCCAAGCCCACCAAGGGCCCCCGCCTCGGCGGATCGTCCTCGCACCAGAAGGCGCTGCTGGCCAACCTGGCCACGTCGCTGTTCACTCACGGCCGGATCAAGACGACCGAGCCGAAGGCGCGGGCACTGCGGCCGTACGCCGAGAAGCTGATCACGCACGCCAAGAAGGGCACGCTGCACAACCGGCGTGAGGTGCTCAAGAAGATCCGTGACAAGGACGTGGTGCACTCGCTGTTCGCCGAGATCGCCCCGCACTTCGCGGACCGCAACGGTGGCTACACCCGCATCATCAAGGTCGAGCCGCGTCAGGGTGACAACGCCCCGATGGCCGTGATCGAGCTGGTTCGGGAGAAGACCGTGACCTCGGAGGCCGACCGCGCTCGTCGCGCCGCGGCCAAGGCAGAGAAGGCTGCTAAGGCCGAGAAGCCCGCCAAGGTCGAGGCCGAGGAGAAGGTCGAAGAGCCGGCCGCCGAGGAGACCGAGGCCGCTGAAGCCACCGAGGCCGTTGAGGGTACCGACGAGTCCTGACGGCGTGGCCGAAGCCGTCCGGCTTCGGCTCGACATCGCCTACGACGGCACGGAATTCGCCGGCTGGGCGGTTCAGGCGGGCCAGCGCACGGTCGCCGGAGTCCTCGACGAGGCTCTGACGACCGTGTTCCGCACTCCGGTGCGGTTGTTCGCGGCGGGGCGCACCGACACCGGCGTGCACGCCACCGGACAGGTGGCCCACATCGATGTTCCGAATTCGGCGCTCCAACATGCCTATTCGCGGACTCGGCGTGACGGTGAGCCGGAATTCTTAGCACTGACACGGCGATTGGCGCGTTTCCTGCCGATCGACGTGCGGGTGTTGCGGGTGCAGCGCACGGTCGCCGAATTCGACGCCCGGTTCTCGGCGCTGCGGCGCCATTACGCCTACCGATTGTCGACCGCGCCCTACGGTGTGGTGCCCCAGGAGGCCCGCTACATCACCGCGTGGTCTCGCCCGCTGGACGTCGACGCGATGGCCGAGGCCTCCCGACACCTGGTGGGGCTGCATGACTTCGCGGCTTTCTGCCGGCATCGCGAGGGTGCCACCACCATTCGCGACCTGCAGCGCCTGGACTGGGTCCGGGACGGTGATCTGGTCACCGCCCACGTCAGCGCCGACGCGTTCTGCTGGTCGATGGTGCGCTCGCTGGTCGGGGCGGTGCTGGCGGTTGGTGAGCACCGGCGCGATGCCGCGTGGTGCGCCGATCTGCTGAACGCGCAGCGCCGATCCAGTGACTTCACCGCCGCGCCCGCCCGTGGGCTGACGCTGGTCGGCGTCGACTACCCGCCGGACGATCAGCTGGGGGCGCGCACCCTCATCACCAGGGATCTGCGCACGCGCTAGGTCTTCCCGGGCGCGAGCGTGCACGGTTGTACAGCTTTGGCGGCGTGTCGGCGTACAAACACGCTCCCTCGCGGGAGATGGGCTACAGCAGGCCGGCGACGAACGAGGCGGCCTGATTGGTCATGCCGGGTGTGTAGCCGGAGTGCGCGGAGAAGATGCGCCCGGGGGAGCAGATCGGGTCGCCATCGGTGCACAAGTCGATGGTCTTGAAGCCGTAGGCCGGACTGTTGGTCAGCGGCTGCCCGATCTTGGTCGACGGGTTGCCGAACACCGCGATCGCCGCAACGTGATCGGCGGCCTCGGGCGGCAGCGGGGCGGTGAAACCGAAGCCGGGCACCGGTGCCGCCGCCACGATGTCGATGATCGCCGCGCCCTGCGAGTAGCCACCGAGGACCAGGCGGGTTCCGGGGCAGTTCTCCACCATCCACATGATGTGCCCGCTGGCGTCGTTGGCGCCGTCGGCTGCCCGGCCGAAGTCGTAGCTGGCCGGGTAGTTGACCGCGTAGGCGCCGACCGATCGGGACGTCTGGTTCCGCAGGGCGTTGACCAGGCCGTCGCCGACCCGGCCCAGGCCCGGTGGCTCGCTGGTGCCGCGGGCGAACACCACCTCGACGTCGGGGCAACCGTCAGCCGAGGCTGTCGGCATCGATGACGCGCTGGGGTCCATCAGCAGCGCTGCGGCAGCGGCCCCTGCCGCCAGGATCCGGAATGCCTTCATGGTGAACGATAGTAGCGAAAATAAGCCTTGATCAGCTAACTAAACCGGGGTGGGCCGCATCACGGCGCCAGCGTCGGTGCCGGACCCGCGGCTCGCAGCCGGCCGGCCACGAAGTTGGCGGCCTGGCTGGTCAGGGCCGGGATGTAGCCGTCGGTGTGATCGCTCCACTCGTTCCCGGGGCCTTCATGGCAGATCGGGTCACCCGGGTTGCACAGGTCGATGGCCTTGGAACCGAACAGGACGCTCTGCTGGCTGATCGGCCCGCCCGTGCGGTCGGCGGGGTTGCCGAACGTGGCGACGGCCACCACCTGGTCGGCAAGGTCCGCGGGCAACTGGTTGCCCCAGGTGATACCGCCGACCTGAGTACCGGTGACGATGTCGATGACCGAGGCGCCCTGCGAGTAGCCGCCCAGCACCAGATCGGTGTTCGGGCAGACGTCGGCGGCCGCCTTGACCCGCTTGATCACGTCGTTGGCGCCGTCGCCGCCGCCCAGCTGTAGGCGGCCGGCGGGGTAGTCGACCCCGTACTCGTCGACCTTCTTGGAGGTCTGCTGGCGCAGCGAGTCGATGAATGCCCGCCCCACCCGGCCCACGCCGCGCGGTTCGCTGGTGCCGCGGGCGAAGATGACCTCGACGTCCGGGCAGTCGTAGGCGGACGCCACCGGGGCGACGCTCGGCGCGACCGCCGGGAGCGCCAGCAGTGCGCCGGCCATCAATGTTGCGGAGAAAATGCTGCTCAGCTGAACAAAACGCATACCCGAGATGGTACCGAAACCGAAATTCGATACCGACGGGCCTGTGGACGGCCGGACACCGGTGCGTCGGTCTCGCGGTTAGCGTCGCCAGAACACCGATGACGGGAGTGGGTGGCCGAGATGGCCGAGCGATCGACGACGCAGCTGCAGCTCAGCGCGCACCGCTTTGTGGCCCGCCGGATGGAACGGGCGCTGCGGTGTGGGCAGGTGACGGGCGGCCGCGTCCCGGGCCGGGCCGCCTTGGGCCTGGGGTGGCTGCTCAGCATGGTCATCGCCGCGGGCGCGATGGTGCTGGCCGTCCTATGGCCGCAGCCGGTCCTGGGTGACGCGCCCATCGTGCTGGATCGCGCGACCGGGGCCCTGTATGTCCGGATCGGCGACACGGTGCATCCGGTCTACAACCTCGCGTCGGCTCGGCTGATCACCGGTGCAGCCGACCCGCGACCGGTAGACGGCAGCGCGGTCGGCCGGGCCCGGCGCGGGCCGCTGGTGGGCATCCCGGGTGCGCCCGGCGTACTCGGATCGGCACTGCCGGACTCCCAGACCTGGTCGCTGTGCGAGGACTCGGCCGGCACCACCCTCATCGTCGGGGCCGACCCGCCGTCATCCGACCGCCTCGACCCGCAGCAGGCGATTGCGGTCCGCTCCGAGTCCGGGGCACCGTATCTGCTGCGCGACGGACGTCGGCTTGCGGTCGATCCTGCCGACCCGGTGTTGGAGTCCGCCGTATCGAGACGTGTCTCGGCGTTGCTGCTGAACGCGATCCCCGAAGCGCCGTCGGACCCGGCAGACCACCGCGGGATGGGCTTCAGGGTGGGCTTGGCCCCGGTGGCGCTGTGCGTGCACTGGCGCGCGGATGATCCGGGCGGGGTCACCCTGTCGGGTGGGGTGGGCCTGCCGGCGGGGGCGGCGCCGAGCGTGCTGGCTCAAGCGGACGGGCCGGGCCCTGCCCTGGACGGCGTCTACCTTCCGCCGGGACACAGTGCCTACGTGCGCGCGGTCGACAGTTCCGGCCACGCCGGGGGCGCGGGATATCTCATCGCCGACGGCGGGGTGCGGTTCACCATCGACGACGACGATGCCGCGCGCAGGCTGGGGCTGCCCGCGACGGCCGCCGGGGTGCCGTGGGCGATGCTGGCCGGTTTACCGGCCGGCCCCCGGCTCAGCCGGGATCAAGCGCTGCTGGGCCGCGACGTGGTTTCCGGCCCGTGACCGCCCGGGCGGTGACGGCTGCCAGGAGCAGCGCCAGGAGGACAGCCGTGCCGAAGATCGCGGTGTGCAGCCCGGCGGGCGCGGCTTCGGCAGCGGGTTCTGAGGCCGAGGCGGGATGGGGCACAGGTGCGGCAGGCCGGGGCTGTTCGCGGGAGGTGGGCACGTCAAAGGTGAGCGCCGCCAACGGGTCCACCACGCCGGCACCGACGGCGTCATCACGCCCGCCCGGTGGGTGGTGTGCGGTGTCCCTGATCCGGTCCATCACCTGCCGCGGCGTCCACTGTGGGAACCGCGAGCGGATCAGCGCGGCCAGACCGCTGACCACCGGCGCGGCGAAACTGGTGCCGCGCAGCGCCGATCCATTGGCGGTGTCGGCCATCGCATCGCCGATGTTGCTCAACGACAGCACCGCCTCGCCGGGAGCGGCCACGTCGACCCATGGGCCGGGCAGGGTGAACGCCGAGGCAGTGCCGCGGGCATCCACCGACCCGACGGTCAGCACATAGTCGTCGTACCAGGCCGGGCTGACGATCATGGGTCGCTCGGCGGCGCAGCCTTCGTCGGTGTTGCCCGCCGCCGCGACGACGACGCTGTTCTTGATCTCGACCGCATACGCCAGGGCGGCGCCCAGCGCGCGGTCGTCGAGGCCGGAGCTCGCGGGTCGGCAGGCCACCGCGGAGATGTTGATCACCGACGCGCCCAGGTCGGCCGCGGTGCGCACCGCCTTGGCCAGGGTGTCGACATCGCCGATTCCGGGGCCATCACCGTGGACGGCGAACTTGGCGCTGGATGCGCGAATGCCGATCACGGTGGCCAACGGTGCCACCCCGCTGAACCGGTCGGCCGCGGGATCCGGTGCAGCCGCGATGATTCCGGCGACCACGGTGCCATGCCCATCGCAGTCGCGGGTGCCGTCGCCGGTGGACACGTAGTCGCCGCCGCCAATCAGGCC
Organism: Mycobacterium sp. SMC-15; assembly: GCF_045310925.1. Taxonomy (NCBI): domain Bacteria; kingdom Bacillati; phylum Actinomycetota; class Actinomycetes; order Mycobacteriales; family Mycobacteriaceae; genus Mycobacterium; species Mycobacterium sp. SMC-15. The sequence goes on along the minus strand of NZ_JBJIAJ010000005.1, from coordinate 95,596 downwards.
CGGCAGTCGCCGGTGCGCCGCAACGCCGGTGTCGATCACCGCAACCCGCTGGCCGGCCCCGCGGGTGAGCGCCCACGCCGCGGCCAGGTCCAGCCCGTCGAGCTGGGTCGGCGCGCCACCCGGGCCCAGCGAGCCCACCGTGCATACCCTGCGCTGGACGCTGCGGTGTGCCGGAGCGGCGGGCGCCGGTGCGGGCAATCGGGTGTGGTCGACCGGGGGCGGCGCGACCGCGTTCGCAGGCGGTGCGCACGGTGTCGCTGCGATCACGGCGACCGCCGCCAACCGGGAGATCCGGGTCCACCGCATGGGTCAGCCCAGACTCAGTCCGCGGGCGACGCTGTACAACCCGCACAGCCAGCAGGTCAGTGGCGCCAGCGACCCGAGAGCCAGGCCCTCGATGACTTCAGCGCCACGCCCGATCAGCGGGGACACGCCGGGCGCGGCGAAGCCGAGGCCGAGCACCACCGCGACCAGCAGCACGGCTGCCGCCACCGGCCATTGCGCCGCCGTGTTGCGCGCCGCCCCGAGTAGGGCGATTCCCAGCGTGGCGGTACCGCCGGCAATCAGCGCCGCGATCTGCACGCCATCGGTGTGCGAGCGGGCCCGCAGCGTCAGCGCCACACCGGCCGTCGCCGCGAACACCGCGCCGACCAGCCGGGGCGCCCCGGAAGCCGGTGTCCCGGCGACCACCGCGGCGGCGCCCAGGGTCACCAGCGCCGCGGCACCCGCCACCAACCCCGTCAGCAGATCGTGCGCCGCGCCCACCTGCGCTTCCCGGCGAGCGAGCCCGGTGGCCGCGGACACCATCCGGCCGGCAATGCGGATCATGCCGACTCCGGCGGCAGCCGCCACGGCACCCACCGGCGTCGGCGCAATCCCGGTCACCGCGGCGGCCATTCCCGCGACCGCGGCCAGTACCGCCAGCCCGGCCAGGCAGCACAACGTCGTGCGTACCGGCGCGCTGCAGCCGCTCGGCGGGACGCTCATCAGGGCGACCGTCCCTGCCGCCGCGGCCGCCAGCAGCGCGTTCGGGGATCCGGGACCGCCGGGAATCGCCACGAAGCCGGCAACACCGGCCAGCGCGGACGCCGCCAGCGCGGCACTGAGCCGGCGCGCCGGCGGATCCCAGGGCCGCTCCTTCGTCCGCACCGCGGCCGCCACCTGTTCTGCCGGATCGTCGAACAGCACCTGCGGAGCCCGGTATTCGGCGTGGGTCAGCAGCAGGATCGATCCATCTCGGATACCTTGTTGAGAAAGGGTTTTCGTCCCATCGAGGGCAGCCCTGCCCGGCTCGGCCAGCCGATAGGGGCGCAGTGATTCCGGGCCGGCCCGGTGCGGTATCAGATCTGCGACAGCCGCGATCAGGGCCGCCACCGGGACCCCGGAGGGGAGCGTCAGATCGGCGCGCGCGGTGTCGGCGTGTATGGCGACCCGGTACATGCCGGAATCCGAAGTCGACACGTCGTGTTCTCCTTTCGGCGTCGTTGGCCGCACGCTACTGTCCCGGCAGGGGAGAGGTTTTCGGCTATCCACAGCTGACTTGCCGGTGTAATTGGTGCTGTCTACGGTGTGCCGATGACCGGTCCCGTGTTGACCGCGATCTCGCCCGCGCCGCCGTCGCGGGGTGAAATCGCTGTCGCCGCACCGCCATCGGTGCCCGACCCCGAGTCTCGGATGATGCTGACCCGGTTGCTACCGGCCGTCGTGGCGGTGGGGATGCTTGTCGTGACCGCCGCCGCCTACCGCTCGGGAACTCCGGCCGCACGTAGCCCGCTGTTCGCCCTGTTCCCGCTGATGATGCTCATATCGGCGGTGGCAGCCGTACTCGCCGGACGAAACCGGGGACGTGGCAGCGGCATTGACGACATCCGCGACAGCTACCTGGCCTATCTCGGCGGGTTGCGTGAGTTTGTGGCCGGCCGTGCTGCGGCCCAGTACGCGTTTGCGGTGTGGTCGCATCCGGAACCGGACGCATTGTGGGCGCTGGCCGGTGGGCCCCGAATGTGGGAGCGCGGACCCGGCGACCCCGCGTTCGGTTCGGTGCGGTGGGGGATCGGGTCGGCCATCCCGGCCACTCGCCTGGTGGCACCGTCGCGGGATCCGGCGCGGCAGGTCGATCCGGTCACCGATACCGCGCTGCGCCGTTTCCTCGAGGCCCACGCAGCCATAGCCGAGGTGCCGGTCGAGCTGACGGTGCTGGGCCCGGCGCCGCTGCTGCTCGACGGCGACATGGAGCGGGCGCGGGGTCTGGTGCGTGCGCTGATCTGCCAGCTCGCGGTCCTGCACGGCCCCGACGCGGTGCTGATCGCGGCCGTCGCAGGTCGGCATCACTGGGATTGGCTGAAATGGCTACCGCACCACCAGCATCCATCGGCTTTCGACGCCGGCGGTCCGCTGCGGCTGACCTACCCCGACCTGATGACCGCCGAAACCAGCCTGGCCGGCCGGCGGGCGGTGGTGATCATCGACGATGCCAGCGGTCTGCGGGTGGCCGAGGCAGGTGCGCGAGGCGATGCTCGCCGGTTGCACGTGACCGCGACGGCGCTAAGCGACTCCGATCGCCACGTCGGACGGCCGGACTTTCTGGCCCTCGCCGACGCGACGGTGTGCGCGCGGCGCCTGGCCGCACACCGGCCCGTCGGCTCCGGCAGTGGCCAGGGGTGGGCGCACCTGCTGGGCATCGGCGACATCGACCGCTTCGACCCGCCGACCCAATGGGCAGGCGCCGCGGCACAGCAATTGTGCGTCCCGATCGGCACCGACGCGAGCGGAGACCCGGTGTGGCTGGACATCAAAGAGGCCGCCGAGCGGGGCAGCGGGCCGCACGGACTGTGTGTCGGTGCCACCGGCTCGGGCAAATCGGAGTTCTTGCGCACCCTGGTGCTGGGCCTGACGGCCCGGCATTCGCCCGAGGACCTGAATCTGGTGCTGGTGGACTTCAAAGGTGGCGCAACATTTCTCGGCTTCGAGCAGCCCAACCATGTTTGTGCGGTGATCACAAATCTGGCCGACGAGGCACCGCTGGTGGGGCGGATGCGCGATGCGCTGGCCGGCGAGATGCACCGGCGTCAGCAACTCCTTCGCACCGTCGGGGCCTTCGGCATCGCCGCATATCGGCAGGCGCGGACCGCGCAGCCGCAGCTACCGCCCCTGCCGACACTGCTGATCATCGTCGACGAGTTCTCCGAACTGCTGCACCAGCATCCCGATCTCCTCGACACTTTCGTCGCCATCGGCCGGCTGGGCCGATCACTGGGAATGCATCTGCTATTGGCCAGCCAGCGCCTAGAGGAGGGCCGGCTTCGCGGCCTGGAATCGCATCTGTCCTACCGGGTGTGCCTTAAGACGATGTCGGCCGCCGAATCCCGGCTCGTGCTGGGAACCAGCGACGCCTACGAATTACCCAACACCCCCGGAGTCGGGTTCTTGCGGACCGCCGACGGCGCGGTACGGCGATTCCAGACGGCCTACGTCTCCGGGATGTACCCGCGTGCCCGATCGGCTTCCGTCGCGGTACGCCCGTTCACCGCAGCGCCGCTGGGCCCCGCCTTGGAAGGGGGTGATCCGGCCGGGCGCACCGTGCTGCAGACAATGCTGGCGCGATTGGGTGGGCGCGGTCCGGCGGCACGGCAGATATGGCTGGCGCCGCTGGGAGATTCCCCAGCTCTGGGATCCCTGCTCGACGCCGACCACGGCGATCTGACGGTCCCGGCCGGCGTCGTCGATCGGCCCTTCGACCAGCGTCGCACCACCTTGTCGATCCGGTTGGATGGCGCCGCCGGACACGTCGCGGTGGTGGGCGCCCCGCAATCGGGCAAGTCGACCGGGCTGCACACCCTGATCGCCGCCCTGTGTGCCACCCACGACGCGACGCGAATCGCGTTCTACTGCTTGGACTTCGGTGGTGGGGCGCTCTCGGCGATTCGAAGCCTGCCGCACGTCGGGACGGTCGCCGGCGTTGGGGAACCGGACCTGGTTCGGCGGGTGGTCGCCGAGATGGAGGCAATCCTGGCGCGGCGCGAAGCCCAGCGGGCCGGCCGTATTGCGGACGTCGAAGGCCCGGTCCCGGACATCTTCCTGGTGATCGACGGATGGGCCGCCCTGTGCCGCGAATTCGAACTGGAGGCCAGGATCGTCGCGCTGGCCGCCCGCGGCCTGTCCTTTCGGGTGCACGTGATGCTGGCTGCATCGCGGTGGGCCGAGGTGCGGCCCGCGTTGCGTGACCTGATCGGCACCCGCATCGAGCTGAGGTTGGGGGATCCGGCCGAATCCGAAGTGGACCGACGGCAGGCTCAGCGGGTGCCGCAGGGCCGGCCCGGACGCGGCCTGACCCATGACGGCATGCACATGCTGCTGGCCCGCCCGCAGGGCTGGGCACCGATGCGGCACCCCGACGGTGCCGTCGCGCCACCGATCCGGCTGCTGCCGACCGTCGTCGACCGGGCCGAGCTAGCCGCCGCCGCTGGCCCGCCTGTTCTGGGGATCGATGAACGCGGACTTGAGGTTGTGGCAATCGATTTCGGCCGCCAACCGCACCTGCTCATCCTGGGCGACAGCGAATGCGGCAAGACCTCCGTGCTGCGAACGCTCTGCCGCGAGCTGGTGCGGGCACAGCCCGCCGGGCAGGCTCAGCTATGGGTGGTCGACTATCGGCGGGGCCTGCTGGACGTTGTACCGACCGGACATCTGGCCGGCTACGCGATGTCTCGGCCCGCGCTGACAGCGCTGCTGCCGAGCCTGATCGACCAGCTGGCCGAGCGGATGCCGGGCGCCGACGTCGGCGCGCAGCAACTGCGCGCCGGGTCTTGGTGGTCCGGGCCGCAGCTGTATGTGGTGGTTGATGACCACGACCTGGTGGCCGCCGCCAGTGGCAATCCGCTGACACCGCTGCTGGAATACCTGCCACATGCCGCCGATCTCGGGCTGCACCTGATGGTGGCCTGCCGCAGCGGGGGAGCGGCCCGGTCGATGTACGAGCCGATGCTGACCGCGCTGGCCGATCTGGGCGCGATGAGGCTGATGATGAGCGGGGCCGCCCCGGACGGCCCGCTGAGTTCGGTTCGACCGGCAACCCTCCCGCCCGGGCGCGGCACCCTGATCACCCGCGCCGACGGCGAGCGCCTCATCCAGGTGGCTTGGGAACCGTGAGCCTCGGGCATCGGGCGGTGATCGAGGCCGGCCCCGCAATCATTCGCCGACTGTGTTGCGGCGGTGCTGAATCGGCCGACGCCGCAGCGGCGCTGGATTGGATCGATGACCCGGTCGGTCTGGTCGATGGGCAACCGGTCGCGGTGCCCGAGCTCTTGCGCCAGGCGCTGACCTGCTCGTTGCCCGTTGAATCGGTCGAGCTCATCCATCCGTCGTGGTGGCCGGTCCGCAGGGTGCAGCTGCTCGCCGCGGCGGCGCGAGTGCTGACCGGCGAGGTGGTCACCCGATCGCGAGCGACGGTGCTGGGTGCCGCGGTGGTTGTGGAGATCGCCGCTGGCCTGGTGGCCGTCGCGGGCGCCGATAGCGCTGACATGTTCGCCGAGCCACGTATCGGTTCCCCCGACGAGGTCGCCGACGCGGTGGCGCGCCGGATACGTGCGGCGGTGTGGGAACGTCCCGGCGCTGTCGTGATCGACGTACCGGTCGGGGTCGGTGGGGCCCCGGAGCTCTCGACGATGATCGAGGAGCGGCTGCGGCCCGGGGTGCGGGCGACGGTGATCGATCAGCTGCCGCCGCTCCGCCGCACGGTCGATACGTCGGTCGCCGATCCGGCGCCCGTCGGTCGCCGGCTGCGGCTGGCCCCGGCCGGCGTGGTCGGCGGGGTGCTCGCGCTGGCCCTGGTGGTGCGCCCCGATATCGCTCCGAACCCCGAACATCCTGGGACGACGTACCTCGTGGAAAGCCGTGTAGCGGTGCAGGTTCCGCAGGGGTGGGCGACCAGGCGGGTGACTGCCGGGCCGGGATCGGCTCGGGTGGAGGTGGTTTCGCCCACCGACCCGCAGCTGGTGCTGCATGTGACTCAGGCACCTGCCGCCGGCGATACCCAGACCGCTGTCGCAGAGCCGCTGCGGCAGGCCCTGCAACGCGCTGACGCCGAAACGCCTGGGGTATTCATCGATTTCAACCCGGTCGGCACCCGCGCGGGACGGCCCGCCGTGACCTATCGGGAGATTCGCAACGGCCATCAGGTGGACTGGGCGGTGCTGGTCGACCGTGCGGTGCGCATCGGCATCGGGTGCCAGAGCGAGCCAGGAGGCGAGGACGCGCTGCGCGCGGTGTGCGAGCAGGCGGTGCGCTCCGCCCACACCGTCAGCTGAGTGACGTCACCAACCGTCAGAGAGGCGGTGGGGGCGATTTTCGCCATTGGCTGGGTGAAATGCCGTGTGTTTGGCGGAACTGCCGGGTGAAGTAGGCCGCGTCGGGAAGTCCGACCCGCTGGCCGATTTCGGTGATCGGCAGTCGGGTGTCGGTCAGCAGGCGGCGGGCTTCGCCCATGCGGCGTTGGGTGATCCACTCCAGTACGGTGCGTCCGGTGCGGCGGCGCACGACGGTGGTCAGATGCCCGGCCGATACGGAGACCTCGCGTGCGACCTCGCGTAGCGAAAGCGGTTCGGTGAAGCGCCGGTCGATGGTTGCGAACACCTCAGCCAGCAGCGGTTCGTCTTCGTGGCGCAGGCCGTCGATGGTCTTGGTGGCGAGTCGGGTGAGCTTGACCAGCAGCAGGGTCAGCAGCGCCGACACCGCTTCGCGGTCACCGTCCTGGCGTTGCGCGAGTTCGGTTTTCATCGCGTCGAGGATTTTGAAGATCGCCGGATGATCAGCAACTGGCAGTTCGATGCGCAGCAGGCCGTCCTCGTGCTCATGCAGGAAAAGGCGCAGCAGGGGATGTGATCGCCAGGAAAGCCAGGGCGACGTGCCGTCGTCGCCGACCGCGACCGGGTCGAAGAACACCGCGATGCCATCATCGGCGCATTCCACCGCCTCCGGACCGACGGTGGCGCCCATCGCGACCACGTAGACCACCCCGGTCGCCCGGTCGCACCACAGCGCCGGGAAGTTATGGATCTGGCCGTGTTGGGACAGCCGTTCCTGGCCAACCCGGGCCACCACCACCGGCGGCAGATGTGGGTCGGTCGGATACTCGTAGACCTGTACCCCGGCGCGTTGCCGCACCAAGCGGGCTGTGGGAACCATGGCGCCGACGATAATCCAAACCTGCGGAAGAACGTCCTAACTTCACAGAAAAATGACGGTTAGCTTTAAGGCGTGCCGACCGAGATGTCCTGTTATTGCGTTGCATTCGCATCTCGTCGTGCGGCCGGCGTTAAGAAAACCGTGCGCTGCCTGAGAGATGTCTATGGTTAGCCTCACCTCCCTATCGCGTGCCAAGCAGTACCAAATCCACCCCTGACAGTCGCCACAACCTTGAGGAGATATCCCTTGCGCGCAACAATCCGTCCCTACGCCACCATTGGTGTCGCGATCGCGGGTGCTGGTCTGATCGCGGCCACGCCGGTGGTTACGCCGTTGCCGCAGATCGGTGCAGTGCGTGATGTGGCGTTGACCGCCAGTAGCGCGTGGGATGAGGTGTTCAACGCGGCCTCGCAGAACCTGACGCAGATGTTGAACAACTACTATTTGGCGCCGGGGATTGCGTTTCAGCAGTTCGTTGCCAATCAGAGTGGTTACTTGCAGCAGTTGCTGGATGACCCGGCGAACATCACGGCGGTGACCGAGCAGCTCCGGCATAACCTTGACGGACTGCTGACCGGGTACACCTTGAGTAACCCCAGTCAGGAAACCCTCGAGATCGTCATGAGCCACACTCTGGCGGCCGGTGACTCCTCGACCTTTGCGTTGGGCTGGTATGACCTGTTCGCCGGTCCGTTGTCGTCGCTGATGGGGGGGATGTTCCCCGCGGAGATGGTCCCGATCATCCACTTCCTGTCCTCGCCGTTGAGTGGACTGATCATGGGTTCGTTGGGGCCGTGGATCGCGCCGTGGGTGGGCTTGCTCAACAGCATCACGGAAGGCGACAACTTCGGTGACACCCTGGCTAACGTGTTCGGGGCTTCGCTCAATGGTGCGACCCTCAACTTGGACAGCCTGCTGCCGATGATCAACGAGGCCGCCGGCGACTTCCTGCCGGACGGTATGGGGATCGGCCATTTGGACATCGCGTTCGGTGGGTGGCTGACGGCCGGTCATGTGGCTATCGACCCCTATCAGGTGCTCGGCGCCAATGGTGAGGTGGTGGCCGAGACGCCCGCGGTGGGTGGCTCGATCCTCAACAGTGTCGGCATCGAGCTCACCGGTGCCCCGGTGATCGGCGCCCTGAACATCGGCAGCAATGCGGTCGGCCCGCTCGGGGCGATGCTGGGCCTGGGCCAGACCGTTGGTGCGTTGTTGGGTTCGGGTTGGGATGGCAAGGGTGCGGTGCCGGTGACCCCGCCGCTGGCCGGTGTCGACTTGCCGGTGATCAATGACCTCGATGACGGCGGTGCCGGTGGTGCTGCGGCGACCGATTGGTTCGCGGACTTGCTGGGTCTGTAACTGGCGCCTGGCGTAGATCCCCTAAAACCGTTCCCCTATCTGACTTTTCACACGAGAGGTTTTCACACATGAGTTACCGCAATCGGATGATCGGCACCGGTAGCGCCGTGGCGGCGTTTTTGGCGTTCGGCATGACGCCGTTGGCGCCTGCGCCGGCCGCCCAGGCTGATTTCGAGGATCTGTTCAGTTTCGATTGGTTGGTCCCGGCGGCCGCTGATGTCGATGTTCCCGGCTCGGCGGACGCGTTCGATATGTCGGCGATGTTCGGTGATTTCAACGTGGCCACGTTGTTTGACCAGATGTTCTACAGCCCGCTGCACATGTTGACCGAGTTCTGGATCAACAACCCACTCGGCGAGATGGTCAACGGCGCCATCAACACCATTTCCGGGCAGTACTTGATCGGTGACGGTATCGATGGCACCGCGGAAAACCCCGATGGCGGCCATGGTGGCCTGTGGTTCGGCGATGGTGGCGCGGGTTGGAACAGTGATGTGGCCGGGGTTGTCGGCGGCAACGGCGGTAACGCGATCGGCTTCGGCAACGGCGGCGATGGCGGTGACGGTGGTGCGGGTGCCGCCGGTGGCAACGGTGGTATCGGTGGGGTCTGGATGGGCCACGGCGGCGACGGCGGCGCCGGCGGCATTGCGACTGTGGCGGGCGGCTTCGGTGGCGCCGGAGGCGATGGCGGTGCGGCGATGGCCTGGATGTTCGGCAACGGCGGCGCCGGCGGAGCCGGCGGCACCGGCATGGATGGCACCCAGAACGCCAGCGGCACGGGCATGAGCGGGGGCCAAGGCGGCAACGGCGGCAACGGCGGGGTCAGCGGATACCTGCTCGGCAACGGCGGCAAGGGTGGCGGCGGCGGCGCGGCCGGCGACGGTGGCGCCGGCACCAACGATGGCACGAACGGACTGGCCGGTGGCGTCGGTGGCCGCGGCGGCGTGGGCGGCCTCGGTGGTGCCCGCGGTTCCATGTTCTATGGCGCCCCGCTCTATGGCAGTGCCGGCCAGGCCGGCGACGGTGGCGACGGCGGCAACGGCGGCGCCGGCGGCGAAGCAGTCAAGGACGCCAACGGCCACTTCATCGGCAACGGCGCTGAGGGCGGCATCGGCGGTGACGGCGGCGCCGGATACGCGGGCGGCAACGGCGGCAACAGCGGCAACGGCGGCTCCGGCATCAACGGCGGCAACGCCGGCGGTTGGGGCGGCAGCGGCGGATACGGCCTGGGCAATTCCGCCACCACCGACGGCGCCACCGGTATCGGCGGGCAGGGCGGCAATGGCGGTGTCGGTGGCAATGCCACCGGTGCGGTCGGGGTGACCGGCACCGCCGGCAACGGTGGATCCGGGGGCCAGGGCGGCTACAGCGGTTCCAACCACGCCGGCGGCGACGCCGGCCAGGCCGGGGCCGGCGGCAACGGCGCCACCACCGACAACACCATCCAGACCATCGGCGGCCGGGGTGGCTATGGCGGCGGCGGCGGCAACGGCCAGACCGCCGGGGCCAGCACCGACGGCGGGGCCGGCGGCACCGGCACTTACAAAGGCGGCGACGGTGGCGGCGGCGGCAACGGCGCCAACGCCGTCAACGGCGGTGCCGGCGGCAACGGCGCCGACGGCGGCGTGGCGACCGGCTGGAAGGACGCCGACGGAGTGATCTGGAGCATCGGCGGCAACGGTGGCGCCGGCGGCGGCGGCGGCCAGACCAGCGGCAACATGCTCACCGGCGGCACCGGCTCCGGCGGGGCCGGCGGCCATGGCGGTGCCGGCGCAGACGGGTTGACCGGTCCCGGCGTGGTCAGCATCGGCGGCAACGGCGGTTGGGGCGGCACCGGCGGCGCGGGTAGCGGCGCCGACGGTGGTGCCGGTGGTGCCGGTGGCGACGGTGGTGACGGCACCGCCTCCGGCGGTAACGGCGGCGGAGGCGGCGGAGGCGGCACTACGGACACCAGCGGAACCGCCGGAGTCGGCGGGGTGGGCGGTAACGGCGGCAACAGCGGTGGCGTGCAAACCCCCACCAACGCCCTCGGCATCGGGCCCAGCCACGCCGGCAACGGCGGCAACGGCGGCAACGGCACCACTTTCTACGGCAGCGGCCCCAGCAGCGTCGGCGGCGCCGGAGGTAATGGCGGCAACGGCGCCGGCGACGTCAACGGCGGCAACGGCGGCACGGGCGGCACCGGTGGTCGCGGCAATTTCGGGGCTGAGGGCTCGACTGGTAACAACCCGCTCACCGGGGCGCCCGGCAAGGTGGCCGGCGGTGTCGGCGGCAACGGCAGCAACGGCGCGGTCGGCGGCAAGGGCGGCAATGGCGGCAGCTCGGAGAACGGTGTCGGCGGCAACGCCGGTAATGGCGGCAAGGGCGGTGACGCCGGCCAAGGCGGCAACGGCGGTGCCGGCGGTGTCGACCCGACCACCGGAGCCGGCCTGGCGGGCGGCGACGGCGGCAACGGCGGCAACGGCGCGGCCGGTGGTGCAGCCGGCACGGCCGGACACGGCGGTGCCGGTAACGGCGCTGCGGGTTCGGTGGGCGCAGGCGGCGCCGGCGGTGCGGCCGGTGCCGGTGGCGCCGGTGGCCCCGGAGACCCCGTTGGTGCTGACGGCAACGCCGGCAACGCGGGCAGCCCTGGCTAGCCAGTACCTCCTCGACACGGTCGCCGGGTCCCTACATGGGGCCCGGCGACCGTGCCATTTGTGGCTGCCCCCTCTCCCGCGAGCCCCTGAGCCGCGAGCCTCTCTACCGCGAGGGTGCGTGTCTGTACACGACACGCGGCGCAGAATCGTGCGTCTGCGCACGCTCGCCGTGGTCCGGGCGAGTGGTTAGAGCAGCGCCCCAATCAGCATGAGCGGGGCGAGTCCGACCAGCGCTGCCAGTGGTTCGCCGATCGCGTCGAGTGGGTTGCCGGCGGCCATCTCGGTGTTGAAGAGCTCCACGGCGAGCGGTGGCAGGGTGAACAGCAGCGCACTGGCCATGTCGACCGCGGGGAGGCCGGTGTGGGTGAACGACAACTCCCCGAAGCCCTGGGTGAACCAGTTCGCGGCGCCGGCGAGGAACGTCGAGAGGTAGTTCGAGATGTCGTCCGGTGATCCGTCGAGGTTGAACGCGGCTATCGCGGAGTTGATGATCGGACCGAGTACGTAGTCCATCGTCTGGGGCGAGATCAGTTGGTAATTGGTCGGATTCATCAGGGTGTTGAACGCGTCCTGGACGCCTTGTTGTATGCCGTTCAGCAGCGCATCGGGAACTTGGTCCAGGACACTTTGGGGCGGCAGGAACCCCATGGGAGTGGGCACATCGGCGAACCCCGGCGACCAACCGTTGTCGATGCTGCCGTAGCCCAGATTGACCAACACCGACAAGCTCGGCTGCAGCAGATCCGCCAGGGGATTGCCGACGAACGGAATCAACCGCAGCGGGTCAAGCAACGGCAGGCTGGGCGACTCGATCATGTAGTAGTTGGTCAGCGAGTCGGCCGTCGACGTCGGGAGTGGGATCGCGTTGGCGACCTGATCCGGTGTCAGGCCCAGGTACGCGATGTGGTTGAAGACGATGCCGAGGTACGCGTTGAGATCGGACAGCAGGTTGATCGGGTACTTCGGGAAGTCGGCAAAGCCGTCGTATTCGTAGGTGTAGATGTCGGTCGGGGAGATATCCGACGGTGTCGCACCACTGAAAGTGAGTCCCAGGCTGGTGGCGTCGGGACTGTTGCCGTCCGGGACCGCGAAGCGTTCCAGCAGGCCGCCGTTGGGATTGCTGGGGTCGCCCAGCAGCACGAAGTGCACGTCGTTGGGGTCCACCCCCTCGGCCGCCAGCCGCGACATCAGCAGCGAGTCGATCGTGGAACTCTGCGAATAGCCGCTGACCACAACGGGATTGTCGTGGCTGACTCCGCCGGCGGCGATCTGCGCTTTGATCGCGTCCAGGATGATCTGCTGGCCCTGGGCCGTCGAGTTGTCGAACGTCATGCTGAAGGGGCCGGTGAACGGATACAGCGACTCCGGTGTGGTCACCGCCAGCATGTCGCCGGTGAAGCCATGTGGTTGCAGGTACAGCCTGTCGAACGCGTTGAGCCAGCCCTGGCTGGGGGTTGCAATGAAGCTGGCGCCCATGATCAGCGCGGTGCCGTCCCCGAGCGAGGACTCAACGGCGGCCAGTAGCGCCGGCGCATGAGCTACCGCAGGTTGCGCCGGCGGAACCAGCTGCATGCCGGCGCCGGTGATGACCAGTCCAGCGGTGAGATAGGCGCCCAGAGCTAGCTGCATTTCCCCTCCTCGATGCAGTCGACGGGCCGGACGCGGCAGTCAGCTCAAGGCGTACGGTCCTCGTTCTGCATTTATGTCATCCAGGCGGTGGCAGTGGACGGGGAATGCGCAGATCGACGCGTCACCTCGGCGGCAACGCGCTGCTGTGGCAATGCCCAATGGAACCGAACCCGCCCGGCAGCAGTCGAACTACATATCAGCGCGACTTGAACCGCGGCCGCCGACGGCAGGAGACGATGTGACCACACCCGCAGCCACCAGCACACTCAGCGCCGACTTCGACCTCATGCTCGCCGTCGCGGCTGCCACCGACGCCCGCAACGAGGAAATCCGGGGGATGCTGCAGGCGTTCGTCGGCAAGATGCGGTCGGTGCCGCCGTCGGTGTGGTCGGGCCTGGCGGCTGCCCGCTTCCAGGACGTGCTGGACCGCTGGAACACCGAATCGCTGAGCCTGCACCACGCGCTGGCGCGCATCGCCGAGACCATCCGCCACAACGAGCGTGCGCTGCGTGAGGTCGCCGAGACCCACTCGCACCACATCGCCGCCGCCGGCGACGGAATCTGAGTGGGGTCGGATATGGACACCGCATTGTCGTACAACTTCGACGAGATCGAATATGGCGTCCGTCAGGAGATCCACGCCACGGCCGCCCGGCTCAACGGGGCCCTGGAGGAGCTGCGGTCGCAGATCGCGCCCCTGCAGCAGGTGTGGACACGGGAGGCGGCCGGTGCCTACCACGCTGAACAGCTGCGATGGCAGCACGCCGTCAGCGCGCTGAACCAGATCCTGTTCGACCTGGGTAGCGCCGTGCGCGACGGCGCCGCCGACGTTGCCGATGCCGATCGTCGCGCCGCGGGAGCTTGGGGCAGCTAGGAGAGCCTGCCCCCGGAGCACGGTGTGGCCCCGAAGGAGGAGAGCCGACGGGGCCACACCGGCATCTAGGCTGGCCACGGCGGCTATTGGGGTGCAATGCCCCGTTTTGACCTGCGCGGATCCCCGCCGGTAAGCTGCACCGTTGGCGTGCGGTGCCTCCTGGCACAGCGGGTCCTCGGGTCACTGTCGGTCGCCGAGAACCAACGCGTCGACGCCAGACCGGCACCCGGCTCGCACCGGGATCCGCAAGAACCGGGAAACCCCGGCTCGAGTTAAAAGAAGAGGTAAGCGCTGTGCCCACCTATGCGCCGAAGGCGGGTGACACCACGCGTTCGTGGTATGTCATCGACGCCACCGACGTGGTGCTCGGCCGGCTCGCCGTTGCGGCAGCAACCCTGCTGCGCGGCAAGCACAAGCCGACATTCGCGCCGAACGTTGACGGCGGTGACTTCGTCATCATCATCAACGCCGACAAGGTCGCCATCAGTGGCGACAAACTGCAGAAGAAAATGGCTTACCGCCACTCGGGCTACCCGGGCGGGCTGCGCAAGCGCAGCATCGGTGAGCTGATGGAGACCCGTCCCGACCGTGTCGTGGAGAAGGCGATCCTCGGGATGATCCCGCACACCAAGCTGGGGCGTCAGATTCAGCGCAAGCTGCACGTCTACGCCGGGCCGGTGCATCCGCACACCGCCCAGCAGCCGATCCCGTTCGAAATCAAGCAGGTGGCGCAATGACCGAGACGGCATTTGAAGGTACTGAGGCCCACGAGGTCGACGAGGCCCCCGAGGCCATCGTGGTCGAGGAGACCGTAGAGGTGCACGAAGAGGTCGCGCCGGCCTACGAGCCGCACGACCTGGGTCGGCCCATCCAGACCGTCGGCCGCCGCAAGGAGGCCGTGGTGCGGGTGCGCCTGGTGCCCGGCACCGGCAAGTTCAACCTGGACGGGCGCACCCTGGAGGCGTACTTCCCGAACAAGGTGCACCAGCAGCTGATCAAGGCTCCGCTGGTCACCGTGGACCGGGTGGACAGCTTCGACGTCTACGCCCACCTCGATGGCGGCGGCCCCTCCGGCCAGGCCGGTGCGCTGCGGCTGGCTCTGGCCCGCGCCCTGATCCTGGTCCAGCCCGAAGACCGTCCGGCGCTGAAGAAGGCCGGCTTCCTGACTCGTGACCCCCGGGCCACCGAGCGCAAGAAGTACGGTCTCAAGAAGGCCCGCAAGGCTCCGCAGTACAGCAAGCGCTGATCTGCGATTGCATTCTGGCAGCGAGTTGGGGGTGCCTTCCGCACGCGGAAGGTGCCCCCGGCTTGCGTTTGAGGGTGCGTGTTCTCGGTCCGATACCGGCGTGTCGGGTCGGGGATACGCGCGCTCGCGGCGATAAAGGATAGTTATGGGTCGACTTTTCGGCACCGACGGCGTCCGCGGCGTTGCCAACCGCGAGCTGACTGCCGAGCTGGCGGTCGCGCTGGGCGGCGCGGCGGCGCAGCGGCTCTCCACCGGTACCGGGCGCCGGGTGGCCGTCGTTGGACGCGACCCGCGGGCCAGCGGCGAGATGCTGGAGGCCGCGGTCATCGCCGGGCTGACCAGTCAGGGCGTTGACGCGCTGCGCGCCGGTGTGCTGCCGACCCCAGCGGTGGCCTATCTGACCAGCGCATATGAAGCCGACTTCGGGGTGATGATCTCCGCCTCGCACAACCCGATGCCCGACAACGGCATCAAATTCTTCGGCCCGGGCGGACACAAACTCGACGACGCCACCGAGGACCAGATCGAAGACCTGGTAGCCGCCGGACCGGGCTTGCGCCCGATCGGCGCCGAGCTGGGCCGGGTGGTGGACGCCAAGGATGCGCTGGACTGCTACCTGCGGCACCTGGGCGAATCCCATCGCACCCGCTTGGACGGCCTGACCGTGGTGGTGGACTGCGCTCACGGCGCGGCATCGGACGCGGCGCCGCGGGCCTACCGGGCCGCCGGTGCCACCGTGATCACCATCAACGCCGAGCCCGACGGCCTCAATATCAACGAGGGCTGCGGCTCGACGCACCTGGAACCGGTGCGCGCCGCTGTACTGCACCACGGCGCCGACCTGGGCCTGGCACACGACGGGGACGCCGACCGCTGCCTGGCCGTGGATGCCGACGGCAACGTGATCGACGGCGACGCCATCATGGTCGTGCTGGCCCTGGCCATGCGCGATGACGGTGAACTGGCCGAGGACACCCTGGTGGCGACCGTGATGAGCAACCTCGGACTGCATCTGGCGATGCGCGAGGCCGGGGTGACCGTGCACACCACCGATGTCGGCGACCGCTATGTCCTCGAACAGCTGCGGGCCGGCGGATTCACCCTCGGTGGTGAGCAGTCGGGTCACATCGTGCTGCCCCAGGTGGCCACCACCGGCGACGGCATCATCACCGGCCTGCGTCTGATGGCGCGGATGGCGCAGACTGGCACTCCACTGGCCGGCCTGGCCTCGGCGATGCGCACGCTGCCGCAGGTGCTGATCAACGTCGAGGTCACCGACAAGGCCGAGGCGGTCGGGCGCCCGACCGTGCGCGACGCGGTGCAGCGTGCCACCGACGAGCTCGGTGATACCGGACGAATCTTGTTGCGCCCGTCCGGAACCGAGCAGCTGGTCCGGGTGATGGTGGAGGCCTCCGACGAGGAGACGGCTCGCCGGATCGCGGCCGACGTCGCCGACGCGGTCCGCACCCGGCGCTGAGCCCGGCGGTTCAGCGAGGCTCGACGTAGGAGAGGCGAAGCTGGGACCGCCGCATGAACCCGGCGAATCTCGGCGAACTCAGGGGAACCCCTCGAGCGCTGTCAGCGTCAAACCCGTATGGGACGACAACAGCTCTACCTCGAGGCCTCCGCGCTGCGCTCGGTGGCCGACCACTTCGATTCCACCGCAGCGGCTATCGATATGGCCTCCCGTATCCGGTTGGGCGGGTTGACATTCGATGGCGGAACTGCCGGGCGCGACCATGTCGGGGCAGGGGAGGCACTGCGCCGTGCCGTACAGGCCTGGTCGCCCGAGCTGATGCGCTGGTCGCGGGCCACCAGTGAGATCGCGACGGCACTGCGCGCCGCGCTGGCGCGTTACGGGCAGGTCGAGGCCGCTTCTGCCCTGCGAGTGGGCTGAGGTGGCCCAGCGATATGACGTGTCCGCACGGCTGGCCGAGGGGCGCAAGGCTGTCACGGACACTCAGGCCTACGTGGCGGCCTGCCAGCGGCGTGGATACCGGGATCCGGAGCTCACCGGCTACGACGGTCAGCTCGTCGACCGCTACGACAGTGAAACCGGCCTGGACCTGCGGTCGCTCGATGATGACTGCGCCGCGCTGAACGCACTGGCCGATGCCGCCGGCGACGCACTGCGCACACAACGACAGCAACTGGCCGAGCTGGACAATGCCTGGCGGGGGTCGGGCGCGGACGCCGCCGCGGAATTCCTGCGCCAGCACTGCGACGCCGCAGCACAGCTGACGGACCGGCTGCGTGCCGCGGCCGCGGGCTGTGGTGCGCTGCGTGATGAGCTGTGGCGGTTGATCGACACCAAGGTCGCCGCGGTGGTGGACGTCGATCAGCGAGTGGGCACGCACCGGCCTTCCTGGCTGGCGGCAGCCCACGCGGTGAGCTCCGGCGCCGACGACGAGCGTGCTGCCGAGGTGGTGGAGACGCAAGTGATGCCCTACGTGGACAACGATGTTCGCGGCGAGTGGGTGGCGGCCGTCCGGTCGGCGCAGGATGGGAGTGCCGCGGCCTACAGCGCCGCGGTCGCGGCAGCGGAACCCGGGGCGGGTGTGGCGTTCGCGATTCCGGGGGATCTCGGACCGGTGCTCGAGCCCGACGTGGCGGTGCCCGCCGTGCCGGTCCCGGTTACGCCGATCGCTGGCCCCGTCGATGGTCCGCCGGTCCAGACGGCAGCGGTGGCGCCGGATCCAACGGCCCAGCCGGCGAGCGACCCGGTGCCCGCAGGACCACCTGCGGGGCAGCCGGGTGATCTGGGGCCGCCCGGAGCGCTCGGCCTGCCCGGCGACTGGGGTTTGCCATCGGCGGGACTGCCGGGCGGCGCGGGCGGTGGCCTCGGCGGACTCGCAGGCCTGGGTGGGCTGATCCCGCGGCTTGCCGATGCGCTCGGCGCGCCCGGCGTCGGGGAGCCGTTCGCCGAGCCGTTCGATGATCACCCCCGGGGCGATGCCGACCCCACAGACTCCGATGACCCCGGCGATTCCGAGCCGGACGCCGAACCGGCGGCGGAGACCGCTGAGGAGCCTGATGCCGAGGATCTCACCGGCGACGCGCCGGTCACCGATGTCGCACCGGAGTCAGCACCGGTGACCGGGGACTCCGAACCCGTAGCCGACGGGGACAACAGCGAGGCCGAACAGCCGACAGACGTCATCCCACCGAAGACCCCGTGTGAGACCGCGGCCGAGGAATTACCGCAGGTGGGGGAGTGATCCGAGGGCATGCATCATGATGTGCCATCTATCGCATCATGATGCGCCACGCGTACGATGCTCAAGGTGAGAACCACCGTGGTGATCGATAGCGATGTCGCCGCCGAGGTCGAGCGACTTCGGCGGCAGGGAATGGGTATCAGCGAGGCGCTGAACCTGCTTGCCCGCCGCGGCATCGCCGCACAGGCCAGCGCCCCCGGGGCTCGATACCGCCATCGCACCGCGCCGATCGGACTGAAGGTCGATGTCACCAACGTGGCCGAGGTGCTCGACCTACTCGATGACGACCGATGATTGTCGACGCGAACCTCCTGCTGTACGCCGTCGACGCCGATAGCAACCACAATCCGGTGGCCGCGGCGTGGTTGGAAGAAACGTTGAACGGCGCCAACCGGGTTGGCTTGCCATGGCAGACCATCGGTGCGTTCTTGCGGATCGTCACACATCCCAGGGTGGCCGCCAACCCATTGACCGGGCCCGAAGCGTGGACGTACGTTTCGGACTGGTTAGCGGTCCCGGTGGTGTGGATCCCGCCCGCCACCGAATCGACGGCAAAGACGTACGCCAAGATCTGCACGCAGGTCGACGTCACCGGCAACCTTGTACCGGATGCCCAGCTTGCTGCCCTCGCGATCGAGCACGGCGTCGAACTAGCCTCGGCCGACTCCGATTTTCAGCGATTTCCCGGCCTGCGCTGGATCAACCCGCTGACATCCGGCTAGGTGCCCGGCGCGTTGTTCAGCCTTGGCGGGCCCCCCACGACTGCAGTGTCGAGACGATCTTGGCCGCCGCCTCCAGCTCCTCCAGCGACAGTTCCTTGGTGGGCGTACGCCACTCGGCCAGGGTTGCCAGCTTGCCCTCGACAAAGTTCTGCTTGGACTGGCCGCGCTGGATCTTGCCGCTCGAGGTGGTCGGCAGTGACACGTGATGCACCAGGACCACGGCGTCGGCCGCGATCCCGTGATGGGTGGCGACCGCCAGCCGAATTGCCTCGATGACGGCATCGAGATCGGTCTCAGCGGCCCGCGCGCTGTCCACTTCGTGTACGACGACAAGCTGCTCGAGGCCACCGGGCGGCGCGTCGGTGGCAAAGACCGCCCCGCGACCCGACACCAGTACCGGGTCGCAGTGCTGCACGGTGAACTCAATGTCGTTGGGGTAGTAGTTGTGACCGTCGATGGTGATCAGGTCCTTGCATCGTCCGGTGGTGAAAATCTCACCGGCACACAGGAAGCCGAGATCTCCAGTGCGTAGGAACGGGCCGCGGGTCGCCTCGCCCGGCTCGGCCAGCACCGCCCCGAATGTCGCCGCCGTCTCCTCCGGCCTGTTCCAATAGCCCTGCGCGACATTGGGTCCGGCGACCCAGATCTCGCCGACCTCGTCGGGACCGCAGGGCTGGCGGGTCACCGGGTCGACGATCGCGATGTCGGCTTGTCGCGGCTGACCGCAGCCCACGAACGTTGCGGCGGCGGGATCATCCGGCGACACGTCGACGATGCGGTCCTGCTCCAGCGCGACTCGGTCGAGATAGCGCACCCCGGGCACTCCGGCGGGCGAACCGGACGCCACACACAGGGTGGCCTCGGCCAACCCGTACACCGGATAGCACGACGAGAGCTGGAAACCCGACGGCGCAAAGGCGTCGGCGAACGCCGCCAGCGACGTGGCGCGCACCGACTCGGCGCCGTTCATCGCCACGGTCATGCAGGAAAGATCCAGTGCGGCACGCTCTTCGGGAGTGCTGGTCTCCACGCACCGGTCATAGGCGAAGTTCGGCGCGGCGGTGATCACGCCGCGATGCGCCGACACCAGTTCCAACCAACGCATCGGGCGTTTGATGAACGCCGTCGGCGACATCAGCGCCGTGCTGGCCCCGACGTAGATCATGGACAAGATCCCGCCGATCAGACCCAGGTCGTGGTGCGGTGGCAGCCAGAACACGCCTTTGGCGTTCTCGTCGCCGTTCCACGACTGACGGATGGCATCGCAGTTGTGCAGGATGTTGCCGTGGCTCAGCAGCACGCCCTTGGGGGAGCGGGTCGAGCCCGACGTGTACTGGATGGCAGCCGGGGAGTTGGTGTCGATATCGGGGGCGACCCAGGTGTCGGGGTCGGTGCCCGCATCGGTGAAGAACCACTGCTCGGGTTCCCCGGGAATCCCTGCGACCGCGGCCCGGGTGTCCTGGCTCTTCTCGGCGGCGGTGAGTGCGAACCGGGCCTGGGCGTCAGGGACGACTACCTGCAGGCGCGGCGCCAGCTTCTGGTGCACCGGCACAGCCACGGCACCTGCGTACAGGCAGCCGAAGAACCCGGCGATGAAGTCCAGGCCCGGCCGCACCAGCACCAACACTCGTTCTCCGGTGACGTCGTAGCGCTGCAGGTTCGCGGCGATGGCACGCGCGCGACGGTCCAGCTCACTGAAGGTCAGCTCGCTGCGGCCTTCGTCGTCGCCGTTGTAGGAGAAGCTGAAGGCGACCTTGTCGCCGAACCGCTCGGCTTGCCGCTGTAGCAGGTCTACCAGGGTTTCTGCGATGGGGGTTGTCACGGTGGGCGTGAATTCCATGGGCCCATCTTGGCGTGCGGGGTGTTCTGGACCACACCCGGCCCCCGCGCACTGAGTCAGGACGGCAGCAGGGCGCGCAGCTCCTCGACGTAGCGCAGCGCTTCGGCGGGCCCGGTGGCCAGCGGGCCGACCAGCAGCGTCGTCACGCCGGCCTCGGCGTATGCGGCCAGTCGTTCGGCCACTAGGCCCCGCGGCCCGACCAACGAGGTGTTGCGCACCAGCTCGTCGGGCACCGCGTCGATTGCCTCGTTCTTGCGTCCGGACAGGTAAAGCTCCTGGATGCGGTTGGCGACGTCGCCGAAGCCGTATCGGGTGGCCAGGTTGTGGTAGAAGTTGCGGCCTTTGGCGCCCATTCCACCGATGTAGAGCGCCAGCTGCGGTTTCACCCAAGCCAGCCGGTCCTCGACGTCTTCGCCGATGGCCAGCGAGGCACCCACGATCAGGTCGAGCGGGCCCAACGCCGGATCACGTTTGGCCGCACCGGCTTTCAGGGACGGACCCCACACGTCATTGGCCCGTTCCGGGTAGAAGAACACCGGCTGCCAACCGTCGGCGATCTCGGCGGTCAGCTCGACGTTCTTGGGCCCCAACGCGGCGATCGAGATCGGAATGCGCTCGCGCACAGGGTGATTGATCAGCTGCAAAGATTTGCCCAGTCCGGTTCCGCGCTCCGCCGGAAGCGGCATTTGGTAGTGCTTCCCGTCGTAGCTGAGGCGTTCGCGGCGCCACACCGCCCGGCAGATCTCCACGACCTCGCGAGTACGGCCCAGGGGGGCGTCGAACGGCACCCCGTGGAAGCCCTCCACCACCTGCGGCCCGGAGGTGCCCAGGCCCAAGGCGAACCGGCCGTCGGAGACGTAGTCCAGGCCGGCGGCCGTCATCGCCAGCAGGGCGGGCGTTCGGGTGTAGATCGGCAGAACCCCGGTCAGGAGCTCGACTCGCGACGTCTTGGCCGCCAGGTAGCCCAGCTGGCTGATGGCGTCGAACGAGTAGGCCTCGGCGACCGAGACCACGTCGATCCCGACTCGCTCCAGCGCGACAACCTGCTCGACCGCTTCCTTGAACCCACCCGCATAGGCCAGCTGTACACCGATCCGCACTTAACAGAGATACCACGGCGCTCCTTACTGCGACAGCCTGAGCGGTGCGCCATATCGGCAACAAGTCCACCGATCGGTCTCAGGTCTTACTTACGGTTGACCTGGGAAGTTAACCGGGGCACTTGGAGTAAGCACCGAAAACCCTGGAAAAACATCTAATGAATTTGCTTGCCTCTAAGGTTACTCACCGGTAGTGTCGCCTTTCACATCTGTGGACAAATGTGACTGCAGACGCAATACGGCGGCGTCACGGCCTACGGGGCGCTGGTCAAGGGCGGTACCCAACAACAAGGAGATGGCTGTGCAACAAACCCTTCGTCCCTACGTCACCGCCGCCGGCGTCGCGATCGTGGGCGCAAGCCTGATCGCAGCCACCCCGGCCGCGATGTCGCCGCCAACCATCGGCACCGCCCGTGATGTGGCGCTGACCGCGAACAGTGCGTGGGACGAGGTGTTCAACGCGGCATCGCAGAACCTGACCCAGATGCTGAACAACTACTACTTGGCGCCGGGTGTGGCGTTCCAGCAGTTCATCGCCAACCAGAACGACTACGCCCAGCAGTTGCTCGACGACCCGGCGAACCTCACCCACGTCACCGAGCAGATCCGCCACAACCTCGACGCCGTGCTGACCGGGTACACCCTGAGCAATCCCACCGAGGAAACCCTCAACATCGTGCTCAGTCACACCTTGGCGGCCGGCAACTCGGCGGACTTCACGTTCGGCTGGTATGACCTGTTTGCGGGCCCGTTGGCGTCGATTGCGGGTGGAATGTTCCCGGCGGATCTCATCCCGATCATCCACTTCTTGTCCTCGCCTTTGAGCGGCATCATCATGGGCTCACTGGGCCCGGCGATTGCCCCGTGGGTCGCGCTGCTCAACAGCATCAGCGACCACGACGGCATCTCCGACACGTTGGCCAACATGTTCGGGGCCTCTCTCAACGGCGCCACCCTCAACCTGGACAGCCTGCTGCCGATGATCAACGAAGTCGCCGGTGGCATGCTGCCGGCCGGCATGGGGATCGGCCACTTGGACATCGCGTTCGGCGGGCTGCTCAGCGCCGGCCATGTGGCCATCGACCCCTATCAGGTGCTCGGCGCCAACGGCGAGGTCGTCGCCGAGACGCCCGCGGTGGGCGGCTCGATCCTCAACAGTGTCGGCATCGACCTCACCGGTGTTCCGATTCTGGGGAGCATCAGCATCGACAGCAACCCAGTCGGCCCGATCGGCGCGATCCTGGGGCTCGGGCAGACCCTCGGTGCGCTGTTGGGCTCGGGCTGGGACGGCAAGGGCGCGGTGCCGGTCACCCCGCCGCTGGCCGGGACTGACCTGCCGCTGATCCCCGACCTCGACGATGGCGGCGCCGGTGGGGCCGCGGCTACCGACTGGTTCGCCGACCTGGTGGCAGGGCTGGGCCTGTAGCCACCGCCCGACATAGATCGCCCGAAATCTGCTATCCCCAAACGACTTTCACACGAGAGGTATTCGCATGACTCAAGGTAAGACCGCATCGCGGCACCGCAATCGGATGATCGGCACTGGCAGCGCCGTGGCGGCGTTTTTGGCGTTCGGTATGACGCCGTTGGCGCCTGCGCCGGCCGCTTCGGCTGATTTTGAGGATCTGTTCAGTTTCGATTGGTTGGTTCCGACGGCCGCCGATGTTGATGTCTCGGGTTCGGCGGACGCGTTCGATATGTCGGCGATGTTCGGTGATTTCAACGTGGCCACGTTGTTTGATCAGGTGTTCTACAGCCCGCTGCACATGTTGACCGAGTTCTGGATCAACAATCCGCTCGGCGAGATGGTCAACGGCGCCATCAACACGATCTCGGGGCAGTACTTGATCGGTGACGGTATCGATGGCACCGCGGAAAACCCCGATGGCGGCCATGGTGGCCTGTGGTTCGGCGATGGTGGTGCCGGTTGGAACAGTGATGTGGCCGGGGTTGTCGGCGGCAACGGCGGTAACGCGATCGGCTTCGGCAACGGCGGCGACGGTGGTGACGGCGGTGCGGGTGCGGCCGGCGGCAACGGTGGCATCGGTGGGGTCTGGATGGGCCACGGCGGCGACGGCGGCGCCGGCGGTGACGCCGTGGGCCTGGCAGCCAACGGCAACGGTCTGATGGGCGGCGCCGGCGGTGACGGTGGTGCGGCCATGGCCTGGATGTTCGGCAACGGCGGCGCCGGCGGCGCCGGCGGCCAGGGTTCGGGCGGTGCGCAGGGCAGCTTCGCCAACGGCGGTACCGGCAACGGCGGAATCGGCGGCAACGGCGGTGCCGGCGGCGCGGGCGGGGTCTCGGGCTACCTGTTCGGCAACGGCGGCAGCGGCGGTGCCGGTGGTATCGCCGGCAACAGCGGTAACGGCGCCGCAGGAACCGTCGACCACCACAACGGTGGTAACGGAGGCTCGGCCTCGTTCAACCAGGGCTTGGGAGGTGCGGGCGGCGCGGCCGGCGCGCGCGGTTCCAACTTCTACAACTCGCCGCTGCTCGGTGCGGCCGGCCAGGTCGGCGCCGGCGGCGACGGTGGTGTCGGCGGCAACGGCGGTGCGGGCTTCAAGGACGCCACCGGCACCTTCCTCGGAGACGGAGGTAGGGCCGGCCTCGGTGGTGGCGGTGGCAACGGCGGCGTCGGCGGCAACGGTGGCAACGGTGGCAACGGCGCCGAAGGCATCAACGGCGGTGGCGGCGGTCAGGGTGGCCAGGGCGGCTCGTCCGTGGGCGCCACCGCCGGCGGCTCCGGCGGAAACGGGGGCGTCGGCGGTAACGCCACCGGTGCTGTCGGGGTGACGGGCACCGCCGGCGACGGCGGTCGCGGTGGCACCGGCGGCGCCAGTGAGGCCGGTGCCGGTGGTGCCGGTGGTAACGCCGGTGCGGCCGGCAACGGCGCCACCGACGACGCCACCATCAAGACCGTCGGTGGCAGTGGCGGTGCTGGCGGCGGCGGCGGTGCGGGCCTGACCGGCGGCAACGGCGGTAACGGCACCGTCGGTGGCACTGGAACCTTCAAGGGCGGCGCCGGCGGCATCGGTGGTGGCGGCGGCAGCACCATCAGCGGTGGCACCGGCGGGAATGGGGGTAACGGTGGTGCCGGCGGTACCAGCACCGGCTGGAAGGCGGCCGACGGCACCGTCTACAGCCAAGGCGGCAACGGTGGTGCCGGTGGTAGGGGTGGTGGAGTCTCGGGCGTGCTGATCGGTGCCTCCGGTGTCGGCGGCAACGGTGGTGTCGGCGGCGACGGCGGGGCCGGTGCCACCGGTGCCGGTGTGGTCAGCGTGGGCGGCAACGGCGGCAACGGCGGCAGCGGTGCGGATGGTTACGGCGACCAGGTCGGGGGTACCGGCGGTGCCGCCGGTAACGGTGCCGGCGGCACCGCCTCCGGCGGCAACGGCGGCGTGGGCGGCAAGGGCGGCGACGCCGAGCACGGGGCCGCTGGAGTCGGCGGGGCCGGCGGCAGCGGTGGCGACAGCGGTGGCGTGCAAACCACCGTCGGCAACCCCGCCGGCTTCGGGACCAGCCACGCCGGCAACGGCGGCAACGGCGGCGTCGGCGGCAGCGGCAACGGCACCAGCGGCGTCGGCGGACAAGGCGGCAACGGCGGAAACGGTGCCGGTGACGTCAACGGCGGTAACGGCGGCACTGGCGGCGTCGGCGGTGCGGGCGCGGCCGGCGCTGTCGGATCGACCACGAACGGCGCCTTGACCGGCACCGGCGGCACTACCCCCGGCGGCGTTGGCGGCGACGGCACCAATGCTGCTGCCGGAGGCAAGGGCGGCAACGGCGGAACCTCGGAGAACGGGATCGGCGGCAACGCCGGCAGGGGCGGCACCGGTGGCCGCGGCGGAGCGGGCGGTGACGGCGGTGCCGGCGGCAACGACCCCACCACCGGCGTCGGCCTGGCCGGCGGCACCGGCGGTAACGGCGGGATCGGTGGGGCCGGCGGTACTGCCGGCACTGCCGGGCACGGCGGCGCCGGTAACGGTGCCACTGCCACCGACGGCGACGGCGGCCTCGGCGGGTTCGGCGGTCAGGGTGGCGCCGGCGCAAACGGCAGCACCGGCACCAGCTCGGCCACCACGGCCGGTGGAAATGGCCAGGCCGGCGGTGCCGGTGGTCAGGGCGGCAACGGTGCCGCCGGCGGCACCTCGGGCACCGGCAACGGTGGCGGTGGCGGCGCTGGCGGTCAGGGCGGCAAGGCCGGCGACGGCGGCGCAGGCGGTGCTGGTGGCGTCGACGCCAACGGCAACGGACTGGCCGGCGGTAACGGCGGTGCTGGTGGCGTCGGCGGCCACAGCGGCACCGGCGGCGCGGGTGGTGCCAGCACCAGCGGCACCGCCGGCACTGCCGGGAACGACCTTTTCGGTGGCGCGGGCGGCGCGGGCGGCGCCGGCGGGGCCGGCGGCAATGGCACCGACGGCGCCAGCGTGCCTACCAAGCCAGGCGACGATGGCGGTAACGGCGGGGCCGGCGGCACGGGCGGCACTGGCGGGGCCGGTGGCGGTTCCACCGGCAACACGGGCGGCGCCGGCGGCGCGGCCGGCGCCGGCGGCCACGGCGGCAACGGCGGTGACGGCGGGACCGGCAGCGCCGGGTCCGGCGCCAACGGCAATGGCCTTGACGGTGGCAATGGCGGTAACGGCGGTAAGGGCGGCAGCGCCGGGACCGGCGGAAACGGCGGATCGAGCACCAGCGGCACCGACGGGCGTGGCGGTGCCGGAGCCAACGGCGGCGGCGGCGGTAGTGGCGGTGACGGCGGTGACGGCGGCAACGCGGCCGGCACCGGAACGCCCGGCGACGGCGGCGCCGGGGGCGCGCTGGGGACCGGTGGTGCGCCCGGTGCGGGCGGCACCGGCACCCCCGATGGCAGCCCCGGCACCTCGGGTGCCGACGGGACCGCCGGCACCCCGGGTAACCCCGGCAGCTAGTTACACCCAGATAGATCGCCTGACGGTCGCCGGGTCCCCACCAGGGGACCCGGCGACCGCGTGGTTTGCGGGGCTTTCCAGCGATTCGGCCATGTCGTTCACGTCAGTTCTGTTGTGAATATGCGCCATGCCCAGAACAGGGTGACCGTCCACTCTCAGGCGAAAATTATGCAGGATCGCGAGATACCGCAAAGTTAACGCCTGTGAGCTTTGAAAACTCAAGAAGAATGTTCGACGAAGATGCTTGTGTCTTATGTTCTTCACGGTTAGTGTTCTGTTTCGCATCAGTGAATAAGTGTGAATTCAGGAGCAACACGGCGGCGCCATGACCTCTCCAGGCGCTTGCCGAGGGCGGCACCTCACCTAAGGAGATGGCTGTGCAGAAAACCCTTCGCCCCTACGCCACCACGGGTGTCGCGATCGTGGGCGCCACGCTTATCAGCGTGCCGCCGGCGGTTGCGTCGCTGCCCGACATTCCCGCGGCCCGCGACGTAGCGCTCACCAGCTTTCTGACCGACTCGATGGCGCCGTGGATCGAGCAGTACAACATCGCGGCCGAGAACTCCACGGTGCTCGCCAACAACTTCAGCATCGCCCCGTTCGTGGCGTTCCAGCAGTTCATCGCCAACCAGTACGCGGCCTTCCAAGAGATCCTCAGCGACCCGTCGAAGATCCCGGACGTGGTCATGGAGATGCAGGATCAGCTGCACGCGGTGACGAGTGCATACACCATGCTCGGTATCGCCCCGGATGACCCCATCGCGGCCGCCACGATTCTGCACACCCTCAGCGGTAGCGACCTCAACACCCTGTCCATCGGACACGACCTGCTCTTCACGCTGCTGCCGCAGTTGTTGCCGGGCTTCCTGCCGCCCGGCACCGACGCCGAGGCGATAGTGCCGATCATCAACTTCATCTCGTCACCGATGAGCGGCATGATCATGGGCATGCTGGGGCCCGGGCTGAGTCCCCTGGTCGCGCTGATGAACAGCATCTCCGACGGCGACAGCCTGAACGAGATCTTTGCCAACATGACCGGTGCCTTCTTCAACGGCGCCACCCTCAACCTCGACTTTGTGCTGCCGATGCTGGAAGGCGTGGTGCCGCCGGGCACGGTCACCCATCTGGACTTCGCGCTGGGCGGGCTGCTCAGCACCGGCACGGTCGCCAACCTCCCCTACACGAGCTACGACTCTTCCGGAGCCGTTGTCTCCGAGGTGCCCGCGGTCGGCGGCTCGATCTTCAACAGCGTCGGCCTCACTATCGACGGGTCGGCTTTCCTGGGGGTCCCGCTGACGCTGGACATCCAAAGCCATGCGGTCGGGCCGATCGGCGCCATGATGGCCTGGTCGCAGACCATCGCCGGTTTGCTGGGCGCAGACGCCTGGAACTGGGGCGGCAAGAGCGGTGGCCCCCCGCCGCCCGCGGATCCGCCGCTGTCCGGGTTCTCCTTCCCCGTCATCCCCTCCGACTTCTTCGACGACGGCGGCGCAGGCTCCAGCGTGGGGGGCGAGTTCGATTGGACCAGCCTCATGGACGCCTTGGGCGGTCTGGGCCTTTAAGCCCGCAGACCAGCAAGTCATATGACCCGAACTGAGAAGTCACAACCGCTCAACAGGACTGTTCACAGGAGAGGTGTTCGAAAATGAATCGTCGTCACACCAGCAGCCAGCGTGGCTCTCAGCCCGGGACTGGCGCGCGGCGCTGCAACCGGGCGGCCGGTGCCGGCAGCGCGGTAGCCGCGTTCTTGGCGTTCGGCATGGCCCCGTTGGCGTCCGCACCCGCGGCGCAGGCCGACTTCGAAGATCTGTTCAACTTCGATTGGCTCTCCGACATGTTCCAGTCCGACGCCCAGCCGGCGGACTTCAACTTCAACTTCGAACCGGGGTCCGCGGCGGACTTCGGTACCGACCTGTTCACCAACCTGTTCTACAACCCGATCCACATGGTGATGGAGTTCTGGATCAACAACCCGTTGGGCGAGTTCGTCAACGGTGCCATCAACGACATGTCCGGGCTGTATCTGATCGGTGACGGTGCTGACGGGACGGCGCTGAATCCCGATGGTGGCGACGGAGGCCTCTGGTTCGGCGACGGTGGTGCCGGATGGACCAGCGACGCGGCCGGTGTCGCCGGCGGCAACGGCGGCAGCGCCCTCGGCTGGATCGGCACCGGTGGTGACGGCGGCGCCGGTGGAGCCGGCGCGGCCGGTGGTGATGGTGGTTCCGGTGGCTGGCTGATGGGGATTGGTGGTGATGGCGGTGCCGGCGGCAGTGCTATCACCGCGGGCTTCGCCGGTGGCGCAGCTGGTGACGGTGGTGCCGGTGTGGGCTGGCTGTTCGGCGTCGGCGGCAACGGCGGCGTCGGCGGTGACGGCGGCAATGGCGCCGCCGGCACCTTCGCCAACGGCGGCAGCGGCAACGGCGGCACGGGTGGTAGCGCCGGCAACGGTGGGGCCGGCGGCCGCAGCGGGTACATCTTCGGCGCCGGCGGCAACGGCGGCGCGGCCGGCGCTGCCGGTAACGGCGGCGCCGGCGCTGACGGTGACGCCACCCACCTCAACGGTGGTAACGGTGGCTCCGGTGGTCTCGGTGGCGTCGGTGGTGTCGCGGGGATCAAGGTGGACGGCATGCTCGGCGGGCCCGGCCAGACCGGCGCCAGCTCGGACGGCGGTAACGGTGCAGCCGGCGGCGACGCGGCCAAGGACGGCAGCGGTGCCTTCCTCGGCAACGGCGGTTGGGGTGGCTCGGGCGGTCAGGGCGGCGGCCCGGGCTATAACGCTTCGGCGGGTGCCGCGGCTGACGGTGGTGACGGTGGTGCTGGCGGTGCCGGCATCAACGGTGGTGCCGGTGGCTCCGGCGGCTCGGGTGGCACCGGCGCCGGCGCCGACAACGCCGGTAACGGTGGTAACGGTGGTGCCGGCGGTGCCGCCACAGGTTCCGCGACCGGCCCGGGTGTCGGTGGCGCCGGCGGTGCCGGCGGGTTCGGCGGAGGCACCAATGGCACGGGCGCCGCCGGTGCCGGTGGCAACGGTGGCGCCGGTGGTGCAGGCGCCACTAACGATGCCACCGTGAAGACCACCGGTGGTGCCGGTGGCGCCGGTGGTAGCGGTGGCGCCGCCAATTCCAAGGGCGGCCCCGGCGGCCTCGCCGGTAATGGTGGCGACGGCGGTACCGGTACCTTCGCCGGCGGTAACGGTGGCGCCGGTGGCCAGGGTGGCTACACGAACGCAAGCGCCGACGGCGGTAACGGCGGTAAGGGCGGTAGCGCCACCGGCTGGAACAACGGATCCGGTGTCTACAGCCGTGGCGGCAACGGTGGCGCGGGTGGTGCCGGTGGCATGGCCTTCGCCAACGGCGGTGCCGGCGCCGGTAACGGCGGCCTTGGCGGTGCCGGCGGTGCCGGCGCAAGCACCGGTATCAGCGTGGGCGGTAACGGCGGCGCTGGTGGTGCCGGCGGCGCTGCCGGCCAAGGGCTCAGCGGCCTCGTGCTTCCCGGCGGTAACGGTGGTGTCGGTGGTGCCGGTGGCTCCGGCACGGTCATCGGCGGTAACGGCGGTACCGGTGGCGACGCCGGTGTCGGTGGCACGTACGGGACGGCCGGCAACGGTGGTAACGGCGGCGCGAGCAGCGGCTCCGCGGCGGCGCCGATCGGCAACCCCCTCGGCATCGCGGCGGGCGACGGCCACGGCGGTAACGGCGGTGACGGCGGGGCCGGCGGCGGCCAGGGCGGTAACGGTGGTGCCGCTACCGGCACGGCGGACGGCGGTAACGGCGGTAACGGCGGTGCCGGCACGGCCGGAGCGGCCGGCGCCGCTGGCACAGCGCTTGCCGGCGCGGCCGGCGGTAACGGCGGCGACGGCTCGGCCGGCAGTGCCGGCGGCAAGGGCGGTGCCGGCGGTACCGCAACCACCGGTGACGGTGGCAAGGGCGGTAACGGCGGTGTCGGCGGTATCGGTGGTCACGGTGGGGCAGGCGGCGCCGGCGGCACTGATGCCAGTGGCAATGGCCTGGCCGGCGGCAACGGCGGCAAGGGCGGTGCCGGTGGTGACGGCGGCGCAGCGGGCGCGGGCGGCGTGAGCACCAGCGGTACCAGCGGTGCCGCCGGAACCGTTGGACTCGACGGCAGTGGCGGTGCCGGTGGTGCCGGCGGTAACGGCGGGGCTGGATCTGCCGGCACTGACGGCGCCAGCTCGGCGAGCGCGGCCGGCGGCAACGGGACCAACGGCGGCAACGGCGGCAGCGCCGGCAACGGCGGAGCGGGCGGTACCTCGGGCACCGGGGCCGCCGGCAGCGGCGGAGTCGGTGGCACCGGCGGTGCCGGCGGTGCGGGCGGTAACGGCGGGGCCGGTGGCACCGGCCAGGACGGCGGAAATGCCGGCAACGGCGGCATCGGCGGCAAGGCCGGCGTCGGCGGTGCGGCCGGTACCAGCACTAGTGGACCGGCCGGAACCGTCGGGAGCGACGGCACCGGTGGAGCCGGCGGGGCCGGCGGCAACGGCGGGACGGGCGGTGCCGGTGCAGCCGGCACCAACAACTCGAACGCGGCCGGCGGCAACGGCAGTGCGGCCGGCGACGGCGGCAACGGCGGCAAGGGCGGTGCCGGTGGCACCTCCGTCGATGGTCACGGCGGTGCCGGTGGCGCCGGTGGTCTTGCCGGTGCGGGTGGCGCCGGCGGCGCCGGCGGCAGCGGCGGAACCAACGCCACCGGTGACGGCTTTGACGGCGGCAACGGCGGGGTCGGTGGCACCGGCGGTCAGGGCGGCGTCGGCGGGGCGGGCGGTAGCGGCGCCACGGCCGGTAGCGACGGTGCTGATCGGGCCGGCGGGGCCGGCGGTCACGGTGGGGCCGGCGGTAAGGGCGGCGCCGCCCAAGGCGCCGGCAACACCGGCGGCGACGGCGGCGATGGCGCCACAGGCGGCAACGGTGGCACACCGGGTGGTCCCGGCGGGGCTGGTGGTGCAGCCGGTACCGGCGGCACTGGAACCGGCGGTGCCGGCAATGGCGCCCCCGGTACCCCGGGCGCGGACGGAGCGCCCGGCGCCTAGCCGAAAGCTGAACGCGACCACGGTCGCCGGGTCCATCACGGGCTCGGCGACCGTGGTCGTTTCGGTGTCATTTTCGCCTTCACGGCGGGCGAGCGCGCGTGTCTCCACGCGACTCGACCGGCCTTAGAGCCAGATATGACCTCGAGAGTCCACTCAAGGGGCTTTCGGCACACCTGCCTGTACCAATAATCCACCGATGAATCCACGCCGCGAAGCGGACACAAGTTATCGACCATGAGGATTTCCCCCGGTCCGAGTGTTCGTCGCCCCGCTAATCATCGTTCCTCAGTGTGTTCACAGCATGTCGGATAAGTCTACTTACGTGAACGATCCTTCCGGGGAGCGAGATTCGGTTCTGCCGACCACTGCGTGACAGATAACCGCAGGTCAAGGGTGGTTGGCCGAGGCCAATTCGAGGCGTGGATCACGTTTTGGGCCGCCGTTGAGGCACTTCACGTTTCCAGTTGCTTCTAAGTTAAATATTAGATAGGTTCCCCGTGGTCCTACCTGCGCCTCAGGGTGCGGCGACAAGTTGTGAGGAGAAATTTTGATGCAGCAAGCACTTCGCCCCTACGCCACCGCCGGTGTCGCGATCGTGGGCGCAAGCCTGATCGCTGCCACCCCGGGTGCCACACCGGCGACCCACATGGCCATCGCACGTGACTTGGCCTTGACCGCCGGCTTCAGCCTCTCGGATTTCACTGACCCGTACCTTGCGGCCTACAACACCGCTCAGGACAACATCGCGCAGATGATGGCCTCCTATGACGCGGCGCCCAACATCGGGTTCACCCAGTTCACAAATAACGTCGAGGGCTACATCCAGAGCATGATCGACGACCCGTCGACCATCCCGGCGATGATGAACGCGATCCAGACGGACCTCAAGAACGCGTGGTCTGCGATCACGTTGATGAGCGCCGACCAGGCCACCATCAACGACGTCATCCGCCACACGATGGACAGCAGCTACACGGTAGGCAACCTCAGCGGTGGCCACGAAATCATCTTCAACCAGGTCCCGGGCTTCCTGCCGGAGGATCAGGCCGACACCCTCACCCCGATCATCAACTTCCTGGGCTCGCCGATGAGCGCCCTCATGCTCGCCTCGGTGAGCCCCTGGATCGCGCCCTGGGTCGCGTTGGGCAACAGCTGGGACGACATCAGCGACGCACTGCGTGACGGTGACACGTCAGGGGCGCTGCAGGGCCTGATCAACATCCCGGCGAACATGTTCGACGCATCGCTCAACGGCGCCACCCTCAACCTGGACGGCCTGCTGCCGGCGATCAACGGCGCCGGTCTGCTCCCGGCGCCCATGGAGCTGACCCACCTGGACTTCGCGTTCGGCGGATGGTTCAGCACCGGCGGGCATGTCACGGCCGGCCCCATGCACATTCTGGACGCCGACGGGAACGAGATCGGCACGGCGCCGGCCTCCGGCGGCTCGATCTTCAACAGCATCGGCTTCAACCTCAACACCGGTGTCGCGCTGTCGCCCACCATCGACGCGCCCAGCGACGCGATCGGCCCGTTGGGTGCCTTGCTGGGTCTGTCGCAGGTCATCGGGTCGCAGCTCGGCTGGGGCTCGTGGAGTGGCAAGGACCCGATCTTCAGCATCCCGGCGCCCGAGGGCTTCGTCGTCGACGACGGCGGCATTGACGATGGCGGCGCGGGCAGTTCGATGGCGGACAGCTTCAGCTTCGGCGACCTGTTCTCGGACCTCGGCCTGGTCGGCTGATCCTTCGCTTTCCCCAACAACTTTCACTACTAGCCGAACTTTTCATCAGGAGAGGTATTCGCAATGACTCGTCGTCACACCGGTAGCCAGCCGGGTTCAGAAGTTCAGGCCGGAGCGCGGCGCGGCAACCGGGCGATCGGCACCGGCAGCGCCGTGGCAGCGTTCTTGGCCTTCGGAATGGCCCCGCTGGCCGGCGCGCCGGCGGCCCAGGCCGACGGTTTCGAGGATCTGTTCGACTTCAGTTGGCTCACCCCGGCCGACGTCACCTCCGACGTCGACCCCGGACTCGCGGCCTTCGATCCCGCCGCCTTCGACATGATCACCATCCTCGACCAGTGGTTCTACACCCCGCTGCACATGGGGATGACCGCCTGGATCGACAGCGACTTCGGCGCGATGGTCAACAACGCCATTAACGAAATGTCCGGGCAATACCTGATCGGCAATGGTGCGGCCGGCACGGAGCTCAACCCTGACGGCGGCGACGGCGGGCTGTGGTTCGGTGACGGTGGCGCCGGCTGGAGCAGCGATGCCGATGGCGTGGCCGGCGGCAACGGTGGTGACGCGCTCGGCTGGCTGGGCAACGGTGGCGACGGCGGGGCCGGCGGGCTCGGTGCCGCCGGTGGCGACGGTGGCGCGAGCGCCTGGGGCCTGGGGCACGGTGGCGTCGGCGGTGCCGGCGGTATCGGTGGCGACGGTGGCGACGGTGGCGCCTCTGTGGCCTGGTTCTTCGGTAACGGCGGCGTCGGTGGCGATGGCGGTAACGGCGTGGCCGGCAGCTTCGCCAATGGCGGCAACGGCAACGGCACCGCCGGCGGTAACGGTGGCGCCGGTGGACGCGGAGCCTTCAACCTCGGCAACGGTGGCGATGGCGGCAAGGCCGGCGCCGGCGGTGACGGCGCGGCCGGCACCGTCGACCACGTCAACGGTGGCAACGGTGGCGCCGGTGGCGCCGGTGGCGCGGCCGGAAGCAACTTCTGGGAACAGGGCCACGCGGGCGTTGGGGCCAATGGTGGCGCGGCCGGTAACGGTGGCGAGGGCTTCAAGGACGCAGGCGGCAACTTCCTGGGCAACGGCGGTAATGGTGGCGCCGGTGGTGCCGGCGGCAGCAGCGGTGACCCCCTGAGCAGCACCAGCGGCGGTGTCGCCGGCAACGGTGCTGCCGGCGGTTCCGGCGGTGACGGTGTCAAGGGCGGCAACGGTGGCGTCGGTGGTGCCGGCGCGAACGCCGGTGACGGTTCCGGTGGTACCGGTGGCGTCGGTGGCGCCGGTGGTGACGGTGTCACCAACGGTGGTAACGGCGGTGTCGGTGGTGCCGCTGGCGCCTCGACCGGGTTCAACGTGGGTGCTGCCGGTGGTGATGGCGGCCGCGGTGGTGACGCCAGCGGCGCCGCCAATGTCCAAGGTGTGGCGGGCAACGGCGGCAGTGGTGGTGCCGGCGGTGCCGCTGCCAGCGCGCCCGCGGGGGCAGGCGGCAATGGTGGTGCGGGCGGTAACGGCGCCACCGATGACGACACCGTCCAGACCTTCGGCGGCAACGGCGGTAACGGTGGCACCGGTGGCGCGCCCGGTTCCGGCGTCGGCGGAACCGGTGGTAACGGTGGCGCGGGCGGTAATGGCACCGTCGGTGCCGGCGGCGGTTTGCTCTCCGGCAACCACGCCCAAGGTGGTAACGGCGGTGCCGGTGGTGGTACCGGCCTGGCCGGGGCGGGAACCGCCGGCAACGGCGGCGACGGCGGTGCCGGTGGTTCCGGTACCGGCTGGCGCGACGTCAATGGTGACCACTTCACCGCGGGCACCGTCTACAGCGTCGGCGGTAATGGCGGTAACGGCGGATCCGGACCGTCCTCCACGGCCGGTACCGGCGCCACCGGCGGCGATGGCGGTGCCGGCGGCAACGGCGCGGCCACCGGGGTGAGCATCGGCGGCAACGGCGGTAACGGTGGTAGCAGTGCGGTCGGCGCCGGCGGTGCCGGCGGCGACGGCGGCAATGGCACCGCCAGCGGCGGAAACGGCGGCAATGGTGCTACCGGCGGCGCCGGTTCGGCCGGCGGTGCGGGTGGTAAGGGCGGCAACAGCGCCGGAACTGCGATACCGACCAACAACATCGGGGTCGCACCCAGTCACGCCGGTAACGGCGGTAACGGCGGTACCGGAGGGGCCAACGGGATCGGTGGCGCCGGCGGTAACGGCGGTAACGGCGCCCTCGCGGTCAACGGTGGCAACGGCGGTAACGGTGGCGCCGGCGGTGCGGCCGCGAACGGCGGCACCGGTGGCAACGGTGGCACGGCGGATGCCGGTAACGGTGGTAACGGTGGCGCTGGTGGCGCCGGTGGCACGGGTACCACCGGCAGCACCGGGGCAACCGGCACGACGGCCACGGACACTGTCGCCGGCACGGTCGGTGGCAACGGCGGTAACGGATCCGCCGGCGGCGTCGGTGGCACCGGCGGCAACGGTGGTACCTCGAACACCGGTAACGGTGGCAACGGCGGTGCCGCAGGCAAGGGTGGCAACGGCGGTACCGGTGGTGCCGGTGGGACTGGCGGCGTGGACAGCGACGGCAACGGTATGGCCGGTGGCATCGGCGGTGACGGCGGGGCCGGTGGAGCGGCCGGGACTGCCGGCAGCGGCGGTGCCAGCACCAGCGGAACTGCGGGCAACGCCGGTGCCGGGGCACTGGACGGCAACGGCGGCACGGGCGGCCGGGGTGGCGCCGGTGGGGCCGGGGTCGCAGGGACGGCCGGCGATGCCGGCACGACCGCGGCCGGCGGCAACGGCACCACCGGTGGCAACGGAGGCGCGGCCGGCGCCGGCGGCAACGGTGGCACCTCGGGCACCGGCAACGGTGGCACTGGTGGCGCCGGCGGCACCGGTGGTGCCGGCGGCACCGGTGGTGCCGGCGGTAAGGGTGGTGCCGGCGGTGTCGGTGGCACGAACAACGGTGCCGGCTTCGACGGCGGTACCGGTGCTGCCGGTGGCAATGGCGGTACTGCCGGGTCCGGCGGGCTGGGCGGGGCGAGCACCTCGGGCACGAATGGTTCGACCGGTGCCAGTGGCGTCGGTGGAGCCGGCGGCGTCGGCGGCGCTGGCGGGGCCGGCGGCGCGGCCAGCGGTGCGGGCAACACCGCGGGCAACGGTGGTGCGGCCGGAACCGGCGGCAACGGCGGTACAGGTGGAGTCGGCACCGAGGGTGTCGCCGGCGGCAAGGGCGGCGCTGGTGCGGCAGGCGGCGTCGGTGGAGCCGGTGGCGCCGGCACCGATGGGGCCGCTGGCGGTAACGGCGCCAATGGTGGCCAGGGCGGCGACGGTGGCACCGGCGGCGCGAGCACCGGAACGCCCGGCGCCGGCGGGGCGCTCGGCAAGGGTGGCGCCGGCGGCGCGGCCGGTGACGGCACGCCGCCCGGGACAGCCGGCACGGTCGGAGCCTCGGGCACCGCGGGCGCGGGCGGATAGACGCCACACAACAACGGCAACGGCCGTCGGGTCTGAAAAGACTCGGCGGCCGTTGCCGTTGTTGCAGACACCCGGGTGCGTCTGTCTGCGCAGCCCTGGATTTCAGATCGGAAATCTCAGCATTCCCTCATATGGGATAGGCTTTCATAAAGATGGACATTTGGTTGCAAAATGTAATCTTGCGTCGAGTAAATAGGTGTGAGGCGACTGGAAAGTCACTGTGAGCTGTAGGTATCTGAAAACTATTAGTGTATGGGGAATCGAAGTTCCGGGTCTCGCTCTGGATTCTGGCGAATTTTTCCGAACCGAACATTCGCATTATTTCTCAGCCTAATGTCAGTTGTGTTGCATGAATTGGCATGGCGCCTAAGGGGCGCGCAACGGAAATTTGAGGAGATGTCGATGCACCAATCACTTCGTCCCTACGTCACCGCGGGTGTAGCGGTCCTGGGCGCCAGCACGATCGCTGTCACTCCTGTGGTCACCGCGTCCGCTGTCGCGCATGCGCCTGCACTGCGACTCACCGCCGGTGAGGGCTTCCTTGACGCATGGCAGAACGTCTTCGACACCGCGTCCGCCAACGCCACGCAGGTCGCCAACAATTTCCTGATCGCCCCCGAGGTGGGGCTGCAGCAGTTCATCGTCAACCAGCAAGCCCTCTGGGCGGAGGTCTCCGACGGCACCAAGACCGTCCAGGACGCGTTCACTGAGATCCAGGGCAACTTCCAGATGCTGGGGTCGGCGCTGACGCTGAACGTCGACACCTCCGAGGACGCCGGCAAAGCCATCTGGGATGCGGTGACCCCGCATACCCTCGACGGGTTACGCGGCATCATGGTCAGCCTGTTGCCCGGCTTCCTGCCCGAAGATTCCGGGATCGATCCGGATCAGGTGACCGACATTCTGCAGTTCCTGTCGTCGCCGTTGAGCGCAATGCTCATCGGGTCGCTGGGGCCTTCTATCAGCCCGCTGGTGGCATTGGTCAACAGCGTCACCGACGTCTCCAACGCGCTGAACGGTGACACGCCGGACTTCGAGGCGGCGTTCAACGAGCTGCTCAATATTCCCGCCAATATGGTCAACGGATTCCTCAACGGCGCCGACCTGAATCTCGATGCGCTGGTACCGACGATCAACGACGCGGGACTGCTGCCGGAGGGCATGGAGCTCACCGCGCTCGACTTTGCGTTCGGTGGGTTGTTCAGCCCCGGCATTGCGGGCGGGGCCGGAGATCAGGGCACCTACACCTTTGCCGATGGCACCACGGTGGACCCGGTGGGCGGGTCGATCTTCAACAGCCTGGGTCTGACGCTCACCGGTGTTCCGATCCTTGACACGCTGACCCTCGACAGCGTGGCCATCGGTCCGATCGCGGCCATGGAGCAGTGGTCGCAGGTCATGGGGGTGCTGCTCGGCGACAACTGGGACGGCAAGGGCGCCGACCAGATCCCGCCCCTTTTCGGGCTCGACCCGATCGGCGACATGCTGTCCGACGTCTAGATCACCACAGCGGTTGCGGCCGTCGGGTTCCGGCCCGGGGGCCGCGACCGCTTGCCGCGCGCTACTTGAACAGTGCGGCGATCTTCTCTTCCGGGCTCACCGGCTCCGGCAGAGTGTCGAATGCCTCGGTCTTAGGCAGGGACACCTGCGGGTTGGCGAATTCTCGGAATGTCTTGTCGCCCACCAGTTGTGCCAGCAGGTATCCGGACAGCAGGGCCCGTACCCGCCGCTGGGTGCGCCGATCCGAGGTCGGCAAGCCGAAGAACCCGGTCAGTCGGCGGCCCTGCGGCAACCCGGCCGGCGATGCTTTGCCGATCACCCGCAGGGTGGAATGCTGCCAGGCATGCGCGAGCTCGATCGCGTTGGAACGCAGTGCTTTCGGGTCGTCGGGACTGCTGAACACGATGCCCGGCGAATCCAGCGTCAACGCCGCCTGCTCGGCGGGCGGCGTGGTCACGGTTGGGAAGATCGCTGCCACCGCTTTGGGTTTCATCGACAAGCTGGCTGCGGCGAACACCGCGGCCGAACCGCCGAAGCCGTGACCGGCCACCGCGAGTCGGTCGCGGTCGACACTGATCCGGCCCGGCCCCAATCGGACCTCAGTGGCGATCTCCAGGGCGCGGCCCAGATCAGCTGCCAGATCCAGTACCGACGGCGCCAACCCTCGTCCGGTGTCGGGGGCCGCGGCCACGATGCCCCAGGAGGCCAGGTGTTCCAGCAATCCGGCGTAGCGATCGGCGCCGGTCAGCCAATCGTGGCCGAAGGCCACCGCGGGAAGTCGATACCCGGACTCTGGGGTGTACACCGCCCCGGCCAGGCCCGCATAGGCCAGGTTTCCGCGCAGGACGCGATGCGGTCCGGGACGGGTCAACGCGGCGTAAAGGCGCTTGATGCTGGCCATCTGATGACCGTAACGCACGCCGGTTCGTACGTTGAGCTCTCAGCCCTGCCGTGCCTTCCAGTACTGCAGCGCCACCGCCCGCTGCGCCGCAGCGGCGGTCTGGGCCGCCGCCAGGGGCTGCGCGGGGGCGCTGCTGGATCCCTGCGCGGCTCGCCATTGCGCCAGTGCGGTGAACCCTCCGTCGAGGAACTTCTGCCGGGCGGCCTGCCGTTGGATCTTGCCGCTGGAGGTGGTCGGGATCGAGCCCGGCTCCACCAGGGCGACGGTGTGGGCCCCGATGCCATGGTGGCGGGTGATCGCCGCTTTGATCGCGTCCAGCACGCGGGCGAGGGCGGCGGGGTCACCGGTGGCGCCGACCTCTTGTATCACCACGAGTTGTTCGCCGGCACCCGGTTTCGGCGTCACCGAAAAGGCCGCACCGCGCCCGGACAACAGCGCTGAATGACTGCCCTGCACCGTCTTTTCGATGTCGTTGGGGTAGTAGTTGTTGCCGCGGAGAATGATCAGGTCCTTGCAGCGCCCGGCGATGAACACCTCGCCGGCTCGCAGGAAGCCCAGATCGCCGGTGCGCAGGAAGGGCCCTTCGCCGGTGTCGGCCAGGTAGGCGCCGAACGTCTGCTCGGTGTCCTCCGGTTTGCCTCGGTAGCCGTGGGCGACGCACGGGCCGGAGACCCAGATCTCGCCAACCTGCTCGGCGTCGCGGCGCCGGCGAGTCTCCGGGTCGGCGATCACGATCTGCTGATCGCCTCGCGGGAGGCCGCACCCGACCAACTCCACGACGCCGGGATCGCCGTCGTCGGCGTCGGTGATCTCGACTACCCGATCTTCGCCGAGCGCGGTGCGGTCGATGCAGCGGATCACCGGTGCGGTGGCGTCCGATCCGCCCGAGACCAGCAGGGTGGCTTCGGCCAATCCGTACACCGGTAGGAACGCCTCCGGCCGGAAACCGGCGGGCGCGAAAGCCTCGGCGAAGGCGCGCAGGGTGTCGGCCTGTACCGGTTCGGCGCCGTTCATCGCGGTCGACCACTGCGACAGATCCAGCGCCGCGCGCTCCTCGGCGGTGCTGCGCTCGACGCAGAGCTGGTAGGCGAAATTCGGTGCGGTGGCGATGGTGGCGCGATACCGGGACATGGCCTCCAGCCAGCGCATCGGGCGGGTGATGAAGCCGGCCGGCGACATCAGCACGGTGTTGCCGCCGACGTAGATGCTCTGCAGGATGCCGCCGATCAAGCCCATGTCGTGGTGCTGGGGCAGCCAGCAGACTGCGACTTTCTGGTCGTCGCCGCCCCACGCCTCATGGATCGCGATCAGGTTGGCCAGTAGATTGCCGTGCGTCAGGACGACGCCCTTGGGCGCCCTGGTGGAGCCCGAGGTGTACTGCAACATCGCTGTGCTGTCGGCGTCGATATCCGGCAGCGTCCAGCTGTCCGGGTCCGCGCCGGGGTCGCCCGGGGCCAGCCAGCGCAGCGGCCGTTTGGTCATACCGTCGACCTTCGCCCTGAGTTTGTCCTGTGTCGCGGAGTCCGCCAGGGCGAAACCGGCTCGCGCATCGGGGGCGATCAGCGTCAGCCGCCCGAGCCGATCCTGCACCGGCACCGCAACCGCGCCGGCGTACAGGCAGCCGAAGTAGGCCGCGACGCTGTCCAGGCCCGGCCGGCAGATGACAAGCACGCGGCGTCCCGCCGCTCCCTGTTGTTGCAGTGCGGCCGCGATCGCCCGCGCGCTGCGGTCGAGTTCGGCGTAGGTCAGCCGACCCTGTTCCTCCAGGCCGTCCGGGGCGAACACGAACGCGACCTTGTCTCGATAGCGGTCGGCCTGCTGACGTAGCAATTCCACCAGGGTGCGCGCGGTGGCTGGGTTGTCCTCTGGCATGTCGTCACCTAGACCGTCGTTTGCTGGCCGACCCCGCCTCGGGTCTTCGTGCGGATCCCCAACATAACCGCTGGGGACCGGAGCTGAGCCGGGTTGGCCGCAACGTGCTGGGAGCAGCCCAAGAAAGTATCGGGGTCGAAAAGGCCACGTCGGTGCCGAAACGCCCGGCGGCGATGCCGGAAATCTGGGAACTGAGCCTTGCATCACAGCTATTTATTAAATATGATCTTCCTCACACTCAGTTATTTCCGCTGGCAAGACACTGGATCTTGAGGAGTTGCTCAAATGAATCCGACACTGCGCCCCTTCGTCACCGCCGGAATCGCGCTGGTAGGTGCGGGCATGATCACTGTCACGCCGGTGGCCACGCCGTTGCTCGAAGCTCACACGGTTCATGACGTCGCGTTGACCGCCGATATCGATTTCACGGGGGCTTGGGCCGACGCCTTCAATACCGCCGAAGTCAACTTCGAGCACCTGCAGACCGCGATGCAGGACGCCAACAGCGCGCTGAGCGAAGCGCTCAGCAACGCCGATCTGAGCAACCTGGACCTCGAGCAGCTGGGTGCCGCCCTGACGTTCCTTGGTGGTGACCAGAAGGGCTTCCTCAACCCGCTGGCCGAATTTACGACCAGCCTCCCGTCGGGCGACGGTGGGATTGGGAGTCCGGACTTCTTCCTGGGCAATTTCTTGCTCTACGGCCTGCTCAGCAACCAAGGGGAAGCCTTGGCTCCCGGGCTCATTCCGGCAATTCCCGACCCGATCCCGGAGATCGTCCAAGTCTTGGCCTCGCCGTTGTCCGGCTTGCTGATCGGCGCCCTGGGGCCGTCCCTGTCGCCGTTGGTGGCGCTCATCAACAGCATCGAAGCCATCAGCGCCAATCTCGGCGGCGACAACCCGGACACCACGGCGGCGTTGCAGGAGCTGATCAACATTCCGGCCAATATGTTCAACGGCCTACTCAACGGCGCCACGTTGAACCTGGACGCGTTGATCCCGATAGTCGCCGACGCCGGCCTGCTGCCCGAGGGCGTCGCCGTTTCCGGCCTGAGCTTCGCCTTCGGCGGCCTGCTATCGCCGGGAGAAGTCGGCGGCAATATCGATGCGTTGTCCGCGGAAGAGCTCCCTCCGCCCATCTACGGCGGCGGCTCGATCCTCAACGCGCTCGGAATCACCATTTCGGTCACCGACCCACTCACCCTCGACCTGACCTTCGGTCCGGGGCAGGGGGTCGGGTTGACCGGCGCGTTGGCCGGCTTGGAGCAGGTGATCGCATTGCTGCTCACTGGCGACCTGGACTTCGATGGGCCACCTCCCGAGGTTGAGCCGGATCCTGGCGCGGCTACGGACTTCGACTTCGGCGCCCTGTTGGCGGACCTGTTCGGTGGCGCGCAGTAGCGAGTAGCGCAAGCCTCGGACTGAAACGGCAGTTGCACGGCTGGCAGCCCGGACGCCACTGACCTGCACGGTTGACGGGACCGGGCTGCCGGTGCACTACCCTGAACAGCTATGTGTGGAATCGTCGGCTACGTCGGGCAACGCCCTGCCCGCGACGTTGTCGTCGAGGCCCTGCGTCGCATGGAATACCGGGGCTACGACTCCGCGGGCATCGCCGTCGTCGACGGAATCGGGCAGCTGACCGTTCGGCGCCGCGCGGGTCGGCTGGCCAACTTAGAAGCCGAACTGGCCGCGACCGATCCCGCGTTGCTGGCCGGGGGCACCGGGCTGGGTCACACCCGCTGGGCAACCCATGGCCGCCCCACCGACCACAACGCCCACCCGCACTGCGACGCGGCCGGCAAGTTCGCCGTGGTGCACAACGGCATCATCGAGAACTTCGCGGTACTGCGCGACGAGTTGGAACGCGCCGGGGTGGAGTTCACCAGCGAGACCGACAGCGAAGTGACCGTCCACTTGCTGGCCCGCCAATACCGGGACGGTGACACCGCCGGGGACTTCGTCGCCTCGGCGCTGGCGGTGCTCCGTCGGCTGGA
The DNA here is from genome assembly GCF_045310925.1 of Mycobacterium sp. SMC-15. NCBI lineage: Bacteria > Bacillati > Actinomycetota > Actinomycetes > Mycobacteriales > Mycobacteriaceae > Mycobacterium > Mycobacterium sp. SMC-15. The sequence continues at coordinate 52,351 of NZ_JBJIAJ010000005.1, read as the reverse complement.
GGGCCACTTCACCGTGGTGTTCGCCCACGCAGACGAGCCGGGCACGATCGTGGCGGCGCGTCGGTCCACCCCACTGGTGGTCGGTATCGGTGACGGCGAGATGTTCCTGGGCTCGGATGTGGCGGCGTTCATCCCCTTCACCCGCGAAGCCGTCGAGCTGGGTCAGGACCAGGCGGTGGTCATCACCGCCGACGGCTACCGCATCACCGATTTCGCGGGCAACGACGATGCCGCCAACGCCCGGCGTTTTCACATCGACTGGGACCTGTCTGCCGCCGAAAAGGGTGGCTACGAATACTTCATGCTCAAGGAGATCGCCGAACAGCCCACCGCGGTGGCCGAAACTCTGCTGGGGCACTTCGAGGACGGCCGGATCGTGCTCGACGAGCAGCGCCTGAGTGACCAGGAGCTGCGCGAGATCGACAAGGTGTTCGTCGTGGCCTGCGGCACCGCGTACCACTCCGGTCTATTGGCCAAGTACGCGATCGAGCACTGGACGCGGCTGCCGGTGGAAGTCGAACTGGCCAGTGAGTTCCGTTACCGCGACCCGGTTCTGGACCGCAGCACCCTGGTGGTGGCGATCAGCCAGTCGGGCGAAACCGCCGACACCCTGGAGGCTGTCCGGCACGCCAAGGAGCAGAAGGCCAAGGTGCTCGCGGTCTGCAACACCAACGGCTCGCAGATCCCGCGGGAGTGCGATGCGGTGCTCTATACCCGGGCCGGACCGGAGATCGGTGTCGCGTCCACGAAGACGTTCCTTGCCCAGATCACCGCGAACTATCTGGTCGGTCTGGCGCTGGCGCAGGCCCGGGGCACCAAATACCCCGACGAGGTCGAGCACGAGTACCGGCAACTGGAGGCGATGCCCGAACTGGTGTCGCATGTGCTGGAAGGCATCGACTCGGTCGCCGAGTTGGCGCGGCAGTTCGCGTCGTCGAGTGCGGTGCTCTTTCTTGGTCGCCATGTCGGCTACCCGGTGGCACTGGAAGGCGCGCTCAAGCTCAAGGAACTGGCCTACATGCACGCCGAAGGCTTTGCCGCCGGTGAACTCAAGCATGGCCCGATCGCACTGATCGAGGACGACCTTCCGGTGATCGTTGTGATGCCTTCGCCCAAGAATGCGGCGATGTTGCACTCCAAGCTGCTCTCCAACATTCGCGAGATCCAGGCCCGCGGTGCCGTCACCATCGTTATTGCCGAGGAGGGCGACGAGACGGTGCGTCCCTACGCCGACCATCTGATTGAAATACCTGCGGTGTCAACGCTGTACCAGCCGCTGCTGTCGACCATCCCGCTACAGGTGTTTGCCGCCGGCGTGGCGCAGGCTCGCGGCTACGACGTGGACAAGCCGCGCAACCTGGCCAAGTCAGTCACCGTCGAGTAGCGGGAGCATTCAGTGCGACAATTGTTGGCGGTGGTGTGCGCCGCGATGGCGGTGCTGGCGCAGGCGCCGAATGCTGGTGCGGCGAACGAGGTTCCCGACCTGGGCCCGCTCTTCGACGACAGCGGACCGCTGCCCGGCTCGGTCGCTGACCTCACCGGAATCCCGGATCTGGCGTTTACCACCCCGTCGGGTCTGGCCTGCCGGAAGAGTCGCGGGAAAGTGACGCACAGTGTGGCCTGTGCCGGGAATCTCGTTGGCGCCCCGGCGGGAACTCGCAGCGTCAGTCTTGGGACCGTCTATGCCGACGGCAACGGCCCGGCGCAGTTCATGCCGATGGCCCCCGCCGGGCTCCTCGGCGATCCCGCAAAGGTTCCGTCGATCATGTTGGCGCCCGGCCACAAGATCGTGTTCTGGGATTTCTCGCCCACCGAATCGCTGGTCTGCGGTGCACCGATGGGTACCGAGGTGGCCTGTGTGCTCAAGGCTGCGCGCGAGAACGGTGGCAAGAGCGGCGGCCCGGCGGTGACGCACGGATTCGTCATCTCCGCGCCGAACAGCGAAGTCTTCTAACGCGGCGCAGATTCGCGGCGGTGCCGGAATCTGGTTGCAGCAGCTCGATTGTGTGTCGCCCGTCCGTCGAAAACTCGGCGGCAATCGCGGCGACGATGAGACGATGCAGCCGTTGTTGTCGACTGCGAAGCTGACCGAGTGAGGGAGAACAGACTTGTCCAACGTTGAGCCTGCTGTTCACGTCAACCGGCCCAGACTGCTTCTGATCCTCGGCATGACGATCTTCTTCGTCGCGTCCTACCTCGTCACCGTCGCGCTGTATGAGCGCGCGGGTTGTGGATGCCCGCGCCACCTCACCGAAGGCGTGGCGTCGGCCGACGGCACGACCGTGACCATCGATATCGAGGACCTCCAGACGGTCAAGGGCACACTGACCGGCAAGGTCACCATCACGCCGGGGGCCGAACTGCTCGACCCTGTCCGGCATGGGCTCACGGAAGAACTGAGCATCGCGGTGCACTCCGCGGTCACGCCGACGAAGCGCACCTGGACGAAGGGCATGGTGCCCGGTGAGTTCCCGGTGCCCTTGACCATCTCCGGTAACTCGGCGAAGTGGCCGTTCGATCACTATCAGACCGGGCCGATCACCGTCGATGTCGTGCGCGGGGATGCCACGGTTCCGGAACGGATGTCGGTGACGTTCGTCGACCACATCGCCGGTTGGAAGAACGAGATCGTCAGCGACCGCGAAGATGGTGGCCCATACCGCATCACGCTGCACCGGTCGCCGAGCACCATGGCGTTCGGTGCCGTGATCGTAGGCGTCTTGATCGCCCTGGCCGCGGTGGCCGTTGTCGTGGCGAACCTGACCTTCCTCGGCTGGCGCAAGTTCCAGCCGCCGATGACGACCTGGTATGCGGCAATGCTTTTCGCGGTGGTCCCGCTGCGAAACGCGCTGCCGGACGCTCCGCCGATCGGATCCTGGATTGACGTCACGATCACGCTCTGGGTGATCGTCGCGCTGGTGATGTCGATGCTGCTGTTTATCTACTGCTGGTGGCGCGACCTGAAACCCGAGCCCGTCACACCGGACTGACAAGATGCGCGGCAAGGCGCAGTACTGTGAGCGGCATGTCCGTCACCATCGACGAACTCCATCTTGCCGATCCGCCTGACACGTGGCGGTCGGCGGGGTTCAGTGTGGATCCCGACGACGTCTGCCGGGTGGGTGAGGTCCGGCTGCGGCTGACCGGGGGCGGCACCGGCATCCTCGGGTGGGCACTGCGGGGCTTGCCCCAGGACGGGCCGCTCGACGGTATCCCCACCTCCCGCTCTGTCGCGGCGGCCACCGAACCGGCCGCGCATCCGAACGGCGTGATCTCGATCGATCACGTTGTGCTGTTGTCCCTCAACCTGCCTCGCACCGTCGAGGCACTGGCTGCAGTCGGGCTGCAGTCGCGCCGGGTCCGCGACGCCGAACTCGGCGGTCGGCCGATGCGGCAGATCTTCTTCCGGCTGGGTGCGGTGATCCTCGAAGTCGTCGGGTCGCCCCACACGGGGGCGGACGGTCCGTCAACGCTGTGGGGTATCACCTACGTCGTCGCCGATATCGAGGCGACGGCGTCGTTCTTCGGCGAGCGCACGTCGCCGGTGAAGGACGCCGTGCAGCCCGGTCGCCGGATCACCACGCTGCGGCATCGCGATCTGGGTATGTCGGTCCGCACCGCGATGATCTCGCCGCCTATCCTCAGCCGATGACCGAATCCACCGATGACGTGGTCGTCATCCATACCGACGGTGGGTGCCGCCCCAACCCGGGCCCCGGTGGTTGGGGCGCGGTGCTGCGCATGCGCCACCACGTCCGCGAGATGTGCGGTGGCGAGCCCGGCGAGACGAGCAACAACCGGATGGAGCTGACCGCTCCGATCGCGGCGCTGGAAGCCCTCACCCGGCCCGTGGTGGTACATCTGCACACCGACAGCACCTACGTCCGCAATGGCATCACCAAGTGGGTGTCAGGCTGGGAACGCAACGGCTGGCTGACCGCCGCCAAGCAACCGGTGAAGAACGTCGATCTGTGGCAACGGCTTCAGGCCGCCTGCGCGCGTCACCAGGTCGAGTGGTTCTGGGTGAAAGGCCATTCGGGGGTCGCCGACAACGAGCTGGCCGATGAGTTGGCAACGCGGGGCTTACAGGAAGCGATCGCCGCTTCGGCCATGCGCGCGGTTGGCCCGGCCGGCGACATTGACCAGCGAGCCCGCCGCTCGTAGTTTTGAAGATCTGACGGCGAACAGGGAGGCTTCGGGTGGTGCGGCGAGCACTGGCAGTGGCGGTCAGCTCGGCTGTCCTGCTGATGACGGTGCCGAACGCCGTGGCGGCCCCGGGTTTCCCCGACGTGGACTCCCTGATCGATGACAGCGGGCCGCTGCCCGGTTCGGTCAGCGATCTGCAGCAGGCTCCGAACGTCGTCTTCGCCACCGAATCCGGGCTGGTCTGCAGGATGCGGCAGGGCAGGATCACCCATGAGGTCAACTGCGCGGGCGACATTCCGGGGGCGCCGCGCGACGCCGGCTCGGTACAGCTGCCCGGGATCTACGGGAAGGAAAGCATCCCGGCGCGTTTCTTGCCTGCTCCGCCGGACGCGCTGCTCGCCGGAAGCCCGCCGGCCGCAAAGCTTCCGGTGGGCCACAAGATCGTGTTCTGGGACTTCTCACCCGCCCAGTCCATGGTCTGCGGGGTTCCGCCGTCCACCGACTTGGTCTGTGTGCTCAAGGAGCCACAGGTGCCCGGTGCGGTGAGTCCGGTGGCCGCCCACGGCTTCGTCATTGCCGCACCGCAGAGCTGGGTCTTCTAAACCTCACGGATGCCGGGCGGTGACTCCACCGTCGACGACGATCTGGGTCCCGGTGATGAACGACGCCCGGGGCGACATCAGGAACGCCACCGCCTGGGCGACCTCGCCCGGTTGACCGATCCGCCCCAGCGGCGCGGCGGCCACAAAGCCGGCCGCGACTTCTTCGACGTCGAGCGCGATCTGCAGCATCGGTGTCTCGATGAAGCCAGGACAGACCGCGTTGATACGGATTCCGGCCGGACCCAGTTGGGCGGCCATCGACCTGGTCAGCCCCAGCAGTCCGGCCTTGGAGGCGCAGTAGGCCGGGATGAACGGGTTGGCGGTCAGCCCCTCGATGCTCGAGATGCCGACCACCGCTGGGTCGCCGCCTGCTCGGGCGACGGACTCCAGGTGCGGCAGCATCAACTGCACCAGCATCGCCTGGGCGCGCAGGTTGACGCTCATCACGGCGTCCCAGGATTCGCCGGTGTAGGCGCCCACCGGTTCGGGCAGCACCCGGCCCGCGGCATGCACCAGCCCGTCGATTCCGTCCAGCGCCTCAGCCGCTGCCGCGACCGCGGCGGGCATCCCGGCGTCGTCGCAGACGTCGACCACCGTGCCGGGCATTCCCAAACTCTCGGCCACGTCCAGAACCGTTGGGGCTATGTCCCACAACGCAACCCGGCGGCCGTCGGCAACCAGGGCCTGGGCGCAGGCCCGGCCGATTCCCGATGCTGCCCCGGTGACGACAACTCCGCTCAATTCAGCGCTCCTTTGCGATGACGAACTGCGACCAATCCGGTTCACGCACCGCCGACCAGTACTCGTCGAGCCGCCACGGGCTCACGGTATGGATCTCGCCGTCGGCGTTCTTGAAATAGGAATGCTTGACCGCCGGATGCGCCCACACCGTCTTGGTGATCGCGGCCTGGGTGGCCTGATGCCACTCGGTGGCCGCCCGCACGGTCGGCTCGATCGAGTGCAGCTGTTCATCGGCGAGCTTGGCCAGGCAGGCGTCGATGTAGCGCATCTCCAACTCGGAGTTGAAGATCAGGCTGCCGCCGTGTGCCAGATGCGCGCCGGGGCCGTAGAGCACAAAGAAGTTCGGGAAGCCGGGCACAGTGATGCCCAGATACGCGTACGGCTTGCTGCCCCACAGCGCGTGTAGATCGGTGCCGTCGCGGCCGGTGATGCGCATCGGCCACAACACATCGGTGTGCCGAAAACCGGTGGCGTACACGATCACATCCACCTCGTGGTGGACGCCGTCGTCGGTCTCCACGCCCTGCGGGGTGATTCGCCGAATGGCGGTGCGGTCCAGTTCGACGTTGTCGCGCCGCAGGGTTTTGAGCCAGGTGCCGTTGTCCTGCAGGGTGCGCTTGCCGGTCGCCGGATAGTCCGGCAGCACCTTGGCCAGCAGCTCGTCGTCGTCGCCCACCTGATCGGTGATCCAGCCGGTGAACATCTGCCGGGCCAGGGCGTTGATCTCGCTCACCGCGTAGTCCTGGTCGGGATAGTCCGGATCTACTCGGGCGGCCTCCAGGCCCTTGTCGGCACCGGGCCACAGCAGCAGGAAGCGGTACCAGCGGCCGTAGAACGGCAGGTGCTCCAACGCCCAGCGCACCCCGCCGTCGACGGCGTCGTGATACATCGGGTTGGGGAACATCCACTGTGCGGTGCGCTGAAACACCGTCAGGTGAGCCACTTTCTCCGCAATCGCCGGTGCGATCTGAAATCCACTGGCACCCGCCCCGATCAGCGCGACCCGCTTACCGGTCAGGTCGACACTGTGATCCCACGCCGCAGAGTGAAACGACGGCCCGGCGAAACTGTCCGCGCCGTCGAGGTCGGGCAGATTCGGCCGATTGAGCTGACCGACAGCGGTGATCACCGCGCGCGCCGACAGCGTGGACCCTGCGCCGTCGGCGGTGCGGGTGGTCAGCGTCCAGGTTCCGTTGCCCTCGTTCCAGACGGCATCGGTGACCTCGGTACCCCACCGAATATGTTCAGTCAGGCCGTGTTTGGTGACCAGATCGCTGAAGTATGCCCGCAGCTCGGGTTGTTCGGCGAAATAGTGACCCCAGTCGTTGTTGGGTTCGAAGCTGTAGCAGTAGAAGTGGTTCGCGACATCCACCCGAGCGCCCGGGTAGTCGTTCTCCCACCACGTTCCGCCCGGGCCCTCGTTCTTCTCGATGATCGTGAAGGGAATACCGGCCTGGGCCAGCCGAATTCCGGCCAACACGCCCGATTCGCCACAGCCGATCACCACCACCGACAGCTCCGCCGCGCGTTCCACCGGCGCTGGACTGCGCGGGTCGACCCCGTCGAGGTCGAGTTCTTCGGAGAGCAGCCCCAGGTAGGCATCCGGCACGGTCTCGCAGGCCGCCCAGTCCATCATCTCCTTGACCAGCTCGGCAGGCAGGGGAGCGGGCTGCGGGCAGCCGCGATCGCGATAGTCGACGATCACCGGCAGCGCTTCGGCGCGGGCCCGGGCCTTGTCCTCTTCGGACATGAACCCCTGGATCTCGTTGAGGAAGATCCCGTTCTGCCTGAAGTCCCGGATGAAGCGGGGGTCGCCGGTGATGTGCACGCACGACAGCAACAACGTGGGGATGGAGACCTGCTCCAAGGCCGCCGCGATCTCAGCATCGGCGGTGGTGAACGGTTCCCCGGCGTAGCGGTTGCGCAACGGCTCGGCCCTCTCCCTCTATTCGCTACTGTGCGACGCGAAATTGAATCGGACGATACGCGAGGCGCAGGGGCTGATCAAGGAATTGCGTGGCGGGCGGTGTTCGGGAGCCCGCTCGGTCAGCTCACCCGGCCGCGTCGACCTTCCGGGTGATGTCGTTGAGGATGTCCTGCGCCGCATTGGCCGGGATACTGTTACCGCAGACATCGGCCTGCGCGACGACGTTGTTACGGATGGTCAGGGCGTCCTGGCATGACCATCCACCGCCGCCCTCACTGATCGCGGTCGTCTTGACGAGCTCATCGGACTCGGTGACCTCGGTGACGGTCCAGAAAACGCGCGGCTCGTTGTCGCCACTGGTCACGGTCATGTTCAGGGTGCGGCCGGCGCACCTTTTCCACTTGTCGCTCTGCTTGGTGTAGAACGCCTGCGCGTTCTCCGCCCGAGGAAAGGTCGCCACCGACACCAGCAGACCGTGCTTCAGGTCGTGGGTATCGATGTCGGGCGGGCTGTACCAGCGCTGCCAGCGGATCGCGGTCCAACCGGTTCCGGCGTAGACGGGGCCCGAGGCGACCGAACTGATGCCCTGGCAGTCCGCGTCCACCACGGTGACCTCATCCATGGCCTCACCGCTCATCACGACCCCGAGTTCGGGATCAGCCACCGCCGCGGCGAGGGCTTCCTGGCGGGGCAACAACCCGTCGATCTTCGAGACGGGTACCGGTGTCTTGTCAGAGGACGCCGACGCCGTTGCCGAGGTCCCGGTCTTTGCAGCGGGTTTGGCCGTGTCGTGCTGACCACGCCCGGACAGCGTCACGGTGAGCACGACGCCGATCACCGCGAGTACGCAGACCGTGGCCAGCAGCGTCCACATCTTGCGGCGGTTGGGCCCGCGTGATCCCGGGGGCGGACCGCCGAGCCCAGGCGGCAGCAGCGGCGGCGGGAACGGTCCGCCGCCAACCGGCGGGATGGGCTGGTTCATGGGCGCGAAAGGGGACTGGTAATACGGATTGGGCGTCGGACCATGCGGTTCGCTCATGAGGTGCCCCCACATCCCCTGGGGCCGATCGCAGGCGGATGGCCCGATTATCACCGAGGTTATCAGCGGTCGGTCTGTCCGTGTCTGCATCAACCATGCGACGCTGTACGCCGTGGCGGACGTCAGAACGCGCCTGGCGGCGGTGTGGCACTTCGTGCACACCGCGCCGCTGACCTACCTGTGGCTGGCGGTGCTGGGAGTCACCACCGTCATCCAGCACCTGGTCGGCCGGCGGCTGCACACCATGCTCGTCGAGCAATCCACCAACCTGCACCATCTGGCCACCGACCCGCTGGAGGTGCTGGTCTCCAGCCTGCTGTGGATCGACGGTAAGGACTGGTCACCGTATCTGGTGCTTTTCACCCTGTTCCTGGCGCCGGCCGAACACTGGCTGGGCCACCTGCGTTGGCTGATGGTCGGATTGATCTCCCACGTCGGTGCCACCTATGTCAGCGAGGGTGCGCTGTATGCGCTGATCCACCTGCACCGGGAATCGGAGCGCCTGACTTACGCCCGCGACATCGGCGTCAGCTACTTCCTGGTCGGGGTGATGGCGGTGCTCACCTACCGGATCCGTCGGCCCTGGCGCTGGGTTTACCTGGCCGGCCTGGTCGTCATCTTCACGGTGCCGCTGCTCATCAATCCCGACTTCACCGCGATCGGCCACGCCGCCGCGCTGGTGATCGGGTTGTGCTGCTACCCGCTGACCCATCCCCACCATCCGCTGCGACATCACCCGAGTACCGCCGGCGGCCACTAGCCTGACAATCGCGAGCAGGGCGAGGAGGGCAAGTGCGGCATTACTACAGCGTCGAGGTCATTCGCGCCGCCGAAGCACCGCTGTTGGCGAGCCTGCCCGACGGGGTGCTGATGCGCCGGGCGGCGTTCGGGCTGGCGACCGCGATCGCTGGGGAACTGGCCGCGCGCACCGGCGGGATAGCCGGACGCAACCTGTGCGCGGTGGTGGGTTCCGGCGACAACGGCGGCGATGCGCTGTGGGCGGCCACCCTGCTGCGCCGACGCGGCGTGGCGGCCAGCGCCATCCTGCTCGACCCCGAGCGGGCCCACGCCAAAGGTCTCGCGGCGTTCAGACGTGCCGGTGGCCGGATCGTCGACACCGTGCCGCCCGCAACGGATCTGGTGATCGACGGTGTGGTCGGCATCTCCGGGCGCGGCCCGCTGCGGCCGCACGCCGCCGAGATCTTCGCCGACGTCGATGCGCGAGGCATCTCGGTGGTGGCCGTCGATATCCCCAGCGGCTTGGACCCGCACACCGGCGCGGCGGACGGGCCCGCGGTGCACGCCGCTCTCACGGTCACCTTCGGTGGCCTCAAGCCGGTGCACGCGCTGGGGCAGTGCGGGCGGGTCGAGCTCGTCGAGATCGGTCTGGACCTGCCGGACACCGACATTCGGTCATTGACCGCCGCCGACGTCGAGTCCTGCTGGCCGGCGCCCGGTCCCCGCGACGACAAATATACCCAGGGCGTCACCGGAATCCTGGCCGGCTCGGCGACCTACCCGGGCGCGGCGATCCTGTGCGCCGGGGCGGCGGTGGCCGCCACCTCCGGGATGGTGCGCTACGCCGGAAGCGCTGACGCCCAAGTGGTTTCGCACTGGCCGGAAGTGGTCGCCGCACCCAGTCCGGCCGCCGCCGGGAAGGTGCAGGCCTGGGCGGTCGGTCCCGGTCTGGGCACCGGGGAACAGGCCGCCGCCGCACTGTGGTTCGCGCTTGGCGCCGATCTGCCGGTGATCGTCGACGCCGATGCGCTCACCATCCTGGCCGCCCACCCAGCCCTGGTGGCCGAGCGCAACGCCCCAACGGTGCTGACACCGCATGCCGGCGAATACGCCCGGTTGGCCGGGCACCCACCCGGACCCGACCGGGTCGGTGCGGCCCGCGAGCTGGCCGACCGCTTCGGGGCCACCGTGCTGCTCAAGGGCAACGTCACCGTCATCGCCGACCCCGCCGGCCCGGTCTATCTCAACCCGTCCGGCGGGTCATGGGCGGCCACCGCGGGCTCCGGCGACGTGCTGTCCGGGATGATCGGCGCGCTGTTGGCATCGGGCCTGCCCACCGCCCAGGCCGCTGCCGCCGCCGCATTCGTGCACACCCGCGCCGCCGCAGCCTCGGCCGCCGACCCCGGCCCCGGCGACACCCCGACGTCGGCCTCGCGCATCCTGACCCACATCCGCACCGCCCTGGCCCAGCTATAGAGGAGAGTCGCAGTGACCCATTCCCACCCGTCCGTGCCGGCGCATGCCATCGCTCCGGCCTACACCGGCCGGATGTTTACCTCGCCGGTCCCGGCGCTGCGGTTGCCCGACGACCCGATGGACCCGCAGACCGCCTACCGCTTCATCCACGACGAGCTGATGCTCGACGGCAGCTCTCGGCTGAATCTGGCCACCTTCGTCACCACCTGGATGGACCCCGAAGCGTCGGCGCTGATGGCGGAGTCGTTCGACAAGAACATGATCGACAAGGACGAATACCCGGCCACCGCGGCCATTGAGCAGCGCTGCGTGTCCATGGTCGCCGACCTGTTCCACGCCGAGAACCTGCGCGACGACGACCCCGCCAGCGCGATCGGGGTGTCCACCGTCGGGTCCAGCGAGGCGGTGATGCTGGGCGGGCTGGCGATGAAGTGGCGCTGGCGCCAGCAGGTCGGTGACGACTGGAAGGGTCGCACTCCGAACCTGGTGATGGGCTCCAACGTCCAGGTGGTGTGGGAGAAGTTCTGCCGCTACTTCGACGTCGAACCCCGCTACCTGCCGATGGGCCAGGACCGCTACGTGATCACCCCCGAACAGGTGATCGACGCCGTCGACGAGAACACCATCGGCGTGGTGGGCATCCTGGGCACCACCTACACCGGGGAACTCGAACCCGTCGAGCAGATCTGTGCGGCACTGGACACCCTCGCCGCCGGCAGCGGGCCGGACGTGCCGGTGCACGTGGACGCCGCCAGCGGCGGATTCGTGGTGCCCTTCCTGCACCCGGGCCTCAAGTGGGATTTCCGGTTGCCGCGGGTCGTCTCGATCAACGTCAGCGGCCACAAGTACGGCCTGACCTATCCGGGCATCGGCTTCGTGGTGTGGCGCAGCGCCGACTACCTGCCCGAGGAGCTGGTGTTCCGGGTCAACTACCTGGGCGGCGACATGCCGACATTCACGCTGAACTTCTCCCGGCCGGGCAACCAGGTCGTCGGCCAGTACTACAATTTCCTGCGGCTGGGCCGCGCCGGCTACACCGAGGTGATGCGGACCCTGTCCGACACCGCCCGCTGGCTGAGCCACCAGTTGGCCGCTTCTGAGCACTTCGAGGTGATCAGCGACGGTTCGGCGATCCCGGTGGTGAGCTGCCGGCTGGCCGGCGAGCGCGGCTACACCGAGTTCGACGTGTCCCACGAGTTGCGCACCTACGGCTGGCAGGTGCCGGCCTACACCATGCCGGAGGGCGCCGAGGACGTCGCGGTGCTGCGCGTTGTGGTCCGCGAGGGGCTGTCGGCGGATCTCGCCCGCGCGCTTTTCGACGACATCATGAAATCGGTGACCGCGCTGGACCGGGTCAAGCCCGCGGGCCATTACGACGATCAGCAGCACTTTTCGCACTGATCAGGCGAGCGCTGCGGCCGAGTGTGTGTTCTCGGTCGCAAAACGGCTTTGAGGCCGATCAAACCGCACACTCGGCGATCCGACGGGCCGGTTTGGGAGGTTCTGGGACAATCGAACCTGACATGACTGCCGTATCCCGAACGTCCGGCCTGCTGGCGCAGGCGCTGGTGGACCTGGACGCCATTGCCCACAACGTGCGGGTGCTGGACGAACACGCCGGCGCCGCCGGGGTGATGGCTGTGGTCAAGGCCGATGGTTACGGCCACGGCGCCGTCCCGGTGGCCCGCGCCGCGCTGGGTGCCGGTGCGGTCGAACTCGGGGTGGCCACCGTCGACGAGGCGCTGACGTTGCGAGCGGCCGACATCACCGCACCGGTGCTGGCATGGCTGCACGGGCCGCACGCCGACTTCGCTCCCGCCCTGGCCGCCGACGTACAGATCGCGGTCTCTTCAGTGGCGCAGCTGAACGAGTTGCTCGATGCGGTGGAGCGCACCGGGCGCACCGCGACCGTCACGGTCAAGGCCGACACCGGCATGAACCGCAACGGGGTGGGCGGCGCCGACTTCCCGGCACTGGTGACCGCGCTGCAGCGGGCCGTCGCCGACGACGCGATCCGGGTGCGTGGCCTGATGTCGCATCTGGCCTGCGCCGACGAGACTGACAACCCGGTCAACGATGTTCAGGCGCAACGCTTTTCCGACCTGCTGACTGTGGCGCGCGCGCAGGGCCTGGAGTTCCCGGTCGCGCACCTGGCCAACTCGGCAGGGGCGATGACCCGCCCCGACCTGGCCTACGACATGGTTCGGCCGGGAATAGCCATGTACGGCCTGAGCCCCATCCCCGAGCGCGGCGACATGGGCCTGATTCCGGCGATGACGCTGAAATCGCTTGTGGTGTTGGTTCGTCCGATCAAAGCCGGCGAGGCCGTCTCTTACGGGCACACCTGGGTCGCCCCGGTCGACACCACCGTGGCACTGGTGCCGATGGGCTACGCCGACGGGGTGTTCCGACCGCTGAGCGGACGGTTCGACGTGTTGATCAACGGCCGACGTCGGCGCAGCGTCGGGCGCGTCTGCATGGACCAGTTTGTCGTCGATCTGGGTCCCGGCCCCGTCGACGTCACCGAGGGTGACGAGGTCATCGTGTTCGGGTCCGGAGCGGACGGCGAACCGCTGGCCCAGGACTGGGCCGACGTGTTGGGCACCATCCACTATGAGGTGGTCAACAGCCCGCGCGGGCGGGTCGCCAGGACTTATCGGGGCGCCGATGGCGGGTAATCGGCGCGGGTCGCGGCGGGCCGGCGGCTGGCTGGCGGGGGTGGCCGGTCTGGCGGCCGTCGGCACCATCGCCGGAAGCACCATCGCCCGGTCGGTGACGCGACGCACCACCGCCGAAGACGCTTACGCCGATGAGGATTTCGAGATTCTCGACCACGACCACAGCTCGGTGGTGGTCACCGACGACGGCGTGGAACTGGCGGTGCGCGACGTGGGTCCGCGCAATGCACCGCTGACCGTGGTGTTCGCGCACGGATTCTGTCTGCGGATGGGCTCGTTCCATTTTCAGCGGGCGCGGCTGGCAGCGGAGTGGGGCGATCAGGTGCGCATGGTCTTCTACGACCAGCGCGGGCACGGGGATTCCAGCGTTGCCCCACCGGGCACCTACACCGTGCCGCGGCTCGGCCAGGATCTGGAGGCGGTGCTGCGGGCGGCCGTGCCGCGCGGACCGATCGTCCTGGTAGGCCATTCGATGGGCGGCATGACGGTGTTGGCGCACGCACGGCAGTTTCCCCAGCGCTACGGCAACCGGATTGTCGGTACGGCGTTGATATCGTCGGCCGCCAAAGGGGTTTCGCGGTCTCCGCTGGGGCAGATCCTGCGCAACCCGGCGCTGGAAGCCGTGCAGTTCAGTGTGCGGTACGCGCCGAAACTGGTGCACCGGGGCCGCGGCGCGGCGCGCGGGGTGATCGCACCGATTCTGCGGGCCGCCTCCTACGGCACCGACCAGATCAGCCCGAGTGTGGTGGCCTACTCCGAGGAGATGATGCACTCCACCCCGGTCGCCACCATGGTGGGCTTCCTGCACGCCCTGGAAGTCCACGACGAGAGTGCCGCGCTGCCGACGCTGGCCAAGATCCCTACCCTGGTCGCCTGTGGCGACCAGGACCTGCTCACCCCACCGGGGTACTCGCGGGCGATGGCGGCCACGTTGTGGGATTGTGAGCTGGTGATCGTGCCCGGGGCCGGGCATCTGGTGCAGTTGGAGGAACCCGATGTCATCGACGAGGCGCTGGTGCGACTGGTGGAGCGCGCCACTCCGCGCCGTGGCATGCTGACGCACCGGTTGCGCCGAAAGGCCGGGCGCAGTGGCTGATCCGCAGGAGGCGACCCTGTCCACCGCCGAGGACACCGTCGCGCTGGGAGCCCGGCTGGGCGAACAGCTACGAGCCGGCGATGTGGTGGTGCTGTCCGGTCCGCTGGGTGCTGGAAAAACCGTGTTGGCCAAGGGGATCGCCGCGGCACTCGATGTCGATGGTCCGGTCACCTCCCCGACGTACGTGCTGGCCCGCGAACATCGGGCCCGCCGGCCGGGCAGCCCGGCGATGATTCACGTCGACCTTTACCGGCTGCTCGATGAGTCGGGCCTGGACCTGCTGGCCGAGCTGGACTCTTTGGACCTTGACACCGAACTCGACGACGCCGTCGTCGTGGTGGAGTGGGGTGAAGGCCTGGCCGAGCGGCTCTCCGACCGGCACCTGGACATTCGGCTGGACCGCGCGGCGGACTGCGAGACACGCACCGCGACCTGGCGGTGGCACGCGCCGTGACCGGAGCGATTCTCACCATCGACACCGCCACCCCCGCCGTCACCGCCGGCGTGGTGGCCGCCGACCGCCGCACCGTGCTGGCCGAGCGGGTCACCCCCGACGCCCGCGCGCACGCCGAACGGCTGACCCCCAATGTGCTGGGCGCACTGGCCGATGCAGGCCTGACCATGGCCGATCTGGCCGCGGTCGTAGTGGGTTGCGGACCGGGACCGTTCACCGGCCTGCGGGTCGGGATGGCCAGCGCCGCGGCCTATGGCCACGCCCTGGGCATCCCGGTGTACGGCGTGTGCAGCCTGGACGCGATGGGCGTGCGCACTTCCGGACCGACCCTGGTGGTCACCGATGCTCGCCGTCGAGAGGTCTACTGGGCGCGCTATCGCGACGGGGCCCGGGTGGCGGGCCCGGCAGTGTGTGCCCCGGCCGCCGTCGACCCCGCCGATGCCGTCGCGCTGGCCGGCTCGCCTGCGCACACCGAGCTGTTCGGCCTGCCGATCCTTGACGTCACATATCCGACTCCTGCGGGACTGGTTGCCGCAGTGCGGGATTGGAATGAGGCGCCGGAATCGCTGGTACCGCTGTACCTGCGTCGCCCCGACGCCAAGCCCCCAGCGACCGTCGCTGCGCCGGTGACGCTGGGCGCGCTGGTTCACAGCGACGCGCTGCGCTGCGCCGAACTGGAAGCCCAACTGTTCGGTGGCGACGACCCGTGGCCGGCCGAGGCGTTCAGCCGGGCGATCGATGCTCGTGACAACCACTACGTCGCCGCCCGGATCGGCGACGCCGTGGTGGGCTACGGCGGAATCGCGCGGCTCGGGCGCACCGCGCCGTTCGAATACGAGGTGCACACCATCGGGGTGGACAAGGCACACCAGGGGCGCGGCATCGGGCGGCGACTGCTCACCGACCTGCTGGAGTACGCCGACGGCGGCGTCGTGTACCTAGAGGTCCGCACCGACAACGCCGCGGCGATCGCGCTCTACCGCGACGTCGGTTTCGTCGAGACCGGACTTCGTAAGCGCTACTACCGCAATGGCGCCGACGCCTACACCATGCGGCGGGGGGCCCGATCTTGACAGTAGTCCTGGCCATTGAATCCTCTTGCGACGAAACAGGTGTCGGCATCACCCGCCTGGAATCCGACGGCACCCTGACGCTGCTGGCCGACGAGGTGGCCTCCAGCGTGGAGGAGCACACCCGGTTCGGCGGGGTGGTGCCCGAGATCGCGTCCCGGGCGCACCTGGAGGCGTTGGGCCCCACCATGCGCCGGGCGTTGGCAACGGCGGGGTTGGGAGGGGACCGCCGTCCGGACGCAGTCGCAGCCACCATCGGGCCGGGCCTGGCCGGGGCGCTGCTGGTGGGTGCGGCCGCGGCCAAGGCCTACGCGGCGGCCTGGGGAGTGCCGTTCTACGCCGTCAACCACCTGGGCGGGCACCTGGCCGCCGACGTCTATGCCCATGGCCCGCTGCCGGAGTGCGTGGGACTGCTGGTCTCCGGCGGCCACACCCACCTGCTGCATGTGCGGTCGCTGGGGGAGCCGATCGTCGAACTCGGCAGCACCGTCGACGACGCGGCGGGGGAGGCCTACGACAAAGTGGCCCGGCTGCTCGGGCTGGGCTATCCGGGTGGGCGGGTGCTCGATGAGCTGGCCCGCACCGGCGACCGCAGTGCGGTGGTGTTCCCGCGCGGGATGACCGGCCCGCGCGACGACCCGTACGTGTTCAGCTTCTCGGGCCTGAAGACCGCGGTGGCCCGCTATGTGGAGCGCAACCCGGACTTCGTCCCAGCCGACGTGGCGGCCGGGTTCCAAGAATCGGTCGCCGACGTGCTGACCGCTAAGGCGGTGCGCGCGGCCACTGATCTGGGGGTCAGCACCCTGCTGATCGCCGGCGGGGTGGCCGCCAACTCCCGGTTGCGTGAACTCGCCGAACAACGCTGTGCGGCAGCAGGCTTAACGCTGCGCATCCCGCCGCTGCGGTTGTGCACCGACAACGGGGCGATGATCGCGTCGTTCGCGGCACACCTGATCGCCGCCGGGGCGGCGCCGTCGCCCCTGGACGTGGCCACCAACCCGGGCCTGCCGGTGGTGCAGGGCCAGATCTCCTGACCGATTCGCAGCGGGGTCACCTTGAGTGCTAGCACTCTCATGTATAGAGTGCTAGGTGGCAGTCGGTCGGATTCTCGCTCGGCACCCGCGACGACGACGCGAGGGCTCGTACGAATGCCGAACACCTTAAGTAAGTACGTTCCGATGGGCTCGGCATCGGCCGGGTCGCATCCAGACAATGTGGAGGGCTCCAATCGTGGCGAGCGTGAACATCAAGCCACTCGAGGACAAGATCCTCGTTCAGGCCAACGAGGCCGAGACCACGACCGCTTCTGGTCTGGTCATTCCGGACACTGCCAAGGAGAAGCCGCAGGAAGGCACTGTCGTTGCCATCGGCCCCGGCCGGTGGGACGAGAGCGGCAGCAAGCGGATCCCGCTGGACGTCGCCGAGGGTGACGTCGTCGTGTACAGCAAGTACGGCGGCACCGAGATCAAGTACGGCGGCCAGGAGTACCTGATCCTGTCCGCGCGCGACGTGCTGGCCATCGTCGGCAAGTAGCCACAAAGCAACCACCGTGCCCGCCCCGGAGATCCCCGTAATACGGGTGATGTCCGGGGCGGCACGCGTAGAGAAAAGGGCTTAAACAGCTATGAGCAAGCAGATTGAGTTCAACGAGGCCGCGCGCCGGGCGTTGGAAGCCGGCGTGAACAAGCTCGCCGACGCAGTCCGGGTGACCCTGGGCCCGCGCGGCCGGACGGTGGTGCTGGCCAAGTCCTTCGGCGGCCCGACGGTGACCATGGACGGCGTCACCGTGGCCCGCGACGTGGACCTGGAAGACCCGTTCGAGAACCTCGGCGCCCAGTTGGTGAAGTCGGTGGCCACCAAGACCAACGACGTGGCCGGCGACGGCACCACCACCGCCACCGTGCTGGCCCAGGCCATCATCTCCGGCGGGCTGCGCAACGTTGCGGCCGGCGCCAACCCGATCGCGCTGGGCGCCGGCATCGCCAAGGCCGCCGACGCCGTGTCCGAAGCGCTGCTGGCCGCGGCCATCCCGGTCTCCGGCAAGGAATCGATCGCCCAGGTGGCCAACGTGTCCTCGCGCGACGAGGAGATCGGTGAGCTGGTCGGTGAGGCGATGACCAAGGTCGGGACCGACGGCGTGGTCAGCGTGGAGGAGTCCTCGACCCTGTCCACCGAGCTGGAGATCACCGACGGTGTGGGCTTCGACAAGGGTTTCCTGTCGGCGTACTTCGTCACCGACTTCGACTCGCAGGAAGCCGTCCTCGAAGACGCCCTGATTTTGTTGCACCGCGACAAGATCAGCTCGCTGCCGGACCTGCTGCCGCTGCTGGAGAAGGTCGTTGAGGCGAACAAGCCGCTGCTGATCATCGCCGAGGACGTCGAGGGCGAGCCGCTGTCGACCCTGGTGGTCAACGCAATCCGCAAGACGCTCAAGGCCGTTGCCGTCAAGGCGCCCTACTTCGGTGACCGCCGCAAGGCGTTCCTGGAGGACCTCGCGATTGTCACCGGCGCTCAGGTGGTCAACCCCGATGTGGGCTTGACGCTGCGGGAGGCCGGCCTGGACGTGCTGGGCACGGCTCGCCGGGTGGTGGTCAGCAAGGACGACACCGTGATCGTCGACGGCGCCGGCACCGCCGAGGCCATCGCGGGGCGGGTCAAGCAGCTGCGTGCCGAGATCGAGGCGACCGACTCCGACTGGGACCGCGAAAAGCTCGAGGAGCGGCTGGCCAAGCTGGCCGGCGGCGTGGCCGTGATCAAGGTCGGCGCAGCCACCGAGACCGCACTCAAGGAGCGCAAGCACCGGGTCGAAGACGCGGTGGCGGCGGCCAAGGCTGCGGTGGAGGAGGGCATCGTCACCGGCGGCGGTGTGGCGCTGGTACAGGCCCGCGCGGCGTTGGCGGGGCTGGCGCTGACCGGCGACGAGGCGACCGGCGCGGAGGTGTTCGCCGCCGCGCTGAGCGCGCCGCTGTACTGGATCGCCACCAACGCCGGCGTCGACGGTGCCGTGGTGACCAGCAAGGTCTCCGAGCTGGCGGCCGGGCAGGGCTTCAACGCCGCAACGCTGTCCTACGGCGACCTGGCCGCCGATGGTGTCATCGACCCGGTGAAGGTGACCCGCTCAGCGGTGCTCAACGCCGCGTCGGTGGCGCGGATGGTGCTGACCACCGAGACCGCTGTGGTCGACAAGCCCGTCGAGGTCGACGCGCACGCCGGCCACGGCCATCACGGGCACGCCCACTAGATAGTTCGCACGAAACGCCCCCGGTCCTGATGGGCCGGGGGCGTTTTTGTGCGGCCTGCGTGTGCCGACCACCATCGCCGAGAACAGCGCGGAGCTGCGGGCCCTGACCATCGACGGTGAGCCCGTGGTTCGTCGCCAAGGAACGTGTGCGACGTGCCTGATGTGTCCAACGTGAGCCAGCGCTGACCTACCTGGACGACGACGAACGTGATTCCATCATTAATAATGATGGAATCCCTGGAACCCCGGTGAGGACCGTCGTCAACGAGTCCGGGCTGTACTCGCTGATCCTGCGGAGTCGCAAGCCGCAGGCGAAGCGGTTCAACGAGGCAGCGTCGTGGCGATTCGCTTGAATCGTCGACCCCTCCGAATCAATTCAGTCAACACGAGTATGGCGCCTATGACAACCACGCCTGTTGCGACATTAAAGGACCATGCAAAGATGCTATCCCAGGGTGGCTTTAGCTTAGCGCCGTAACCGTCTATAATAGACTTAACTATCAGGGCCAGGATAAATGGCAAAGTGGCTGAAATTCCTGTGATTTGCTGCGTCCGTATGCTCGCATTGAAATCAGCCGTTGACCATTCTTTAGCTTCGACCAAATCTGTGTCGATGAGTGGGTTTGACACCACCCTGAAGTTGGGTTTGCCGTCTAGCACTAGGCGAATCGCGCAGCGTTCACCAGCAGCGATCTTCCCAGGGGTCAAAAGGAGGAATGTCGGCGCGGTGTCGAACTGAAATAGCTGCTCTTCATCGCTGTCATTGTTCAATCTGAGGCTGGCGATTACTTCCGACCCTAGCCAAAATTTGACAGGCTTCTGTGCATCGAAATCTGCGGTTGCAATGTCCTTGTGTCCCACGTTGGTCGCCGCTATTGTAAGTAGGAAGGGATTGTTTATCCTGCGTCCTTTTATTCTAACCTCTAGATCGCCATTAGTAACAACACCTGCGGCTACCAGCGGGGTAGTGTGGGTCTCAATTGCAAGTCGCTTCCGCCGCTTGTTGTACCAAAAATAGTATCCGGCAGCCAGTACCCCGCCAAGCGAGATCAGCGGGACCACGTATTTCAGATAATCCACGCACAGGATCGTAGCGCGGACATCAGGTCCGCATTAGCAAACTTGAGTTCACCCTCTACAAAGTGTCGGGACACAGGTGACGCTGGGAAGCGGCGATCATCTTGTCCGGGTCGAAGTAGACGTTGAAGCCTCGCTTCGAATCGGCCAGCGCCTGCGGGGACATCCCGCCGCGGATCTGGCCGCAGGCCTCGTATCCACCGGCCACCAGCTGGGCATCACCCATCAACCCGCCCATCGGCAGGATCGCACCGTTCCCTCGGACTTCTGAGATGAATCCGGCGTCGTCACCTGCTGAGGCAGGCGCAGCGGCTAGCAGCGCCGCAGAGCAGAGGGAACTGGCCAGGGCGACAAGGGTGAACGCTGGTGTCTTCATGCGGGCACCGTAACTACTACCTCGGACAGGTCGCGCGTATGCCTCAAGTTCCGGCCAGTGAGTCCAGCCATCGGATCACTAGCCCACGGATGTAGTCGCGTCCCTCCGCGATAGTCATGGTGTTCTTTGGGACTCCCGGCATCCGGGCGTGCCGTGCACTCGACCCGCTGACGCCGGGTAGGTTCGCCGACCCCGTGAACGCCGAGTCGGTGACCTTGTCGGCCCAACCGAGTTCATGGATTTTGTCGGGCATGATCGCATCTCGGATGATTTCGTGAATCTTGTACAGTTCAACCCACCCGAGTTGCTGGGACTGGCCCATAATTTCGAGCGCTTCAACCGTGTCTGGGTGCTTGCTCGCCGCCGCGAATCTTCCCGGCCCACGGGGTGGAGGGCTAGGAACAACGGTGCCATCTGGCTTCGTCACGGTGATAGTCGGTCTACCGACCTGTATGCGAAGTTCCGCGACGGACTCCAGAAAAATCACCTGATGTTCCGAGGCTCCCTCGGAAAATGAGCCTTTCAGCTTCACGGGACGAAGTGTTGTGTTTGTCGCACGGGCGAAGCCGTTCACGGTGACCACAAGTGCTTTCGCAACTTCGTAGTACGCCTGGCCAGTTGGCGGGTTGTCGATCTCGGGTGCGGTCAGATAATAGCCGTCTCTTTCGGCGTCGTGGACCACGCGGGTATCGCCGTCCGGCAACAGCCTGGCCAGTGCGTCTAGATCCGCGGGATCACCATCCAGCCATGCTTTAATCACCATCGAGCATCAGTCTTCGTCGCGGTCGTCTTTGAACTCTTTCCAAGCCTCGGACTGAGACAAGCCCCGCGCAACGCATTCGTCCGCGTAGAAGCGTCCGAATTCTTTCTGAACTGCAACGGTGACCCACGCGCCTTCGTGGCGTCGCATCTCGGCGTACCGGTAACCCAATACATAGTTTTGGTCGCGCTCCGTAACCATCACAACCCCTCTCTCCGTGCAGCGAGCGACGCTACGCCGGGATCGAGCACAACGCAAATAGATCGGCGCACATAATTTGCACTTCCATGTCCACAATGCGCAAATGTCCTATAGTTTAGCTACAGTGACCGTATAGTGCTTTTATAGACTTAAAGGTAAGCAGCGGTGCTGTCCCGTCGCCAGGGCCGGTATCTGTCAAGTTTCGGTGAGCAGATCCACCGCCTTCTGGGTGAAGGCGCCGCCGGCTCGACCCGGTGACCGTTCAAGTAGGCCCTCACGGGCCGCCCGCCATAGGTGATTCTTGATAGCGGCGGGCGACTTCCCCGAGAGCTTGGCGACGGCCTCCAACGGTTTCGGCTCTGATGCGGCGGGGGCTGAATAGACCACGGACAGCATCGCCGGGTACTCGTCCGCGACGCCGTGTGACGACATCTCGGCCAGCGTGTGGCCGATGGTCTCCCAGTTGATCTCGGGGGCCTCAGACGAGAACTCGTCAGCGGCGCGCACCACTTCAGCAGCGGCTCGCAAAGTCGACCTCACGCAGTACCGTCTGAGAGATGCCGGCTGCTGGCCTCTTGTCGGGATCGGTTGGACGGATCACCAACCTTTCCGGCCTGTGCCTGTCGTCTGCGTACCACGTCATTTCAACGGTCCACTCGTCGTGAGGCCCGATTGACGGTCCCCCTGTATTGACCCTTGACTCCGCGCGCGGAAGCCACGTCGCTATCGGGGGTTGGGCAAGGACGCGGGAGAGGTAACCAGCCGGTGGTCGGCAGGCGGCGCCTCAGAGTCCGACGATGACGATGATCACGCCGACCACGATCGACACTGCGAGCGACACCAATAGGAAGCCGACGATCCCTTCTTTGCCCGCTGATGTCGCATGATCCCCCGCCGCGATCGGGGCGAACTTCCGGCCGGCGCCCCATGCCGCTGCGAGCAGTGTCGCCAGCCAGTTCGCGTAGGCGGCGTAGACGATCAGTGAGACCGCCGTAACTCCCCACGCGTTGGGCAAATGGATGTATGGCCACAGCAGGCCCAACAGCGCCAGGAACATTCCGTTGAGCGTTGCCTCCAGATGGCTCGACAGCGCCATGCGAGGGTTCTTGCACGCGGGAATGGCGAGCCCGGTGAGCAGGCCGAGCAGAAACAGGAGCAATCCGAGCTTGAACAGGACTGCCTGCATGTCAGAAGCGTAGGAGTGCTCCGCGGCGCGCGTTGCGGATTGGCCGGGCAGTGGAACCCTTCTCGATCGCCGGCACCGTCGCTGCGTCGATGACTTCGTTGTGGTCAGACGGCGAAGTGGAACAGCCCGTACCAAACGACGAAGGCGAACAGCGCCAGACCACCCAGTAGGGCCAGGGTGAACTGGCCCCTGGTGAGGACCCTCTCCTTGATGGTGACGGTGCCGATTACGAGGCAGATCGGGTAGTAGAACAGCATGGCGGTGACGACGCCGGGCGAATACCGATCGAGAGCCGGCGTCATCGCCAGATGAAAGAGTGCGTCCCAGAACAGGTTTGCGCTGGCGAAGGCAACCAACGCAGCGCTGCGAGGCAGGGTCTGCCTTCGGTAGTTCGCGTAGACCAGCGTCACCAGGATCGCCATGAAGGCGACGTTGTTGGCGGCGAAGGCGGCGTTGTCGAAGCGGCCGTGGACGTCATGGGTGACCCACGCGGGAAATCCGCCGAGGTATTCCTCGACGATGTGCAGGAGGTAGGCGGCCGGCATCAGCCAGATGACGTTCCGGAAGCGCGGCAGCGTCAGGTCAGTCCGGGGTTCCGCCGCCGCACGCCGCGCTCGTGCGTCGTTGCCGTCCATGCCGACGATCTTCGCTCACTGCGGGGCCTTCGGTCGGCGATTCGAGAGGGGCCGCGACGAAGGTTTCGGCCCCGCCATCCTTGACGCGCCGCCGCCCGCGGCGCAGTGTGATACACGTCATGAGACCACTGGTCACACCCGGTAAAGGCGGCAGCGCATGACCACACGGGACAAGTACACCGACGTTCCCACGCCGTACTCGTGGGAGGTCCCCAGCGCCGGCGACGCGCGCTTCACGTGGGAGTACGACGACGGGCGATCCCGGCTGCTGTCGCTGTATCAGAAGGGCAAGGACAAGCAGTGGGATGCCCAGTCACGCATTGACTGGTCCCAAGACGTCGATCCGATGAACCCGGTGGGTCTGCCCGACGAGTTCCATCCACTGTTCGGCAGCCCGATGTGGGAGGCCGCGGACGACGCGCGCCGAGCCGAGATGCGCCAGCACTCCCAGGCCTGGCAGTTCTCCCAGTTCCTGCACGGCGAGCAGGGCGCGATGGTGTGTGCGGCCAAGATCGTCGAGGTCGTCCCGGATCTGGACGCGAAGTTCTACGCGGCCACCCAGACCATGGACGAGGCCCGGCACGTCGAGACCTTCTCGCGGTTCCTGCAAGAGAAGATCGGCCTCGTCTACCCGATCAACAAGAACCTGACCGCGCTGCTGGATGACACCCTGCGTGACTCCCGCTGGGACATGCCCTATCTGGGCATGCAGGTCCTTATCGAGGGGCTGGCACTGGCGGCGTTCGGGGTGCAGCGTGACCTGGCGGCACCGGACTCACTGGCGAAGAAGGTGCTGGCCTACGTCATGCAGGACGAGGCCCGCCATGTCGCCTTCGGTCGAATCTCGTTGAAGGACTACTATTCCGAGCTCACTGACGCTGAACGGGACGACCGCGAAGAGTTCGTCGTGGATGCCTGCTACCTGATGCGCGACCGATTCCGCGGCGAGGAGGTCTTCGAGACCCTCGGCATGAACGTCAAAGAGTGCGCGGAATGGGTCGACTCGTCACCGCTGATGATCCAGTTCCGGTCGCACCTGTTCAGTCGCATCGTGCCGATTGTCAAGGACATCGGGTTGTGGGGCCCCAAGGTGCAGAAGGCGTTTCGGGACATGGGTGTGCTCGACATGGCCGGTTTCGACATCGAGGCCCTGATGAAGGCCGACGAGGATCAGGCCGAATCCCTGGACCGGGCGCACGCCGAGATGGCCGCGCGCGCCGTCGAGGTCAACGAGGTGATCACGGCGGGCGCGAGCTAACCCTACGAGCTGGGCGCCAGCAGCCCGGCCGAGGCGAACTTCAGCCCGGCCCGCAGTTCGTCGAGCGAGATGGGGTCGTCGGACTCGATGTAGCGCATGGTGGTTGCCACGGCCATATTGAAGAACAACCAAGCCAGAGCGCTCGGGCTCAGTTCGTCGCGGTATTGGCTGCGGTAGTGACTCATGTGCAGTGTGGTCATCGCCAACAAGGTGGCGTTGAGTCCGGAGACGTTCTCGAACGCGCGCAGATGATCGGGCCGTTGTGCCAGATAGCGGATCAGTCGCCGGTTGGCGATCGTGTAGTCGACGAGAATGTCGATCGATGCCTCCATAGCTGAGGCCGGCCGGTCCAGCGTGATCGCCCGCAGCATGTCCTCGATCGCGGGCGCCTGTTCGGCGGCAAGGCGCTCCACCGCGGCGTCGATGATCTGCTCCTTGTTCGCGAAGTACTGATAGATCGATCCCTTGCTGATGTCGGCCGTCTCAGCGATCAGGTTGGTGGTGATCTGCTCGGGCGGGTGCCGGTGCAACAGCCACGCCGTCGACGTCACTATTTTTGCGACCATCTCACGGGAACGCGCCTGCTGTGGCGACTTTCGGTGCCGTGAACTGGGGCTATGCACGTTCACCTGACCTCCTAACGCGACTTGTATGCGACCGTACGTGCACATTAGCGTCGGCGCCAGGATCAGATGGCACGGGAAGACAGGGGAATCCGATGACCTCAACACCCGATCTCGAGGCTCACCAGCCCGCCCAGGAGGTCGAGGACATCGAGGACCTCGAACAGATCGAACTCATTCCACCGGAATCGCTGACCGCCGAGCACACCGGCCGATGGACCTTCCTCATCCTCGAGGGCGCGGCGTTCATGATGCAGGCCATGCATCCGGTCATCGCCGAGGTCACCGGCCGCTATTCGGCGGCCTTCCACGGCGACCCGGGCGGCCGGGCGATCCGCTCGGTCGACTCGGTGCTGCGCTGGACCTACGGCGGAACCGAGGCCAAGGCCGAGGGTGACCGCGTTCGCGCCCTGCACAAACCGATCACGATGAAAAGCGCCGAAACCGGCAAACGGATCAGCGCCTTGCATCCGGAGTCCTACCAGTGGGTGATTGCCACCGGCTACATCATCAACGCCCAGTCGGGGCGACTGATGATCGGTCGCGAGTTCACCGACGCCGAAAAGGAAGAGCTGCTGCGCGACAACCGCCGGTTGGCCCGGTTGCTGCACGTGCCGATGCGGGGTTATCCCGAGTCGCAGCAGGAGATGGCCGACTACTACGAGCGGATGATCGACACCCTGCGCGGCACACCGCAGGCGCGCCAGTTGATCGCCGACCTGCAGTCCGGGAAGGCCGAGCTGCCGCCGGCGGTGCCGAAACTGTTGGCGCCGCTGGTGCAGGCCGCACTACGACCCGCCATGCGGTTCAACTACCTGTCGGTGGTCGGGCTGCTGGACCCGCGCCTTCGCGAGAAGCTCGGCGTCACCTGGAGTGCCGACGAGCAGCGTCAGCTCACCCGCATCTACACCGCGATTCGGGTTGCCTACCGCGTGCTGCCCGACCGGCTCACCTACTTCCCGCTGGCCTACCACGCCCGTAAGCACCACCAGTGCCTCGAGAAGATGAAGCAGCGTCAGGAGAAGTCGTTCGCCTACCAGCTGCCGAAGGGCTCGGGATAACTCGGAGCGGGCGAATCTATTGCATCGGTTATCAATTCATTTTCCGGTCCAATGGTGAACAGCAGCGATGGGTGATTGGCCGCCGCGAAGAACGGGTATGAATCCTCCGCGACGCTGACCGGGCGGCGCTAAAGGTGTCGAAAAGGAGATCACCATGAACGCAGTGGCGGCCACCGAATTCCTGGCCCGTTCCACAACGTTGACCAGTGTGGGGTGGATCGGCTACATCGTGATCGGCGCTATTGCCGGCTGGATCGCGGGTATGGCCATGAAGACCAAATATGGTCTGCTCGCCGACGTAGTCGTGGGTGTCGTCGGAGCGTTGATCGGTGGGTTCCTGCTCAGCTTCGTCGTCGACACGGCGAGCGGCGGCTGGTGGTTCACCCTGTTCACCGCAATTTTGGGCGCGATCATCCTGCTCTGGTTGCTGCGCCTGTTCGGGCGCGAGGCATAGGGGAGTGGCGATGATGAAAAACGTTGCGTTTGCTGCCTTTGCGCTGGGCGTGCTGATTTCCAGCGGCTGTTCGGCCTCACAGGTGATCAACACCGGCGGCGACACGAAGTGCAAGGACTTCGTCGACCAGGACGAGAAGAAGCAGGACGACGAAATCACCAAGATGCTCAAGGACAAAAGCGGTGCCGACCCATCGAATCTGGAGATCTCGGCGACCCGTCTGTCGGTGTCTACCTACTGCAAGACGTTGGGAAAGCCGGAGAGCAAGATATCTGAGGCGCCGCACGGCTGAGGGCACTGTGCAGTTCGAGCGGATAAAACCGGCTGAGTTCAGTACGAGTTGGTGAACAGCAGCACCAGCGAGTCCCACACGCTCTGGAGCGGATCGCTGGTGGCGACCCCGTTGAACAACAGCGCGTTGAGCCAGGCGTCGAAGCCGTTGATGTCGTCGTCGTTGATGTTGACGTAGGTCAGCAGGCCATCGGTGATGGTGGTGGCGTCGGCGATCTGCTCCGGGGTCAGACCCAAGTACTCCACGTGTGGGCCGAAGATGTTCAGCAGTGCGCCCCACAGGCCGTTTTCGGCGTAGGAGTCCACGAAGTTGGCCACGGGGTCGGTGGGCAGGCTGTAAATGGTGGTGGGGTACAGGTCATTCGGTGTAGAGCTGCCGATGCTGTCATCCATACCGGTGAAGCTGAGGAAGGCGTCGGTGAACTTGGCGCCCAGCGTCGCGTCCATGGCGGCTTCCAGGTGCTGCCAGACGCCGTCTGGGTTGGAGGGGTTGCCGATGAATACGAAATGCAGTGCATCGCTGGGGATTCCGTACGCCGCGAGTTGGGCCATGGCCATGGACCCGGCGGTGGCGCTCTGCGAGTAGCCGAAGATGGTCAGCGGGTGGTCGGCGTCGAATGCGCCTGGGTTTGCGTCGAATTCCTTCTCCACGGCCAGGACGAGCGCTGTTGCGTCGGCAAGGCTGCTCTGCTGGAACAGCTCGGGGGTCGTCAGCACCTGCAGGGGGGCGCTGCACGGGTCGGTACCGTCCATGTGGCAGACCATCGAGCCGGTCGAGCCGCCGTTGAAGCCCAGCGCGTTGAGGTAGAGCTCTTCTGCGGAGCGGGCGTACTCCGGCGACGGCGTCGGCTGGCCGGTTCCGCCGAGGATCAGTGCGGTCTGGCTGCCCGCCAGCGGACCGGTGGTGGCCAGCAGGGCCGCCTCGGCGAGCAGGGCCCCGGCGGGTGGGATGAGCGCTGCGCCGGACGCAGCGAGAACCATGCTGACAGTGGCCAGGCGGCCGACAGTGTCAGCACCACTGCCCCTGCGCAGTGTCACCTGAGCCATGAGAACCCCCCGCCGTGTATGGCATATGAATATCACATTCTCATTTTTGAAGTCTAGGGTTCTCGTGCCGCCGAAGCGCCCCCAAGCGGTGCTGCCAATGTGTTGGAGAAAAGCCGCCGGCGTCACCGGGGGGGGGGGGGCTCAGAAGAAGTCGTTGAAGAACAGCTGCAGAGAATCCCACAGGCTGTCGAAGATGCCGCTGTTGGCGGCCCCGCCGTTGAAAACCGCGTTGATCCAGGCGTCGAGGCCGTTGATGTCGGTGTCGGAAATATCGACGTAGGTCAGGCTGCCGTCGACTGTGATGGTGGCGTCGGCGACCTGCTCCGGCGTCAGTCCGAGATACCACACGTGCGGGCCCAAGACATCCAGCAGCGCACCCCACAGGCCTTCGGCGGCGTAGACGGCGGCGAAGTTGGAGACCGGGTCGCCGGGCAGGCCGTAAATGGTGGCCGAATACAGATCATTGGGTGTCTCGACGCCCAGGACATCGGTCATGCCGAAAAGGTTGAGCAGATAGGCCGTCAGGTCAGGGCCGAGCAGCGCTTCCACGGCCGCTTCCAGGTGTTGCCAGATGCCGGTCGGGGTGGAGGGGTCGCCGATGAACACGAAGTGCAGAGCGTCGCTGGGAATGCCGGCCTCGGCCAGTCGAGTCATGGCGATCGACTCGGCGGTGGCGCTTTGTGAGTAGCCGAAGATCGTCAGAGGGTGCTCGGCGTCGAAAGCGCCTGGGTTGGCGTTGAATTGGTTCTCGACGGCGAGAACGATCGCCGAGGCTGCCGTGAGACTGCTGGGGCCCTGCTGGATCAGTTCGGGCGTCGTCAGCACCTGTAGCGGGGCACTGCACGGGTCGGTGCCGTCCATGTAGCAGACCGTCGATCCGGTTGAACCACCGTTGAAGCCCAGCGGGTTCAGAAACAGGTTCTCGGCGGACCGCGCGAATTCGGGCGAGGGCGTCGGTTGAGTGGTTCCGCCGAGGATGAGCGCCGTCTGGCTGCCCGCCAGTGGACCGATGGCAGACAGCAGAGTGGCCGCGGCGTGGACGACCGGTTGGCTGGTTGCGACACCGGCCGCCACCAGGCCGACGGCGACGACGTGAGCAACTGCGCTTTTGCCCGCTCTGCCTTGCGATGTCATCGCATGCACGACTTCGCGGGTCTCAGAGCGTATCGGGGCACAGGTGATGCTGCGCGGCGTTGATCAGCATGCGCCCCTTGTCGACGTCGTTCGGGCTCACCTGGGCCAGCGTCTGTTCGGGCTTCTCACCCAGATGCAGCCTGTTGCACGCCATCCAGCCGTTCGCCACGACCACACCGTCGGGCAGTTGGGCGTCCCCGATGCTCAGCCCCGGGAACCCATTGGCCCGCAGTTCATTGAGGAAACCTTGCTCATCGGCGCTCGCCGTGGGCGCGCCGATGAAACCGATGGCGAACCCGGCCGCGATGGTTCCGAACAGAAGCTGCTTCTTCACGTTGCTCCCCCTTGTACTCCGCGTAACGGTTGTGTTGGGAAGCGTATGGCGTCGGCGCCAGGCGAGTCGGGTAATGACCGAAACCGCGGCGGTAGGTTTGCAAGGTGAAGTCCGAGTGGATCGCGGCGAACCGCGCCAACTGGAACGACCGGGCCACGATCCACGCCGGCGCGTGACGGAACGGGATATCAGGTACAGCAATTCATCGATGACCGGTCGCTGCTGTCCGACGCTGGCCCGCCTCGGTGCCACGGTCACCGGACTCGATTTCTCGGAAGAATCCGTCCGCGAGGCGCGGACGTTGGCCGCCGAGACAGGCGACGCCGTGACCTACGTGCAGGCGGACGTCCACGACGCACCAAAAGTTCTGCCGCGTAACAGCTTCGACCTCGTCTACACCGGGATCGGAGCGTTGTGCTGGCTGCCGCGCATTGCCGCTTGGGCTGACGCGGTCTCGGCACTGCTTGCACCGGGCGGGTCTCTCGTCATGCGCGAAGCGCATCCCATCCTGCTATCGACGGACGAATCCCTGGGTGACGATGTGCACTTGAGATATCCGTACTTCGAACACGACGAGCCGGTGCAGTGGGATGACGACCAAAGCTACGTTCCGACGAGTGGGCCGTCGCGGCGACGAGAACCTACGAGTGGAACCACTCCCTGGGTGAGATCGTGACCGCGTTGATCGCCAGCGGATTGCGCATCGACCTTCTCGTCGAGCACGACACCGCGCCGTGGGAAGCGCTTCCCGGTCAGATGACGCGCCGTGAAGGTAGCGAATGGGCCCTGGCCGAGCGATCTGGCGTGATGCCACTGAGCTTCACGATCAGGGCCACCAGACCTGCCGACCAGGCGTAACGGTCCGCGGGTTCGACACCGGGTAGGGTGAACAGCCCCCGGGAAACCGGGGGCTGCTCAGGTACCCACTGGGCCGCGGATGTGACGCCGCCGGCCCGGTCGGGAAGTAATTAGCCGCTGGGGCGCAGGTTGCAGCGCAGGGCGGCGTGCCGCTCGGCTTCGGACATACCGCCCCAGATGCCATAGGGCTCACCTACCGCGAGCGCGTGCGTCCGGCACTGTTCCAGCACCGGGCAACTGCGGCACCACTGCTTGGCGTTCTGTTCACGCTGTGCGCGGGCGCGACCGCGCTCGCCGTCGGGCGGGAAGAACACCGATGAGTCGACACCTCGACATGCTCCCCGGAGCTGCCAATCCCATACGTCCGCGTTGCGCCCGGGCAATTGCTCAACCTGTGGCATGGGAACCCCTCTCAAAACGCTGTTCGGGCCGGACCTTTGGGATGCGGCTTGTCGAGCGGTGTCTCAGGTGGTGCGCGTAAAACAGCGCCGGCTGTCTTCCGGCGCCGAGGGGACGGTAACTAAATGATCTGAAGTAAAACCAACGCGATGGTTAAGAAAGGCTGGCCTAAAAGGGTGGAGTTTCCGTGAGAGTGGATGTTATTCCGCATTCTGTGGAGTGGTTATGCGTAGGCCGTACCGCGTAACGTCGCGCAGCGATGATCGAGGACCCAAATGCAGTCTTGGCGGCCGCCGCGTTCGGCGATGAGCCCGGCCGCTGGCCCCTGCCGAAGGCGACCAATCCGCGGCAGCGGTGGCTGCGCGCCGTCGCGGCCGGGGGGCAGGGGCGCTACGCCAGCGCCGCCGCCGATCTGGCGGCGTTGCTGCGCGAGGCGCCGGCCGGCCCGCTGGTGTCCCTGGCCTACAGCACCCGGGGCTCGTTTCTGCGCCAGCTCGGCGGGCACGTTCTGGCCCGCGGTGTGGACGGCCGGGCGCTGGCGCTGGCCGGTGACGATTATGTGGCCCGCGCCGACGCGTTGGTCGGGTTGGCCGCCGACGCCCTGGGAGTCGGGCGTTTCGCGGCGTCGGCGGCACTGCTGGGCCGAGTCGAGCCGGAGCCGTCCACCGCGCAGGCGCGCCTGGCGGTCCGCCGGCATTGGGTGACCGCAGAACTGGCGATGGTCACCGGCGACGGAGCCACCGCGGTGCGCCATGCCGAGCAGGCGTGCGAGCTCGCGAGCGACGTCATGGTGCGGCACCGGGTGAAAAGTCAGGTGGTGCTGGCCGGCGCGCTGTGCTGCGCGGGAAATCTCGACCGGGCGCGCGTGGTGGCCGAGGCAGCGCTGCTGGACACCGACCGGCTGGGGTTGATTCCGTTGCGATGGGCGCTGGCATGCATGTTGGCCGATATCGGCAGTAATACTCGGACGGCTGAAGAGTTACGCGGCCTGCGCGAGGACGCCGCGGAGCTGGTGCGCCACCGCGGTGGTTACTGGTATTGAGCCCTGATCAGCGGTAACCGTCGGCTTCCGAGGTCGCCCCGTTGAGCGACGCATCGGCATAGCCGCGGCAGTAATCCCACGTCACGTAGCTGTCCGGCTCTGGGTCGTAGGCCGGCTCGTGCGGGCGGACGGTGCCGTCGATGAGCAGCTGCAGCAGGTTGGCGCGCAGCATGTCCCAGTCGTGGTAGTGGTCCTGCTGGCAGTCGTCACAGCACACCACCAGGCCGCGAATTCCCCTGTGCGCCAGTAACGCTTCGTAGACCGCCAGATCCGCGAGGTCGGCCTCGACCGCGGTCCGTTCCTGCGGGTCCAGTGGCTGGCCCGGTTCGACGGCGTCCAGTGCGGCGGACGGGTCATGCGGATCGTCGGCGAACGGGTCGGGTGGCAAACCGGGTGGCAGGTGGTCACGCACGCCCATCAGGGTACGCAGTCGCCATGACAGAACGCCAGCGGTGGGCCGTGGGACGCCGTCGGGGGTCAAGGGTGGTGGCGGGCGAAAGCGCTCGCGGGACGCTATTAGGATGGACTTCTCACCCCGGCTTTGTAGTGGAGGCTCCCAGATGGCCGTTGGTTGTCCAAAACAGAGGTCAGCGCTCCGATGACCGGTGCCATGGGCCCGCAAGATGATGTGGTGTACGCCGATGGTGCGGTCGGTGGACAGTCCCCCAAGATCGCCATGCTGGGGCTGACCTTCGACGATGTCCTGCTGCTTCCGGCTGCGTCCGACGTGGTGCCGGCTACCGCCGACACCGCCAGTCGGCTCACGCGCAACATCACGCTCAAGGTGCCGCTGGTCAGTTCCGCGATGGACACCGTCACCGAGGCACGGATGGCGATCGCGATGGCCCGCGCCGGTGGCATGGGCGTCCTGCACCGCAACCTGCCCGTCACCGAGCAGGCCGGCCAGGTCGAGACCGTCAAGCGGTCCGAGGCGGGCATGGTCACCGACCCGGTCACCTGTACACCGGAGAACACCCTGGCCGAGGTGGATGCGATGTGCGCCCGCTTCCGGATCTCCGGGCTGCCGGTCGTCGACAAGAACGGCTCCCTTGTCGGCATCATCACCAACCGCGACATGCGGTTCGAGGTCGACGAGAACAAGCCGGTCGCCGAGGTGATGACCAAGACGCCGCTGATCACCGCGCAAGAAGGTGTCTCCGCCGACGCCGCGCTGGGCCTGCTGCGCCGGCACAAGATCGAGAAACTGCCGATCGTCGACGGCCACGGCAAGCTGACCGGGCTGATCACCGTCAAGGACTTCGTCAAGACCGAGCAGCACCCGCTGGCCACCAAGGACAGCGACGGCCGGCTGCTGGTCGGGGCCGCGGTGGGCGTCGGCGACGACGCCTGGGTACGGGCGATGACGCTGGTGGACGCCGGGGTGGACGTGCTGATCGTGGATACCGCGCACGCCCACAACCGCGGGGTGCTGGACATGGTCGGCAAGCTCAAAGCCGAAGTGGGGGAGCGCGTCGAGGTGGTCGGTGGCAACGTCGCCACCCGAAGCGGAGCTGCCGCGCTGGTCGAGGCCGGCGCTGACGCGGTGAAGGTCGGGGTGGGCCCCGGCTCGATCTGCACCACCCGGGTGGTCGCCGGGGTGGGCGCGCCGCAGATCACCGCCATCATGGAGGCCGTTGCCGTCTGCGCACCGGCCGGTGTACCGGTGATCGCCGACGGTGGCTTGCAGTACTCCGGAGACATCGCCAAGGCGCTGGCCGCCGGCGCGTCCACGACGATGCTCGGCTCGCTGTTGGCCGGCACCGCCGAGTCGCCCGGCGAGCTGATCTTCGTCAACGGCAAGCAGTTCAAGAGCTACCGCGGGATGGGTTCGCTGGGAGCCATGCAGGGCCGCGGCGGAGCTAAGTCCTACTCCAAGGACCGCTACTTCCAGGACGACGCACTCTCCGAGGACAAGCTGGTGCCCGAGGGCATCGAGGGCCGGGTGCCGTTCCGGGGCCCGTTGAGCACGGTCATCCACCAGCTCACCGGCGGGCTGCGGGCGGCGATGGGCTACACCGGTTCGGCCACCATCGAGGCGCTGCAGCAGGCACAATTCGTACGGATCACCGCCGCGGGCTTGAAGGAAAGCCACCCGCACGACATCACCATGACTGTCGAAGCGCCTAACTACTACGTGCGTTAAGCAGGCGTTCGTCCGGCGTATTCTCGCGCAGCGAAACAGAAACGAGGCTGACCCGTCATGCGTGACATGGTTGAGATCGGCATGGGCCGCACCGCCCGTCGCACCTATGAGCTCGACGACATCAACATCGTGCCGTCTCGGCGTACTCGCTCATCCAAGGACGTGTCGACGGCCTGGCAGCTGGATGCCTACCGGTTCGAGATGCCGGTGCTGTCTCATCCCACCGACGCGCTGGTCTCCCCGGAGTTCGCGATCGAGTTGGGCCGGCTCGGCGGGCTGGGGGTGCTCAACGGCGAGGGGCTGATCGGCCGGCATGCCGACGTCGAAGCCAAGATCGCTCAAGTCACCGAGGCCGCTGCCAAGGAGCCGGAGCCGTCGGCGGCAATCCGGCTGCTGCAGCAGTTGCATGCCGCGCCGTTGAACCCCGAGCTGCTCGGCGCCGCGGTGGCGCGCATCAGTGACGCCGGAGTGACGACCGCGGTCCGGGTCAGCCCGCAGAACGCCGCGGCGCTGACCCCGGCGCTGGTGGCCGCCGGTGTCGACCTGCTGGTCATCCAGGGCACCATCATCTCCGCCGAGCGGGTTGCCGTGGACCGTGACGGGGCCGGGGAACCGCTCAACTTGAAGACCTTCATCTCCGAGCTCGACATCCCGGTGGTGGCCGGTGGGGTGATCGACCACCGCACCGCGCTGCATCTGATGCGGACCGGTGCGGCCGGGGTGATCGTCGGCTACGGCTCCACCTCCGGGGTGACCACCTCCGATGAGGTGCTGGGCATCTCGGTGCCGATGGCGACCGCGATCGCCGATGCGGCCGCCGCGCGTCGCGAGTACCTCGACGAGACCGGCGGGCGCTACGTGCACGTGCTGGCCGACGGTGACATCCACACGTCCGGGGACCTGGCGAAGGCGATCGCGTGCGGTGCCGACGCGGTGGTGCTGGGCACGCCGCTGGCGGCCGCGGCCGAGGCGCAGGGCGACGGCTGGTACTGGCCGTCGGCTGCCGCCCACCCGTCCCTGCCGCGCGGCGCGCTGATGCAGGTCGCCTACGGGGAGCGTCCCAGCCTGGCGCAGGTGCTCGAAGGCCCCTCTGACGACCCGTTCGGCGCGCTGAACCTGGTCGGCGGGCTGCGCCGGTCGATGGCCAAGGCCGGCTACTGCGATCTCAAGGAATTCCAGAAGGTCGGCCTGACCGTCGGTTCCTGAGCCTGGCAGGTAAGGGCAGCCTATCTAGCAAGTTACCGGTGAGTACGGTCATACTTGCTGGCTATGGAGCCTGACTACGACGTCCTGATCATCGGCTCGGGTTTCGGTGGCAGCGTGAGTGCGTTGCGGCTGACCGAGAAGGGCTATCGGGTCGGTGTGCTGGAAGCGGGTCGCCGATACGCCGACAAGGATTTCGCCAAGAACTCCTGGCATCTGCGCGAATTTCTGTGGGCGCCGAAGCTGGGTTGCTACGGCATCCAGCGCATCCACCTGCTCAACAACGTCATGGTGCTGGCCGGCGCCGGGGTCGGCGGCGGGTCGTTGAACTACGCCAACACGCTCTATGTGCCGCCGGAGCCGTTCTTCGCCGACAAGCAGTGGGCGCACATCACCGACTGGCACGCCGAGTTGATGCCGCACTACGACCAGGCAAAGCGGATGCTCGGCGTGGTCAAGAACCCGACGTTCACCGACGCGGATCGCATCGTCAAGCAGGTCGCCGACGACATGGGGGTCGGCGACACGTTCGTGGCCACCCCGGTCGGGGTGTTCTTCGGTGAGGACGGGGCTCAGGCGCCGGGCAAGACCGTGGCCGACCCGTTCTTCGGCGGGGTGGGCCCGAAGCGCACCGGGTGCATCGAGTGCGGCGAATGCATGACGGGCTGCCGCTGGGGCGCCAAGAACACCTTGGTGAAGAACTACCTGTATCTGGCGGAATCGAATGGTGCGCAGGTACATCCGATGACGACCGTGACGGCCTTCGAGCAGGGCGCCGACGGGTTGTGGCAGGTGACGACGGTGCGAACCGGCCTGCGTGCGCGCCGGCACCGCAAGACCTTCACCGCCCGGCACCTGATCCTGGCGGCCGGCACCTACAACACCCAGCGGCTGCTGTTCAAGATGCGCGACAAGGGAAAGCTGCCCAAGCTGTCGGACAACCTGGGCGTGCTGACCCGCACCAACTCCGAATCGATCGTGGGTGCGGCGACATTGAACGTCAACCCGGACCTGGACCTGACCCACGGCGTGGCGATCACCTCCTCGATTCACCCCACCGCTGACACCCACGTCGAACCGGTGCGCTACGGCAAGGGCTCCAACGCCATGGGGCTGTTGCAGACCCTGATGACCGATGGCACCGGGCCGAGCGGTACCGATGTGCCGCGCTGGAAGCAACTGCTGAACCAGGGCCGTGAAGACCCCCGCAACATTCTGCGGCTGCTGAACCCCAAGGACTGGAGCGAGCGCACCGTGATCGCCCTGGTCATGCAGCACCTGGACAACTCGATCACCACCTTCACCAAACGCGGCAAGCTGGGCTTGCGCCGCTACACCAGCAAGCAGGGCCACGGCGAGCCGAACCCGAGCTGGATCCCGGTCGGCAACGAGGTCACCCGCCGCATCGCCGCCAAGATCGACGGCGTCGCCGGCGGCACTTGGGGTGAGTTGTTCAACATCCCGCTCACCGCGCACTTCTTGGGCGGGGCGGCGATCGGGGACAGCCCCGAGCACGGTGTCATCGATCCCTACCAGCGGGTGTACGGCTACCCGACCCTGGCGGTGATGGACGGCGCGGCGGTCTCGGCCAACCTCGGCGTCAACCCGTCGCTGTCGATCACCGCGCAGGCCGAGCGGGCCGCGTCGCTGTGGCCCAACAAGGGCGAGGACGATCTGCGGCCGGCCCAGGGCGAGGTCTACCGGCGGCTGGACCCGATCGCGCCGAAGAACCCCGCGGTGCCCGACAGCGCCTTCGGTGCGCTGCGCTGGAAGTAGTGATTTCGGCGCGGTAATTCCCGCTGAGCGGGCGCAACCGCGCCGAAACCGCGGGGCTATTGCACGGGTTTACCGCGCGACCTCCCGCCGGTGCTGCGGCTCGCGCCCCGGCGGCTGGGTGGGGGTGGGCAGCAACGGTTCACGCCGACGGGCCGGCAGCGTCGTCGGGGACTGCGTGCTCAGCTCGATGTCCTCGCCGGCATGGTTGATCGTCAGCCGACCGTCGGGGCCATCGCGCAGCGTGTAGGTGACCTCGCTGTGGTTGGCGTCGACCGTCACCCGAAATCCCCGCCAGCGCAACCCGAACCGTAGCCGTGAGATCCCGTCCGGCAGTGCGGGGTCCAGCGACAGTACGCCGGCGTCGTCACGCAGGCCGCCGAACCCGGCGACCAGGGCGAGCCAGGTCCCGGCCAGCGACGCCATATGCAGGCCGTCGCGGGTGTTGTCGTGCAGATCGCGCAGGTCGACGAACGCGGTCTCGTAGGTGTAATCGTGGGCCAACTCCAGGTGCCCCACCTCGGCGCACATCACCGCTTGGGTGCACGCCGACAGCGACGAGTCGCGCACCGTGCGCCGCTCGTAATAGTCGACGTTGCGGGCCTTCTGCTCGTCGGTGAACGCGTGGCTGCGCCACTGCATGGCCAGCAGCAGATCGGCCTGCTTGACTACCTGCGCCGGATACAGCCGCACATAGGGTTCGTTGAGCAGCAGCGGGTAGGTGTTGCGGGTGTCGAAGTCCCATTCCGCGGCCGTGGTGAAGCCGTCGCACTGGGGATGCACCCCGAGTTCCTCGTCATAGGGGATGTGCGCCGCGTCGGCCGCGTCCCGCCAGCCGGCCATCTCCTCGGTGGTGACCCCCAGTTCGTGGGCGGCGTCGGGGTGGCGGGCGCACGCCTCGGCGGCGGTGCGCAGATTGTGGGCGGCCATCAGGTTGGTGAACACGTTGTCCCGGACGATCGCGGTGTATTCGTCGGGGCCGGTCACCCCGTACAGGTGCCACACTCCGTGCCGGTCGTGGTGCCCGAGCGAGCGCCAGAGCCGCGCGGTTTCGATCAGCACCGCCAGCCCGCATTCCTGCTCCACCGTGGGGTCGCCGGTGACCACCCGGTACTGCTCGAACGCCGCTGCGATGTCGGCGTTGATGTGCCAGGCGGCGGTGCCCGCCGGCCAGTACCCGGAGCACTCCTGGCCACGGATCGTCCGCCACGGGAAGGCCGCGCCGGACAGCCCCAGCTCGGTGGCTCGCCCGCGCGCGAGATCGAGCGTTGTCGCCCGCCAGCGCAGCGCGTCCGCCGCGGCGTACGGAGCGGTGTAGATCAGCACCGGCAGAATGAAACTCTCGCTGTCCCAAAAGGTATGGCCGTCATACCCGGTGCCGGTCAGGCCCTTGCTGGGGATGGCGCGGCGTTCGGCGCGGGCGCTGGCCTGCAGCAGGTGGAACAGTGCGAAGCGGATCGCCTGCTGGCAGTCCGGGTCGCCGTGGACCTCGACGTCCGCGCCGTCCCAGAACTCGTCGAGGTAGGCCCGCTGGGCGTCGACCAGCCCCTGCCAGCCGCTGTAGCGGGCACCGGTCAGCGCCGCGATGGCCTGATCGCGCAGCGCGGGCCGAGACCGCTCACTGGACCAGCCGTAGGCCAGGTACTTGACGATGCGCAGTTTTTGCCCCGGGCGCAGACCGCACACCACGGTGGTCGCCGCCACGTCGGGAATCGTCATCGTGGTGACCTGGACGCGCCCCGGTACCTCGACTTCGTGATCCATGGCCGCGGCCATCATCAGTTCGCTGGTGCGGGTTCGATGCACCAGCACCGCACCGGTGTTGGTGTTCTCGCATTCGACGGCCTCCAGGGGGTTCTCCAGGATCGCCGCCACTCGCGGGTCGGTGGAGGTCGGGGGTTGGTCCTCATTGGCGACCAGCTCGGATTGCACTGTCACACGGACGAATTCGTCGATCGCCTCGACGACGTATTCGATGGCCGCGACGCTGCGGTGAGCCAGCGAAACCAGTCGGGTGGAATGCACCTTGACCTGTTTTTTCGCTGGTGAGCGCCAGTGGATGTGGCGGGACAGGGTGCCCGCCCGCAGATCGAGGATGCGCTCGTGGTCGATCAGCTCGCCGTAGCGGACATCCAGCGGTTCGTCGTCGACCATCAACCGGATGATCTTGCCGTTGGTGACGTCGACGACGGTCTGCCCGGCCTGCGGGTAACCGAATCCGGACTCGGCGTGCGGCAGCGGCCGCACCTCGTAGAACGAGTTCAGGTAGGTGCCGGGCAGGCCGTGCGGTTCGCCCTCGTCGAGGTTGCCGCGCAGACCGATGTGTCCGTTGGACAGGGCGAACAGGGACTCGGTCTGCCCGAGCAGATCCAGGTCGAGGTGGGTTTCGCGGATCTGCCACGGTTCTATCGGAAAGTAATCCTCGGAGATCATCGGCCCGCTTTCACATCAGTTCCGCTAGATCGGTGACGACGACGTCGGCGCCGTGGCTCAGTAGGTCGTCGCGCTGGCCCACCCGGTCGACGCCCACCACGAAGCCGAACCCGCCGGCTCGACCGGCCGCCACCCCCGACAGCGCGTCCTCGAACACCGCGGATGCGGCGGGGGCGACACCGAGCAGCTGCGCGGCCCGCAGGAACGAGTCCGGCGCGGGCTTTCCCGCGATGTGTTCAGTGCGCAGCGTCACGCCGTCGACCCGTTCGCCGATGAAGCGCTCCAGGCCGGTGAGCGCCAGCACTGTACCGGCGTTGGCGCTGGCCGACACCACCGCGGTGGCCAGGCCGGCATCGGTGACCGCCGCCAGGTAGCGCCGGGACCCTTCGAACACCTCCACCCCGTCGGCCTGCAACGTCACCCGGAACGCCTCGTTCTTGCGGTTGCCCAGGCCGTGCACGGTTTCGGCGTCGGGCGGGTCGTCATCGGTGCCGTCGGGAAGGGTGATGCCGCGGCTGGCCAGAAACGCGCGCACTCCATCGTCGCGTTTGCGGCCGTCGACGAAGCGCCGGTAATCACCTTCGGGGTCGAACGGCACGAACGGCTCGGCGGTGCGTTCGGCACGTGCCGACAGGTAGGCGTCGAACATGGATTTCCAGGCGCGGGTGTGCACGCTTGCGGTGTCGGTAAGCACTCCATCGAGGTCGAACAGGCAGGCACGCACCGTTTCGGGCAGACCCAGCACGTGTTCTCCCTCCGGCGATCCGGTGTGCCTCCACTTCACCATGCCCGCCGTCGGCTCGGCTGACTTTTGCCGCCACTACACTCTTTGCGTGTCATCACCATCTTCTCGCCCCGTGTTGGTCATCGACTTCGGCGCGCAGTACGCCCAATTGATCGCCCGCCGGGTTCGGGAGGCGCGGGTGTTCTCCGAGGTCCTCCCGCACACCGCGACCGTCGAAGAGATCGCCGCGCGCGATCCGCTGGCGGTCGTGCTGTCCGGCGGACCGGCCAGCGTCTACGCCGAGGGCGCCCCCCAGCTCGATCCGGCGCTGTTTGACCTCGATATTCCGGTGTTCGGCATCTGTTATGGCTTTCAGGCCATGGCGGCCGCGCTGGGCGGCACCGTCGAGCACACCGGGACCAGTGAGTATGGCCGCACCGAACTGACGGTGACCGGCGGGGAACTGCACGCGGGTCTGCCGGGCACTCAGCCGGTATGGATGAGCCACGGCGACGCGGTGACCGCCGCGCCGGACGGGTTCACCGTGGTGGCCGGTACCGCGGGTGCTCCGGTGGCCGCGTTCGAGAACCGTGCCCGCCGACTGGCCGGGGTGCAGTACCACCCCGAGGTGCTGCACACCCCGTACGGGCAGCGGGTGCTCAGCCGGTTCCTGCATGAGTTCGCCGGCATCGACGCGGCCTGGACGCCCGCCAACATCGCCGATGCGCTGATCGAGCAGGTGCGCGAACAGATCGGCGACGGCCACGCCATCTGCGGACTGTCCGGCGGGGTGGACTCCGCGGTGGCCGCGGCGCTGGTGCAGCGCGCCATCGGCGACCGGCTGACGTGTGTCTTCGTCGACCATGGGTTGTTGCGTGCCGGGGAACGCGAGCAGGTGCAGAACGACTTCGTCTCCGCCACCGGGGCCAAGCTGGTCACCGTGGATGCCGAAGCGGTGTTCCTCGACGCGCTGTCGGGGGTGTCCGATCCCGAAGGCAAGCGAAAGATCATCGGGCGCCAGTTCATCCGGGCGTTTGAGGGTGCGGTGCGAGACACCTTGGGAGACCACGATGTCGAGTTTCTGGTCCAGGGCACGCTGTATCCGGACGTGGTGGAATCCGGCGGGGGCACCGGCACCGCGAACATCAAGAGTCATCACAACGTCGGCGGGCTGCCCGACGACCTGAAGTTCAGCCTCGTCGAGCCGCTGCGGCTGCTGTTCAAAGACGAGGTGCGCGCGGTCGGACGCGAGTTGGGACTGCCGGAGGAGATCGTTGCGCGCCAACCGTTCCCGGGTCCCGGGCTGGGCATCCGGATCGTCGGCGAGGTCACCGGACCGCGGCTGGCGACGCTGCGGGCGGCCGACGCGATCGCCCGCGAGGAGTTGACCGCCGCCGGCCTGGACCACCAGATCTGGCAGTGCCCGGTGGTGCTGCTGGCCGATGTCCGTTCGGTAGGGGTGCAGGGCGACGGCCGCACCTACGGCCATCCGATCGTGCTGCGGCCGGTGTCCAGCGAGGACGCCATGACCGCCGACTGGACTCGGGTGCCCTACGAGGTGCTGGAGCGGATCTCAACCCGGATAACCAATGAGGTTCCCGAGGTCAACCGCGTAGTGTTGGACGTCACCAGCAAACCCCCCGGCACTATTGAGTGGGAGTAGCCACGATGATTGCTGCGCTTTCGGCTGCCGACGCCCAGCGTCGCGAGTTCTGGGCGCAGCTGTGCCCGGGAATGTCGATAGAAGCCGGGGGCGCCCGCCCGTCCGCTGCGGTCGGCGAGCTCGACACCCAGCTGGCCAACCTGAAGCGCGAGGGCTACGTCCAGGTCCCCGACGCGCTGCCGGAGGCGGCCATCGCGCCCATTCGCGCGGGGGTGTCGACGCTGTTCCAGCAAGGGATCCCACTGGCTTTCGCCTTCGTCTACGACGAGCTGTGGCTGGCTTTCCAGGGGCTTTCGGAGTTTCTCACCAGCGTGATGGGCGAGGGGTATCAGGCGTTGCCCGACTTCTGGGTCTGGCACGTCAATCCCAGCGATAACGCCGTGGGCTGGGGCCCGCACCGCGACCGGGTGATCGGGACGCTTGACGACGACAACTCGCCGCGGACGTTGACTGTGTGGCTTCCGTTCAGCGATGCCAACCCGCTGAACGGATGCATGTACGTGCTGCCCGCCCATCTCGACGATCGTTTCGTCCAGCGTCGATGGGACGGGCCGGACAACACCGTGGTCCGCAATGTGCAGGACGTTCGGGCGTTGCCCGCCACGGCCGGCACAATGTTCGCCTGGAATCAGGCAGTGCTGCACTGGGGCGGGCGCGGCAGCCGGCTCGGGGCCGCGCCGCGGATCAGCGCGGCTTTTGAGTTTCAGCGCTCCGACTGCGCGCCGTTCAACACACCGTTGCTGGATCCGGGCCGTATGCCGACGTTCACCGAGCGGCTTGGGTTGATCGGCAAACAGGTTCTGCAATATCGCCACATGTATCCGCTGGCCAGCGATGTCGAGGCCGTCGCGACCTTGCTGGCGGAGCGCTACATGCCCGAGGTGGCCGCCTCGATGGGGGTCGGTGCGGCTCGCTGACCGAGGGGGTTTTGAACTGCCCTACACCGGCATTGCGCGCAGCGCCAGGGGAAGGCTGGGCAGAAAATGCACGGTCGCGAACGCGCGGATGTCCTCGGCGGAATCCAGCGGTTCGCGCGACGGCAATAACAGGGCCAGCGCCGCGTATCGCAGGATGGTGTCGGCCAGTTCGGTGACGACCTGCGGGCCGATGCGTTCGGCGAACCCGGCCGGGAAGATCACCCGTAGCGCTTCGGACATCCGGTCCACGATCGCGTCGTAGTGCTGTCGGCCCAGTTCCAGGGCCAGTGCCGGCTCGTCGGTGATCATCCGGTTGAGCACCCGATGCCGGCGAAACTGCATGATCGCCGAGGTGAACGCCTCGACATAGTAATTCGACTGGGCGCCAGAGCTTTTCAGCTCGGCCGCGATCTCGTCGTAGAGTGCGGCATTCTCCCGGTCGATGACCGCGGCGACCAGCTCATCGCGGCCGGCGAACCGGCGGTAGATGGTGGTGCGGCTGACCTTGGCGCGGCGAGCGACGTCGTCGAGTGCGACCCGCCGGAAGCCATGCTGCTCGAACTCGACGACCGCGGCATCGAGGATGGCGGTGGTCGCCGAGTCAGTCCCGGGTGTAGCCGGCATAGGCGAATTGGTTGTAGCGCAGTCGCATCGGCAAATGATCCCATGCCCAGTTGACCGGCCGCGACCGACAGGCCGCGGCGAACCGCTGATAGCGACGCTCTTGTCGAGCACTCCACGGCAGGCCCAGTTGGGCACGGGTGCTCGGCGGCATACCGCCGGTGGTGAGAAACGCCGCGAGCGGATTGAAGACCACCGAGATCGCCCGCCACAGTGCCGGCGGCATCCCCTTGGGGCAGGGGAAGCCCTTGGTGACATAGCCGACGCCGTACTTGGCGGTCGGGTGGTCGACGAGAACCTTGTCCAGCATCTGATTCCAGTAGCGCTCGAACTCGGCGTAGTCGGCCGGCATCGCCCGATCGCTGACACCGTAGCGGCGATACCAGGTCTTCGATTCGAGGTAGATCCGCTCCT
Source organism: Mycobacterium sp. SMC-15 (assembly GCF_045310925.1). Taxonomy (NCBI): domain Bacteria; kingdom Bacillati; phylum Actinomycetota; class Actinomycetes; order Mycobacteriales; family Mycobacteriaceae; genus Mycobacterium; species Mycobacterium sp. SMC-15. The sequence continues at coordinate 8,516 of NZ_JBJIAJ010000005.1, read as the reverse complement.
TGTCGGCGGGGGTCAGCCGCTTGACGAAGGTGTCGGCGAAGTACAGCACCTGCTCGACGAAGGTGGCGTGCGCCCAGAAGTAGGTCTCGGGATCCAGGGCGTGATACCGACTTCCGTCGGGCATCGTCCCCTTGATGTTGTGGTGGAAGTCGCGGACCTGCTGGCCGGGGTTGTCGGACTCGGCGCCGTAGACGGTCATGAAGATCGGCGGCAGGGAACGCTTGATGCGGGCGGCGGTGTCGGTGAAGAACACCGAGTGATCCAGCACGCCCTGGCCGAGTTCGGCGAGCATGTTCTGCAGCACCGCGGGCCGCGGCCCGATCAAGAACATTCGGTTGTCGCCGAAGTAGCGCCACACCAGGGATTGCGGCCCCAGCGGCAGGGCGTCGGTAGCCGCGTCGGACTCCACGGATCGGGTCATGCGGAACAGTGTTACATATTTTGAACTATGTACCAACCCTGGCGGCCGGTGGCCTTGGCGGCGGTGCTGATGGGGCGCGCGAGGCCGTTGATGCGCCGCCGGGAGATCCGGCTTGACGGTTGTCGGTGGGGGAGTGTTCACTCGGGTCAATCGAACATAGTTTCGAACATATTCGAGTGTTTCCCGGAGGCGATCATGACGGCGGCAGTGGACTTGGGGCAACGTCATAGCTCCGGAGAAAATCGCGCCGACCAGCTGGAACAGCTGCGTCGGCAGATGGCGGCGGTGGCGGGCAAGGTGGGTGCGGGCCGGCGGGGGGCCGGGCCGTCGGCTGCGACCTCTTCGGCGGCCCCGGCCGCCGACTCGGTGCTGCCGGTCCCGTCGCTGCTGGCCGAGGTGCTGCCCGTCGGACTGCCGCGCGGCACGGTGGCAGTGCTCTCGGGGGCCCGCTCGTTGATGCTGAGCATGGTGGCCGCGGTGACGGCGGCCGGGGGTAACGCGGCCATCGTCGGTCAGCCGGACCTCGGGCTGCTGGCCGCATCCGAGATGGGCGCCGACCTGAGCCGGCTCGCGGTGATTCCCGACCCGGGCAACGACCCGGTGGAGGTGGCTGCGGTGCTGATGGACGGCATGGATCTGGTGGTGCTCGGACTGGGCGGCCGATCGGTGCCGCCGGCGCGCACCCGGGTTGTGCTGGCCCGCGCCCGCCAGCGGGGCTGTGCCCTGCTGGTCTCCGGCGGCACCTGGCAGGGCACGGCGCTGCAGCTGGACGCTCGGGTGAGCGGCTACGAGACCATAGGTGACAAGATGACGGGCTGCGGCGCCATCGCCGGGTTCGGCCGGATCGGCGCGGTGCGGCTCGAGGTGCGGGCCGCCGGACGCGTGGCCGGGCGAACCAAGGCCGGGTAGCGAGTCCTCTCATGGCCGACTCTCGAGTACTGGCGCTGTGGTGCATGGACTGGCCCGCGGTTGCCGCGGCGGCCGCGGCGGGGTTGCCGGCCACCGCGCCGATTGCGGTCACCCTCGCCAACCGGGTGATCGCCTGCTCGGCGGGCGCCCGTGCGGCGGGGGTGCGGCGCGGGCTGCGGCGCCGAGAAGCGGCGGCGCGCTGTCCGGCACTGCACGTGGTGGCCGCCGACACCGATCGTGATGCCCGGCTGTTCGAGCCGGTTCTGGCTGCGGTCGACGAACTGATGCCGGCTGCCGAGGTGTTGCGGCCCGGACTGCTGGTGGTGTCGGTGCGCGGCGCGGTACGGGCCTTCGGCTCCGAGGAGCAAGCCGCCGAACGTCTCGTCGACGCAGTAGCCGCGACCGACGTCGAATGCCAGGTCGGGATCGCCGACGGGCTCTCCACCGCGGTGCTTGCCGCGCGTGCCGGCGCCGTGGTGCCGCCTCGGGGAGACGCCCGGTTCCTGTCGGCACTGTCGATCCGTCAGCTGGCCGCCGAGCCCAGTCTGTCCGGGCCGGGGCGTGACGGCCTGGTCGATTTGTTGTGGCGCTTGGGTATTCGGACCATCGGGCAATTCGCGGCGCTACCCCGCCCGGATGTTACTTCGCGGTTCGGCCCCGACGCGCTCACCGCGCACCGGTTCGCTCGCGCCGAGCGCGAACGCGGGCCGTCCGGGCGGGAACCCACGCCGGATCTCGAGGCCGTGCTGCACTGTGATCCGCCGATCGACCGGGTCGACGCCGCGGCGTTCGCCGGCCGCTCGCTGGCCGGGGTGCTGCACCGGACGCTGATGGCCGCCGGGGTCGGCTGCACCCGGCTGGCCATTCACGCCGTCACCGACACCGGGGAAGAGCTGACCCGGGTGTGGCGGTGCGCCGAGCCGTTGACCGAGGACGCCACCGCGGATCGGGTGCGTTGGCAGCTGGATGGCTGGCTGAACAGCCGCGTCGGCTCCGACCGGCCGACCGGTCCGGTGACGCTGTTGCGACTGGAGCCGGTGGAGGTGCTCTCGGCTACCGAGGCGCTGCAGTTGCCGCTGTGGGGTGGCCTCGGGGAGGAGGACCGGCTGCGTGCCCGCCGTGCCCTGGTACGGGTGCAGGGCCTGCTCGGCCCCGAAGCGGTGCGGGTGCCGGTGCTCTCCGGCGGCCGCGGTCCCGCAGAGCGCATCACCTTGACCCCGCTGGGGGATGAGCCGGTGCCGCTGGCCGACCCACGCCAGCCGTGGCCCGGCCGGCTCCCCGAGCCGTCGCCGGCGGTACTGCTCGACGACCCGGTGGAACTGCTTGACGCCGAACGCAATCCGATCCGGGTAACGGGCCGGGGATTCTTCTCCGCCGACCCGGCGTGGCTGGTCGCCCGGGGCCGCGACGACCGGCTGCGCTGGTGGGCCGGCCCCTGGCCGGTCGACGAACGGTGGTGGGACCCGCAGCGGGAGGGGCCGGGCTCCGGGCGCACCGCCCGGGTTCAGGCGCTGCTGGAGGACTCGCCGGGAAGTGCGGCACCCGGGCAGGCGCTGCTGCTGTGCTACCGGCTGCGGCGGTGGTATCTGGAGGGGGTGTACGAGTGAACCAGGTCAATTGCCCGATCGGCGTCCCCGCGCCGAACGTGCACTCAGGACGAGAATTCGGCTCCGAGATCGCCCTCAGTACACGTTCGGTGGGAGAGCGCCGGCGAATGCGCTGACCCGTTGCACGAACCGGTCGAAGAACGCCGCCGGGTCGACGCCCACCCCGATCAGCGCGTTGGGCTGTGCGGCATCCCAGTCGGGGATCGTCCTCCCGCGCGTGTCTCCGGGCGCAAGCTCGACCCGTACCGCGGCCGGGCGGGTCGTCACCAGCGTGGGTTCCAGCGCGACCGCCGCGGCCAGCGGGTCGTGCAGATACGCCAGATAGCCGTAGCCGCGCGCCTCGTGTGCCTCGAAATAGAACCGCAGCGCGTCGTTGAGCATCCGAACCGCCGGGTTGCCGGCCGGTGCGGCCAGCCGTGCCAGGATCGCCGGCGTAATCGCGATGTGCCGGGTCAGATCCAGACCGCACACGATCGGGAGCCGTTGCGGCGCAACTGCTCCCCACGCCGTGAACACCTGCGCGGCCGCCTCCGGATCGAATCCGATGTTGAACTCGGCCCAGCCGGACCGTTCGCCGGAGAACGCGCCGCCCATGATCACCAGCCGACGCAGCAGTGTGGGCAGTGCGGGTTCGGTCCGCAGTGCCAATGCCAGGTTGGTCAGCGGGCCGGTGGCCAACCCGATCAGCTGCCCCGGGTGTTCCCGTGCGGCGGCGACCCAGGCCGCGGCGGCGTCGTATCCGGTGAGCTGTCCGGTGCCGGGCGGCAACTCGGCGTACCCCAGCCCCTGCGGCCCGTGGATGTTCTCCGCGGTGTGGACCGGGCCGTTCAGCGGCACCTCGGCGCCCCGCGACACCGGGACTCCGGTCGTCCCGCACAGTTCCAACAACGCCAGATTGTTGCGGCAGACCTGCTGCACCGCAACGTTTCCGCCGGTCGACGCGATCCCGACAAGTTCGGCATCCGGGCTGGCCAGCAGGTACACCAGCGCGACCGCGTCGTCGACGCCGGTGTCGAAGTCGGCGAAGACGGGCAGCGTCACGAGCGCAGGCTCACCAGTGCACGCCCGGAACCAACCGCACCGCCCGCTTGACCGGGCGAGGCACCCGCACCCGCGGGATCGCCCGCGACGGCCGCTTCGGTCGGCGTCGAGTCGGGTGCGCCGCAACGGCTTCGGCCGGTGCCACGCCGCGGGCGGCGGCCGAGTCCGGATAGCCCAGATAAAGCTGGTGCAGGATCCGGCGTGACAGTCGGGGTGTGAAGTAGTTGCCGGCCTGGCCCAGCGTGCCCGACGGGGTGTCGATCCGGTCCGGCTTCTCGACCAGGCCGCGCACCACCATGGCCGCCGCGTGTTCGGCGCTGATCGCCCCCATCGGCACCAGTTTTCCGGTCGGCGCGATCATCGGGGTGGCCACCAGCGGCATGTGGATGGTGGTGAACGTGATGTGGTCCGAAAGGGTTTCGGTCGACACCACGTCGGCGAACGCGTCCAGCGCCGCCTTGGTGGGCACGTACGCGCTGTACTTGGGGCTGTTCGCCTGTACCCCCACGCTGGAGACGTTGACGACATGCCCGAACCGGCGTTCCCGCCAGTGCGGCAGCAGCGCCAGCACCATGCGCACCGCTCCGAAGTAGTTGACCGCCATCGTGCGCTCGTAGTCGTGCAGCCGGTCGGTGGAGTTCACCACCGAGCGGCGGATCGACCGGCCGGCGTTGTTGACCAGGTAGTCGACGTGGCCGAATCGGCCCAGGATGTCCTTGACCGTGTGCTCGACCGACGCCGAATCGGTGACGTCGCAGCTGAACGCGTGGGCCTGTCCGCCGCCGGCGCGGATCTCGGCCACCAGCTCGTCGAGGGCGCCGGCGCTGCGGGCCAGCGCGAACACCGTGGCGCCGCGCTCGGCCACCGCGATCGCCGAGGCCCGGCCGATCCCGCTGGACGCCCCGGTGATGATGACGTGCCGCCCGACCAGGGGCCCGGCCGGATCGTCACGGCGGGCCCGGTCGGGATCCAGATGCTGCGTCCAATACCGCCACAGCGTCGGTGCGTAGTCGGCGAACTCGGGCAGTCGGACGTGGCCACCCAGCGCCGCGCGGGTGGCGTCGGCGACGAACGTCGGTCGCAGGTTCACCAGGTCGAGCACCTCGGCGGGAAGACCCAGCTGGGTGGCCATCATGTTGCGCCACACCCGGGCCCGTCCGCGGACGTTGAGCACCGGGGCCGCCACGGCCCCGGGCAGCGTGGCGCGCAGCGGCGGAAGCCCGGCCTCTCGAGCAACTGCCCGGTAGATGTCGGGCAGCCCGATGGAGCGCGGCGCGGTGAGGTGGAAGGTGCGCCCGTCATATCCGTCGGCGTGCATCAACTCGATCAGCGCATCGACGACGTAGTCGACCGGAACGACGTTGGTGCGTCCGGTGTCCGGCACCGCCATCGGGCTGAGCCGGGGCAGCGCCGCCAGCTTGGCCAGCAGCGGAAAGAAGTAGTACGGCCCGTCGACCTTGTCCATCTCGCCGGTGCGGGAATCGCCCACCACCACCGCCGGCCGGTATACCCGGTAGCGCAGTCCCGGTGCCGAGCGCACCAGCGCTTCGGCCTCGAACTTGGTCTGGTGATACGGGGTCGGCAGCTTCTGGCCGATGTCGAAGTCGTCTTCGGTGAACTCGCCGGCGAAGTCGCCGGCCACCGCGATCGACGACACATGCGACAAGGTGGCGTCGAGCCGTCGCGCCAGCCCGATCACCGCGCGAGTGCCCTCGACATTGGCTGCTTGCTGTTCGGCCGCACCGGCGGTGATGTCGTAGATGGCCGCACAGTGCAGCACGTGATCAATGTCGCCCAGTTCGGCGAGCACCGAGTCGGTCAACCCGAGGTTCTCTTCCGTCAGGTCGCCGACCAGCGGATTCACCCGCTCGTTCCACGCCTGTCCGTGCTGAGAGGCCAGGGCTTCGAAGCGGCCCAGCGACGCGCGGCGCACCAGCACCCACACCTGCGCATCGGGACTGTGCTCCAGAATTCGGGCCACCGCTCGCCGTCCAATAAACCCGGTACCGCCGGTAACGACATAACGCATGCGGTCATGGTGGTCGCTTGGCTCGGCTACGTCAATGGTGAGTTGGGTCTCGCCGTCCGATGCCCGGGATATTGAACGCGTAGAAGGCCGGCATCACGACGAAAACCGCCAGTGCGACCATCGGCGACCACAGCACGCCGATCGCGCCCGCCGCCAGGTAGGCGACGATCCCGGTGATCGACCGAAACCGTTGGGCGGCGAACACGCTCGGATCCGCGTCGTCGGCGGCCAGCCGGTCGGGGCACCGGCCGACTTGGTCGAACAGCAGCAGCCAACTGGCGCACATGGCCGCCAGAATGCCGGCGTACAGGGCCACGGCGGTACGGGCGTCGTGAGCATCGGCGCCGTCGATGAACGCGCGGGAGAGCACCGCGGTCGGAAACGGGATGAGCGCCGTGGTGCACAGCAGCGCGATGTTGGCCAGGTGTACGCCCTTGTTGACCTGTTTGATCGCGATGAACGCCTGGTGGTGGTTGAGCCAGATCACCGCGACGTAGCCGAACGACGCGAGGTAGCCGAGGTAGGCCGGCCACTGCCCGATCAGTCCCTCCAGCAGCTGACCGGGGGCGTGCTCGGGTGCCTTGAGGTCGAGCACCAGCAGGGTCACCGCGATCGCGAAGACGCCGTCGCTGAACGCCTCCACGCGTCCGGTGTCGGTCAAACCGGCCGGGGCATCGGAGCCGTCAGACGTGCTCATCGGCGCCTGAGGTCAGAATGCGCGAATCCCGTCCCAATCCAGCAGTTTCCAGCCGGTGGCCGGGTTGCCGGTGATCACCACCTTGCCGAGGTTGGGCAGTGGATGGTCGATCAACAGCTCATCGCGGGGGTTCTTGACATTCATCAGGGTCCACGTCGCGATCGATGCCCCGTGTGCGAACGCCACCGGGTTGGTGTCGCCGGAGTCATAGATCTGCTGGATCGCGGCGCCGAACTCGTCGTTGAACTGGTTGCCGTCGATCGAGCCGGGGATGGCCGCGGTCCGGTCACCGTGCAGCCATGCCTGCGGGGCAAGCCAATACGCCGAATTGGCCACCGATCGGGGCTTGTCGCCGAACCAACCGGCGCTGATCTCTCGCAGCCCGGGCAGGATCTGCACCTGCCGTCCGAGTTCGCGGGCCAACGGGGCGGCGGTCTGCTGAGTGCGCACCATCGACGAGGCGTAGACACCGTCGTGGTGGCCGCGGGAGAGCTGATCTGCGATTTCCTGAGCCTGGACGCGGCCCTTGTCGGTCAGTCCCGGGCCGGGCACCGACGTGTCGAGGATTCCGGCGGCGTTGGCTTCGGATTCCGCGTGCCGGACCAGCGTCAGGGTGATGTTGCGCGGGTGCGGTGTCCCCGAACAGCCGCTGAGCACTAGGACCGCGGCCAGCGCCGCCGCCAGCAGTGCGAACAGCGTGCCGGTGCGGTTCCAGATGTGCTTCCCCATGCCGACAGCCTGCCGTGTGGATGGCGCTGACGCGACCGGTTCTGCTGAAATGGTGGGGGCCCATTCGTCCCTGGTGAAGGAGAATCCGTGGCACTGGATCCGACGGCCATTGGCGCGACCGCTGACCCGATGCCGTTCGCATGGACCGAGCGCGACACCATGCTCTACGCGCTCGGGGTCGGCGCCGGAACAGCCGATCTGGCGTTCACCACCGAGAACAGTCATGACACCCCGCAGCAGGTGTTGCCCACCTACGCCGTCATCTGCTGCATGGGCTTTGCGGCCGTCGGCAAGATCGGCACGTTCAACCCGGCGCTGCTGCTGCACGGCTCCCAGGAAGTGCGACTGTTCGCGCCGCTGCCGCCCGCCGGAAGCCTGCAGGTGGTGGCCGAGGTGGCCGACATCCAGGACAAGGGCGAGGGCAAGAACGCCGTCGTGATGCTGCGGGCGCGCGGCACCGATTCGAAGACCTCCGAACTGGTCGTCGAGACGTTGACCACCCTGGTCATCCGCAAGGCCGGTGGCTTCGGCGGGGAACCCGGGCAACGGGCGGTCGCGCCGCAAATCCCCGACACGCAACCGGATTCACGCGTCGCGTACGCGACCCGGGAGGACCAGGCGCTGCTGTACCGGCTCTCCGGCGACCGCAATCCACTGCACAGCGACCCGTGGTTCGCCACCACGCTGGCCGGCTTCCCCAAGCCGATCCTGCACGGGCTGTGCACCTACGGTTTCGCCGGTCGTGCGCTGGTCGCCGAGCTTGGTGGCGGCGATGCCAGCCGAGTCAGCGCCATCTCGGCGCGGTTCACCGACCCGGTGTTCCCGGGGGAGACGCTGACCACCTCGATCTGGCGGACCGAGCCGGGCAAGGCGGTGTTCCGCACCGAGGCGGCCGGTCCCGACGGCGCCAACCCGCGGGTGGTGCTCGACGACGGCGCGGTGGAATACCAGGACTAACGGCCGCGCGCGAAGGTGCGCAGTTGTACGTCAAGCCGCGGCGTGTCGCGTGCAAACACTCAGTGTCAGTCTCGACGGTGCCGCGTTGCGGTGGTTGGGTTCTTCTCACCTGGTGCCTGGCTCTTG